>PMHH01000158.1 GCA_003156595.1 Acidimicrobiaceae bacterium
GGGCCTTGAAGTAGTCGCGGAACGCGTCGGGGGCGGCGAAGCGGTCCACTGTGACTGTTCTCCGCTGTGCCTTGACGCCGCTGACGCGGTCGGCGAGCAGTTCGACGACGTGGTGTTCGGATCCCCACAAAGGCGGAGGCTGCGCGCTTGGCGGAGGCGGGGGCGCGTAGGGTTTCATGGTGGCNNCCGATGAACCCCTCTGGCGTCCAGCTCAGCAATCCGATGGTCCCACCGGCCCGGCAGACGCGGACCATCTCATCGGCGCTGACCTGATGGCGCGGGGCGAACATGACCCCAAGACACGACAGCACGACGTCGAACTCCCCGTCGCTGAACGGAAGTGCCTCGGCATCCGCCTCCCGCCACTCCACCTCAACGCCTAGCTGACGAGCACGTTCGCGCCCAAACTCAAATAACTCGGGTGTGAGGTCGCAGGCGACAACGCTCGCCCCGGCGAGAGCCGCCGGAATGGCAGCGTTGCCCGACCCGGCGGCCACGTCCAACACCCGCTGACCAGGGCCTACCGAGCAGGCGTCAACTAAGACTTTGCCAAGGTCGGGGATGATCTCGGCGGCCAGGGTGGGGTAGTCGCCCAGGGCCCACATGGCGCGGTGCTTGGCTTTGAGAGCTCGGTCGGCCTCGACGATATCGTTTGGTGCAGTCATCTCAGTAGTCCTCCCATGTTCGGGCATCGGCTTGCGAACAACCACGCGGCGCCAAACATCACGACCGATTTTCTGGGTGCACCGACGTTGTCGTCCTCGTTGAGGGTAAAGAACGAGATTGCTGTTCGACTAGTACGAGATCTGTACCGGTACCCGACGCCGGCTCGAAGCCGGCGTTATCGGCGGGCTGAGCGCGGGAGCGTGGCTCTAACCTGGACGGCATGGGCTCCTCCTACCATCAGTTCTGCCCCGTCGCTAAAGCGATGGAGCTGCTTGACGAACGCTGGACGTTGCTCATCGTCCGAGAACTGGTGACCGGGAGTCGGCATTTCAACGAGTTGCGCCGCGGCGTGCCCCGCATGTCTCCCACGCTGCTGTCCAAGCGGCTCCAGCAACTGGTCCGCGCCGGCGTAGTAGACCGCCGAACCGACGGTCCCAACGTGCAATACGTCCTCACCCCCGCCGGGGAGGAGCTCCGCCCGGTAGTCGAAGCGCTCGGCGCATGGGGCGTCCGCTGGATCGGTGAACTGGGTGACGAGGATCTCGATCCGAAACTGTTGCTATGGGATATGCATCGCAACATCGATCACACCGCGGTGCCCAACGGCCGCACCGTGGTGGAGTTCACGTTCCCGGATGCTCCTACCAAGTCCCGGCATTGGTGGCTGGTGATCACCGCCAACGAAGCCGACGTCTGCGATGTCGACCCCGGCTACGAAGTCGCAGTAAACGTGCTCACCGATCTTCGCCATATGGTCGAAATTTGGCGCGGCGACCGAAGCTGGTCCGACGCCCTCGGCGCTGGCACAATCGAGCTACGCGGCACCCCAGCGCTCCGGCGAGGCCTTCCCACATGGTTCACTCTGCCGGCGTTCGCGTCCGTACCCCGGCCCGCCTAGAGCTCGGCGCCGCGTCAGCCGGCAGTGCCCCGCGCCGCAGCGCCTTCGCCATCCCCGTGGCCACCGCGACGGTACCGGCGAGAACTGGGATCAGAAATAGAGCGATTTGCAGTGTCGTCGTTGATGCGATTTCGCCAATCACGACAGGTCCCACGACGTAGCCGACCCACCCACAGCCGGCCACCGCGGCCACCGCCTTTCCGGTGTCCACGTTGTCCACCGCTCCGGCCGCGCTGAGGATCAGCGGGACGACACTTCCGAGCCCGGCGCCGAGCAAGGCGAACCCGACGAGCAAAGTCACAGGCCGGGCGATGACGAGACCGGCGGCAAAGCCGAGCGAGCCCATGGCGGCGAGCAGTGGTAGCACTCGGTGGGCGGCGAACCTGGTGAAGATCCGATTGCCGGAAAGCCTGACG
Organism: Acidimicrobiaceae bacterium; assembly: GCA_003156595.1. Taxonomy (GTDB): domain Bacteria; phylum Actinomycetota; class Acidimicrobiia; order Acidimicrobiales; family Palsa-688; genus PALSA-693. Next base: position 1,981 of record PMHH01000158.1, read on the forward strand.
GTGAGCATAGCCAGGGCATAGGCCGCGTAGCCCAGTCCGGCGACGAAGGGCACGGCGTGCAGCGAGTTGCGGAGATAGACGGCGGCCCAGTCTGCTGCGGCACCTTCGCACAACATGTCGGCGAAGGCGATGCCCCCGAGCACAAGGACCGCGCCCTGAAGCACGCCACTGCGCCTGTCTGGCCTGCCCTCTGAAGGTTCGGGGTCGCTACCTGCTCGCTGGTCGGCGATCAGCGACGTCGTAAGCCAGCCGACGACCAGGAGGCACGGTACCGCCAGGGCGAGCAGTTGCTCGCTCAGGGAAAGACCTAGCCCCACCGCCGCTGCTCCGGTGACCGCACCGACCAGAGCACCTGTACTCCACGATCCGTGGAAACCCGGCATGAGCACGCGGCCCGAGAACCGTTCGACCGTGATCGCCTGGGTGTTCATCGAAACGTCAAGGGTCCCCTGAAAGAAGCCCCAGAGCAGGAACGCGACGAAGAACGTACCCAGCGAGCCGGTGAGACCGATGATCGGTCCCGAAACGCAATAGCCGACCAGCGCTAAGCGCACCATCGGCTGGCTTCCCACAATCGGCAGGAGGCGGGCCGCCACCACCATCGCCAGCACCGAGCCGATAGGGGCCCCGAGCAAGGCGAGTCCGAGTCGGCCGTCACTCAGGCCAAGGTGATGTTGCAACTGCGGGATGTGGGCCGTCCAAGAGGCGAATAGGAAGCCATGCACGAAGAACACGGCGATAACGGCCAGGCGTGGCCTACGGTCCGCCGAGGCGGGTGTTGCTGGCTGGTTCTTGGCCGGGAACGGTGTCAAACGCAGCAGACGTCGACTCCCGCCGCCCGCAACTCGTCCACTATCTGCTGATCGGCTTCGGCATCGGTGACGACGACGTCGATGTCGTCGAGTTCGCAAACATGGCCGAACGCCACCCGGCCGAGCTTCGAGGAGTCGGCCACCGCAACGACCCGTTGGGAGGCTCTGGCGGCGGCCCGCTTCACAGCCGTCTCGGCGAGCAGGTGAGTCGTGATGCCCGCCTTGGCATCGATGCCACACGGACCCATCACGCACGTATCGAACCGGAGCTGTGAAAAAGATGGCTCGGTGAGACTTCCCGTCAACGACAACTCGCCTGGACGGACTTCACCGCCTGGGAGGAGAAGCTTGATGCCCGGGCACTCATGCAGCTCGAAGACGGGCCTGAGAGCGAGTGGCATGACGGTCATGCGCCGGTTACGGAGCGCTCGCGCCACCTCCATGGCAGTGGTTCCGCCGTCGAGGATGACCGTCTCCCCGTCGGCCAAGAGGCTGGCGGCAGCTGCGCCTATCGTCGCTTTGGCTTCGTGGGACTCGAGGGCCCGAATGCCGTACGGGGTTTCCTCGGCACTGAGGAAGACACTCGCCGCACCACCGTGCACGCGTCTGAGGCCCCCACTGCGCTCGAGGGACTCGAGGTCACGCCGCACGGTCATCTCGGAGCACCCCAGTGCGACGGCCAGCTCCCCAACCAGGACCGGACTGCGCTGACGGAGGGCCTCCACTATCGTCCGGTGACGCATTTGCACATCCATAGTGTTCAATCTATCATTAATAATGGGAGATCACACATCCTTACCGTCCAGCCGCCATTGGTCGAAGAGGTTCATGCTCATCCGCGACACGGTCCACGCCCAGTCGTCGGCCCAGCGGTCCTGACGGCTCCCCGGCGGCCGGGCGCAACAATGACCAGCGCCCCGTGGCGTCGCCCATACACACGGCGAACTCTTCCTGTGCCGTGTCATCGATTACGGACTCATTCATGGTGAATGGTACGGGTCTTGGTGCCAGACTCGTCAATCCGCGGCAGAGTGAGAATCATGGAACGACGCCTGCGATTCGTGACGGACCTCGCCCAGCCCCTTCTGGTTACCCCAGGAAGGAGAATCGCGCTGCGACGTGACTACAACTCGGCCGACACAGGGGGGCTGATTTCCAAGGCCGAAGCCGGTGCCCGCCTCGCCGAGGGTGTCGCCCTCCTCGCCGACTATCAGGACCGCTTGGCGGCTCAGGACACCTTCGGTCTGCTCCTGATCCTTCAGGGCATTGACGCGGCGGGCAAAGACAGCACTATCAAGCACGTCATGACCGGCGTCAACCCCCAAGGCGTAGAAGTCCGAAGCTTCAAACAGCCCTCAACCGACGACCTCAACCGCGACTACCTGTCGCGCTATCAGCGAGGTGTCCCCGAACGGGGCCGGATAGGGATTTTCAACCGATCGCATTACGAGGAGGTACTCGTGATACGGGTGCACCCTCAGCTGCTGGACGCAGAGCGACTACCGGAGGAGGCAAGAAAGGGGGACGTCTGGAAGCGGCGCTTTCGCGAGATCAACGACTGGGAGCGTCACCTGGTCGGCAACGGCATCCGGGTAGTGAAAATCTTCCTCAACCTGTCAAGACAGGAGCAGGCCAATCGCTTTCTCGGGCGGATCGACGATCCGGCCAAGAACTGGAAGTTCTCCCCCGACGACATCCGGGAACGCAACTATTGGGGCGATTACCAAAAGGCGTTCGAAGAGATGCTCAGTCACACCAGTACCAAGTGGGCGCCATGGTATGTGGTACCTGCAGATCACAAATGGTTCACCCAGCTGGCGACAGCGGCGATACTTGTCACCGCCCTTGCTGATATCGATCCCCAGTACCCCCGGGTGGCCCCTGAGATCCTCAACGAGATGGCCGAGGCTCGAGCTGCCTTGCTCGAGGAGACCGCCACCTGATCGTCTTGGAGGCCGTCGTACCGAAGCGAAATAGACGATGTTCTTATGCGCCCGTCACGCCTGTGCGACGAGCGGACCCACGAGGATCACCCGCCGTCGGGCCCCAGAGCAAGCCGCTCGTACCGCAACATGACGACCCCGTTGCCGAAAGTGTGCGTCTCGATCAGCCCCAACGGGACCTTCGCGTCCGATGGCTGGAGCATCGGCTTGCCACGCCCGATCACCACGGGGTGGACGTAAAGGCGGTACTCGTCGATCAGGTCGTGACGGGCGAACTCCGCGGCCAGGTCGGCGCCGGCGAGGACGAGGTCTCCACCAGGCTGTGCCTTGAGGGCGAGGACCTCGGCCGGCACCACATCGGGGACGACCGTCGCGTTCCACTCGGCCCGCTGCAGAGTGCGCGAGTAGACGACCTTCGGCATGTCCCGCCAGATCCGGGCGAACTCGACGACCGTCGGCGTGGCGGCCGGATCCTGGTCTGCGGTCGGCCAGAACCCAACCATCAGCTCGAAGGTGACCCGACCTTCGAGGAAGCCGCCCGCGTCGGCCAGCCAGCCGTTCATGTGGCGATGCAGCTCGTCGTCGACCATGTGCCAATCGATCTCGCGGTTCGGCCCTTCCATGTAACCGTCGACCGACACCGACATCACCCAGATGATCTTGCGCACCGGTCAGTCCCGGACTCGGGAGGTCATCTCGATCTCAACCGCGGTGTCGCACGGCAGTCGGCCATAACACAAGTTTACGTCGCCAGCCAAGGCCCACCTTCCGCGCCAGTACGACTCGGCGTCGTTCGTCAGTTGACCACCACCTTCGGGGTGCGATAGAGAACGCGTTAGGGACGCTGGTCCGAGTCTTCCGTGCAGACTGGTCCACAGGGAAGACCCGGCCGAGGTCACCCGCTCGAGATGGGACGTTCCGACGCGGCCGACTGAGCCTGCGTGCCTTGGCCGAGGAAGAGTTCGCCGTCGGTGTAGTCAACGAGCACCGGGTTGTAGTTGATCAGGGTCCCGGAACCCATCACCCCGACCGTGCCGGGGGGAATGAAGTTGCTGCCGACCGTCTGCTCAGGAAGCTGCACCTTTCCGAGCATCGCGGGCCCCATCGTGTAGTGGTTGACGACGACGGGGCAGTCAAGGCCGGCGTAGGCGGCGCCGGGTGGGCCCGCCAGAGCCAACCGGAGCATCTTGACGACGCTCGGATCGAGGTTCGTGGTCCCTGCGCCGGTGTCGAGCGTCAGCGTGAACTGGTTTGGCCCGAACGACAGGTCAACGGTGGGTCTTACCTCTGTCAGTTGTAGGTGGTGGGGGGAAAGAGTTTCGCTGACGACCTTGACGGGCATCGGGCTGGCGAACGATGTGCCCTCCGTCAGTGACGCAGAGACCGATGGGGGTCCCGAGCCACCCGCTACTTCTGATCGAAGGGGAGCACTTTGTGGGCCGAGGGTGAGGGTCTGTTGGCGGTAGTCGATTCTGACCGCACCGAAGCTGCTCAGTGTGTCCGACCCGAGCACCCCATCCAGGTTCGGAAGGGCCGGGGACTGTACGGTGCCGACTTCTACGGTCTGCGGAAGCAATGTCGTGTTGCCTACCGACCATCGTGAAAGAGCTGCGAAGGAGATCTGCCGCTTACAGGTGAATGACGAAACAGCCCGAGGTCCGTCAACGAGGGCAAGGTGAAGCCGCGCCGCAAGGCTCGAATCCACCAGAGTTGTAGATCCTCCGGTATCCACCAGGAACGGGAATGGTCCTTCGCCGCTGATGCAGACGTTGGCCACGATCGCAGCCCTGACGACCCTTATCGGCACAACCGACGGAGAACCGGGCTGCGGCGCACAGGATTTCTCGAACACTGGCAGTTGTATGCCTGCAACCCCGGGCGGCGTCACCGGGGATCGAGGCTCGCTGCTGCTACACCCAGTGATGAGGGCGACGACGGTGATGACTACGAGCGCATGTCGAGACCTCAGTCCAACGCTCACTGCGTCCAGTCCCTCCTGCGCCTTCATTGTCCCATCTTGCCCAACCTCGCCGAGCCCCTGGATCTGACCGATGCCTGCTCTGTCGAATCAGCAATCCACGGCAGCTCGCAGGGCATGACAAGCCTCAACCATGCGTATTGGATCGAGTGAGCAAACGCGATCGACAAGGTAACTCTTCGGTACGACCCTCAGATTGTCGAAAGAGGCGGCGCAATCGGTGGGCATGCCGTCGTCAACACCAAGGCGCACCTCGGTTGGGATGCCACGGACTGTGCGTGTGATGGGAGCAGCCAACAGGTTGTGCAGTACCGGGATCGCAGCTGAACGGGTCATCACCAAGAAAGGGCGTCGGCCGATGTCCTCGATCTCACCCCACCAGACCTCGCCGCGTCGCGGTTCATTCACCACGGCTCGTCCACGATCGCATCCCGAAGTGAGGCCACGGCGCCCTCGTGCTCGGTCTCAGCCGCAGGAATGCGTCGATATCCCTCTACGACAGCCCGATCGACCTGACGCCGCCGTTCCGAGTCGGCTACGGCCTCGAGACCGGCGCGAACCGCGGCGGCGCGGCTGTCATAGATACCTCGGGCGACAAGTTCGTCGACCTCGGCTAGGAGTTCTTCGGGGAGTCGTACAGCAATCTGCTCCGTAGCCACAGGATGAGTATACCATTCTGGGATTCAGATTGGTATGCTGACGATTACACAGCGGCAGGTGGTCATGTTCCGCCGAGGGCATGCCGAACCTGCTGGAGCTGCGCCAACTGCGCCGCGGTGAGCTTCGATTGCTCGGATGGACACAGAACGATGAGAGCATCGGTTCCGATCGCGTTATCCGACTGTTGGGAAGCGGTGAAACCAGTGTCCGAGGCGGCCTCCCCGGCTTGGGAATCCAGGCTGGATATGGCGGTGGAGATACTTGCGCCCTGTTGTAGAAAGCTGCAGAACGCCAAGCCATAAGCAAGCAGCGTGTTCTCTCCGGTCGGACCGTGTTGCTTGAGGTACGTAGATGAAGCGGAGTCGTTCTTGGCCAGGTCCGTGAGATAGTCGTCCTTCTGAGACGCCGTGAAGGTCGGCTTTGGCACGGTGGTGGCCGAGGTCGAGGACGACTGGCCCGAGCTACACGAAGTCGCCAGAGCGACAAACCCCAGAGACAGGATCGCCGTCTGGGCTATTCGATTTCTCGGCACAGTCGGGGCATCGTAACCGCTCGGCGAAAGACCCCAGACAAGGAGTCCGACCTGACCCTAGATACCTGCACCGGGTCGTTTTGTCTGGCCCAGGCCAGATCCTGGAGCGGGTTTGCTCCCCAAAAGGTGCCTGACGTAAACGGCAGGCTCCTGCCGTTGGATTTCACAGTCATGAGAGTTGTTCGCGGCCCGCTGCCAGCCCATCCGAACGGGGAAGAGATAGCTGCTGGCCGCCTCCGGGGGCACACCCATCTCGGCGAAGGGAGCCTTGAGCCGGGCGGTGTCGGCGATGATCACGATTTCGCAAAACGAGAGCATGGTGGCACCTAGTCCGACTCCAGGCCCCTGGACGGCAGCGATGAGGGGAACATCTATCTCAGCTAGGGTCGCCAGCAGGCCGGGAAAGGCGTCGGCTGCTCCCTCCGGGGGTGAGCCGGCCGCGATGGCGGCCAGCTCGCCCAGGTCCGTGCCGGCGCTGAAAGCGGGACCAGCGCCGGTGAGCACGACGGCACGGACCGATTCGTCCGTGTCGGCCGAGCGCAGGGCGCGAGTCAGGGCGTGGTAAAGGCCGATGTCGAAGGCGTTGCGCTGCTCAGGACGGTTCAAGGTGATGATCCGGACTGCGCCGTCATCGTCTTGGAGGAGCGACGGTTGGTTCACCCGGCCGCCTGGCTCCCGCCGCGACCAGCTCGGCGACCGGCACCCATCAGAGTCGGAAGGTCTGGCCGCCGTCGACGGCGACGATCTGGCCTGTGATCCAGCGCGACTCATCCGACAGCAGGAACAGGGTCGCTCCGACCAGATCGTCGGGTTGGCCGAGCCGCTTGATGGCGAGGCTCTTAACCAGCTCCTTGGCCGTGTCGCCTGCCTGGATGCGGGTGGCTTCGGTGTCGATGGGCCCGGGAGCGATGGCGTTCACCCGAATCTTGAGCCCGCCTAGTTCGTGGGCGAGTTGCTGGGTGAGGGAGTTGATGCCGGCCTTGGCGAGTCCGTAGAAACCTGAGTAGAGATATGCGGCGGTGCTGGACTGGTTGACGATCGATCCGCCGCCGCGCTTCTGGATCTCGGGATACACGGCACGAGTTACGACCAGCGCGCCGTGAAGGTTCACGTCGATGAACCGCTTGTAGTAGTCCCAGTCCACCGTTATCAGGAGGTCGAACTTCATGGTGCCGTAGATCGCGGCATTGTTGACCAGGCCGTCGATGCCTCCGTACTCGGCTACGGTGCGCTCGGCGAGTGAGAGTGCAGAGTCCGGCGAGGAGACGTCGACTGGAAAGAAGATCGCCTTTCCGCCCCCGGCATCGATGGCTTTGGCGACCCGGGTCCCTTCCTCCGCGTTGATGTCGGCCACCACGACCGAAGCTCCCTCGGCAGCGAGGGCGCGGGCGTAGGCTTCGCCAATTCCCTGGGCGGCGCCGGTGACGATTATGACCTTGTCGGCGAATCTGTTCATGTCTTCTTTTCCGTGGCTTGTCGGGTGTGCCGGGCGCGGTCAGGCGGGCTCGGCGACGGTCTTGATCTCTAGGTACTCCTCGAAGCCGGCCACTCCCATCTCGCGGCCGATTCCGGACTGTTTATATCCGCCGAAGGGTGCGTCAGCGCCAAACCACAGACCGCCGTTGACGCCGACGGTTCCGCTGCGGATGCGGGCAGCGACCGCCTTGGCGCGCTCGAGGTCGACGGAGTCGACGGAGCCGGACAGTCCGTACGGGGACTCGTTGGCGATCCGCACCGCGTCGTCGTCGCCGTCATGGGGGATAACAGTAAGCACCGGACCGAAGATCTCTTCCTGAGCCACTCGGGCCGCGTTATCGAGGCCGGCGATCACTGTGGGTTCGATCCAGAACCCCCCGGCGAGGTCACCCTCCTGCTCGGGAATCTTCCCGCCGGTGGCGAAACGTCCTCCTTCTTCAGCGGACAGGTCGAGGTAGGCCTTGATCCGGTCGCGTTGCACTCGGGAGATGACCGGACCGCAGATGGTGCCCGGGTCGGCGGGGTCCTTGGCGCCAAGGGAGGCCATCGTCGCGGCGGCGATCTCGACGGCCTCGTCGTAGCGCTGGCGCGGAACTACGAGCCGGGTAGTGAGGGCGCATCCCTGGCCTGCGTGCACTGAAACCGCGAACGCGCACGCTCCGACGGCTGCCGTGAGGTCGGCGTCGTCCAGCACGATCGCAGCGGACTTCCCACCCAGCTCCAGGAACACCTTCTTCAGAGTCGGCGCGACCGCAGCCGCAATCGCACGACCGGTGTTGGTGGCGCCGGTGAAGGAAACCAGGTCCACCCGCGGGTCGGTCGTCAGGAGGGCACCGACCTTGTTGGAGTTAGGCGTGACCACGTTGAATACGCCAGGCGGGATATCGGTGTACTCGACCGCGAGCCGGCCCAACTCGGCGGCCAGCCATGGAGTGTCCGGAGCCGGTTTGAGGACCACCGTGTTCCCGGCGGCCAACGCAGGGCCTATCTTGGCCAGGTTGATCTGATTGGGAAAGTTCCACGGCGTGATCGCAGCGACGACACCCACCGGCTCGCGGCGTACGGTGCGTCGAGACCGGATACCCATGGTCACGCCGACTCCTAGGTCGATCTCCCAGTCGTAGCGCTCCGCCAGGTCCACCATCCACTGCAGGGATTGGACCGGTATGTCGAAGTGCGGGCCGGCGGTGAACAGCACTGGAGCGCCCGCCTCAGCGGTAGTGAGCGCACGCAGGTCCTCGCCGCGCTCGACCAGCGCCTGGTGGAGCTGGCGAAGAGCGCGAAGCCGGAACTCGAGGTTGGTCGGCCAGTCCGTCTCGTCGAAGGCCCGGCGAGCCGCGGCGATAGCGGCATCCACGTCGGCTGCGGTGCTGTCGGGGGCACGGCCGATCTCCTGGCCGGTGGCCGGGTTGAGGATCTGATAGGACGAGCCGTCGCTGGCGCCGCCTAGTCTGCCGTCGACGTACTGCTGGGCCGGGGGGTTGGTAGGGATCCTCTTCGTCACGGGAGCGGCCCCCGGGAGACGAACTCGCACACCTGACTGGACACCTGTCTAGTTTACGGCTAGTCGGCCTGGTCCGCAAGCGCCATCTCGGACGCTTGCTGGGCCAGTGCTCGGCCAGCTACGTCTTGTGGGGAATGCCCTGCACGGTCCCGCCGTCAAGCACGAACTCGGCCCCAGTCGCGTAGGAGGACTCGTCACTGGCGAGGAACAACACGAAGTTGGCCACCTCGACCGGTTGGCCAGCCCGCCCCAGCGGGATGCTGATGAGATCATCGGGTATTCCCTCGGTCAACGGGGTGCGGATCAGACCGGGATGGATCGAGTTGACGCGCACTCCGAACGGCGCCAGCTCCATCGCAACGGATTTGGTGAGGCCTCGCACGGCCCATTTGGACGCGACGTAACCGTGCGCCCACGGCGTCCCCCTCACGCCCTCGATCGACGACACGTTGATGATCGAACCGCCACCGGCGGCGATGACGCTGTCCGCAGAGAACTTCATACCCAGGAACGTTCCCGTCAAGTTGATGTCCAGGACCCTTTTCCATTGGTCGAGATCGAACTGCTGAATCGAACTCCCGTTTGCAATTCCCGCGTTGTTGACCAGCACGTTGAGCTTCCCGAACTCTCGCACGGTCGTCTCAACCGCGGCCTGCCAATCGTCCGGATCCGTGACGTCAAGCCGCACGTAGCGAACGGCTCCGCCGAGCTCCGCCGCAAGCGCAGCGCCCTCTTCGTCGCGGATATCCCCGATGACGACTTGGCCGCCCTCAGCGACCAGTAGTCTCGCAACCGAGGCACCGATCCCCCGCGCACCCCCGGTGATGAGGGCAACCTTTCCGTCTACCCGTCCCATTGCGTAACCTTTCTCAGTCGCCGCTGCTGACAGCGAACCCGCTACCTGCGACTAGAGGTAGATCGAGTGTCGTCAAGATGCCCGGTTCGGCGGCTGCCACCGCCGGAATAGCGTTGACCACCCTTCCAACGCCAGCGAGGATCGCCGCGTAGTTGTGATCACCTTCCCGGCTGGTCGGGCAAATGTCAACCATGTAGGAGGGCTCGCCAACGATCTCGACCCGGTAGGAGCCGCCGGGCTGAGCCGGGCGGGCCCAACCGGAGCAGAGATCGTCGCGCAGTCGGGTGACGTGCTCGATCACCACTGCGGGGCGCCCCCTCGACATCCCGACGACCTCGAAGCGCAGTGCAGCCGCGCCTCCCTTCGGGATGTGTCCCGCCGCGATATCGAACGCCTCCGGGGCTGCTATCCGCTCGTGTGAGTCAACGATCTCGTCGATAGGTATCCCGAGACCGGCGGCGAGCTGACGGACGGCGATCCCCCAGGCACTGCTCAAGATTCCCGGTCGGAGAAGCATCGGGGTCTCATCCAACGGCAGGCCGAACCCCATCACGTCGAACATGACGGTCGATCCGTCGTAGGTGGCGTAGTCGGCGATCTCCATGCAGCGCACCTGCTCGACGGTGCGACACGTAGCTGCGAGCGCCAGCGGGATCAGATCGTTCATGAACCCCGGATCGACCCCACTGACGAAGAGGCTCGAGCCGCCGTCCAGTGCCGCTTGCTCGATAGGGTGGATCCACTGCTGCGGCAGCACTCCCCATGGGTAGGCGAGCGGTGTCGGCGCCGTGCCAACCACATTGATGCCGGCTGCCAGCAGGCGCCGGCAGTCATCGATTGCATCTCTCAGGCGTGTGTCACCCATCGCGCAGTAGACGACACAGTCCGGTCTCGCATCCAGCACCGGGTCCAACCCCAGCGCAGCCTCGACCCCGGTAGACAGGCCGAGGCGCGCCAGCTCCCCGGCGTCAGCTCCGACCTTCTCCGCATCGGAAACCGCCACAGCCACCAAGTCAAAGCGCGGGTCCAGGATGAGCTGCTTCAAGGCCAGCCGGCCCGCATTGCCGGTAGCGACCTGCGCGACTCTCAACACCCGTGGTCCCATCCGCGGGCGATTGGACATCTGTCCAGCTTATTGTCCAGCCAGATAAGCATCAAGCGCGAAGAGCCCTGCGGCTCGGCACGCGTCCGGAAGACCAGCCTCGCATGATCGCGCCTACCACGCGCCCGAGGACATCAGGCAGAGCGTCGTAGCTGAATATTCCCATTCCCGCCTGAAGCAGCGCGCCGATGAACGCACACGAGAGTGCCTCGAGCAAGTCCGGATTGGCGTCCGGGCCGATAGCCTCACGAAACCTCTTCATCCACAGGGTTCCAATAGCCACGCGAAGACGGTGCACCTCAGGGTCCGCACCCAAGAGGCTCTTGTTCGCAGCAGCCGCGAGAGCCGGAGCTCCCGCGATCACCTCGGCCAGGCAGGTAACAACCGCTCGCATCCTCTCCTCTGGCGTGCGCCCAATGTGCTCCGGACCTGGAGACGACTCGAGCAATCGCGAGAAGAGCTCGGCGAACAGGTGATCCTTTGAAGCAAAATAGGTATAGGCAGTCGCCGGCGAGCACCCAGCACGAGCCGCAACCATGCGGATCGTAATCTGCTCATGGCCGACTTCGTCCAAGAGATCGCTAGCAGCGTCGAAGAGGCTCTCCACTTTCTTCGCCTGTCGCGCATTGAGGGTCTGTCGAGGCGTACTGGACAGCTGACTGGACACATACCCAGCCTAAACGACTCCAACCATGGCCGAAGACGGGTCGATGCCCTGCCCGGCGAAAAACGCGAGCAGGAGCCCGCCGATAGCCAGGAGCAGCGTCCCGGCGGTCATGAGGCCGAACCGGCGCGCCCCGAGGAAGCTAGGTTTGGCCCGGTCGGCGCCACTTCGGGTGAAAGCCACCAAAACGACCGACCAGGCGACTGCCGCGGCCGCGATCAGGCCCACGGCGACGTCACGGCCGTTGCCCTCGATCGGCCAGAAGTGGCGCGCCATTACGGCAAGGCAGACCACGACAGCGAGTCCGGATCGGTTCCAGGCCAGCGCCGTGCGCTCGCGAGCCAGACCTTCGTCCGGTACCTCCGGCGAGCAAGTCACCCCCTCACCGGCTACCGAAAGCCGCTATTACCACTGCCAGGACGCCGATCACCACAATGCCGGCGGTGAGAACGACCGGCAATGTCGAGCGGGGCAGGGCTTCACCTCGGCGCATCGCCCGCTCGTTGGCGCGCCAGTGCCGGAAGCTTTCAGCCGCCACCACGGCGCCGAGGGCGATCAGCGGTACGCCCAGCAAGCGCCTGCCGCCGGTGACTGGAAGCTTCGGCAGGAGCTGGGTAGCGGCGACTCCGGTCGCGATGAGAGCCAGAGCGGTGCGGTTCCAGGCCAGGAACGTCCGCTCGTTCGCATAGGTGAAACGAACGTCAGGTGCCTCGCCAGCCGCGGAGTCTGGCCGCTCGGTCACCTGACGCGCCTCGGCGGCTCGACCATCGAGGGGCACTAGCTCTGCTTGAACAGGGCCTTGAATCCTGTCCCTTTACCATTGATGGCTTTGGTAGAGATCTGGGTGACGCCGTCAGCGGCAGTCATGTTGGTCTTCAGAGGGTTGGTGCTCACGAGTGTTGTCCCGTCGACAGTGGAGCTGGAGAAGCCAACCGAGGTGAACGTCGGAATGGTCGCCGAACCCCGCTGCTCGCCGACATCGTCGAGACCGACACCTCGCATGGCGGACTGGACCTGCTCTTCTAGCTGGGCGCCGGACGCCCCGTAATTCGTCGACCCAGAGTACGTATGTTTCTTAGCAAGCGTCGGCAGCCCTCCACAAACAAACTGTTCGTTGGTAGTTAGGAATTCACTCTGAGTTAAGCCGACGGTAGCCTTGGCGATGCCGGCCGCCCTACCCGCGAACGGCGCCATTCGACCCGGTGTAGGGTGAGATCCTCACAGGCTGTCGCCCCGGGCGGGTTCGACGTCTTCTCATCGACAGGAGAGACTTTCCCTGACCACCGCCCACGACCTCGCGACATCCGGCTCGTCGCCGAACGCAGCGACGGAGCCGCCGGAGGTTGCGACTGCCGCGGCGCGTGGACGGTTCGGGCCGCTGGCCAAAATCGCCGTCTTCGACATCGCCGGACCCTTGGTGGCCTATTCCCTCCTGCGATCGGCCGGCCTCAGCAAGGTGAGCGCACTGGTCCTGAGCGGCATCCTCCCGGCCCTCGGGGTCGCTCTCGGAATGGTCCGTGATCGCCGCGCAGACGTCGTGGGGGTCCTGGTGCTGCTCGGCATCGCCGTAGGTACTGGTCTCGGGTTGGCCAGCGGCAATGCCCGCCTCGTTCTGTTGGAGGGCTCGGTACCCACCGTCGTGTTTGGGGCGGTCTGCCTTGGATCGCTCTGGACCCGGCGGCCGCTGATGTACCGCTTCGCAGTGGAGTTCATCGGGGCGGACACCCCCAAGGGCCGTGACTTCGCCGACCGGTGGCGGTACCGGGAGTTCCGCCACGCCTTCAAGGTGACCACGGCGGTCTGGGGGGTGGCCTTCCTGGCCGAGGCCACCGCTCGGATCGTCATCGTCGAGTCGACCTCTACCGGCACCGCCCTGAGCATCTCCAAGGTGATGCGCTACGCCGTGGCCGGTGTTCTCATCGCCTGGAACATCGCCTACGGCCGGCGAGCAAAGCGCACAGGCGAGGCCCAAGGCGCCGCGGCCCGAGCCCGAGGCGACGTCCCGCCACCCAGGCCGCTCTAGCAGTCCTGGAGATCAGCGGATGTCGTCACGAGATGGTTTCACTTCGTCGAGGCAGCACCGCGGGCATTGACGTAGGCGTGGATGAGGTCGGTGTAGGTATGAGCCACCTGGTCGACCAACTGGTCGGCTTGTAGCTGCTGGGCGAGGTGGGCTCGTAACGGCTCCTCCCAGATGGTCCGGCCCACCGCGAAGCCGGCGTAGCCCGGATTGGCGGCGGCGATGCGCAGCCAGTGCTCGACCCGGGCGAGCGGCGCGTCGCGTCCGAGCACGATGCAACTCGCCGGGTGGTCGCGGTCGGCGGCTACCACCGCCAGTACCTGTTCGGCGCCGGCGGTGGTGTCGTAGCCTTCGAGTTTCCAGATGCTCGGGTGCACCCCGGCGGCTTGCAGCTGGGTGATCACTGTCGCGGTGAGGCCGGGACGAATGTCGCGGTCGTAGCCGTCGCGTCCCCCGGGCTCGGCCAGCTGGTCGGGCGTCGGTGGGACGAGCAACTCGAACAGCCAGCGGCGTCCGTCCCCTGCTGCCCAGTCGGACACCGCGTGCAGGCGCGACAGTTGGGTGTCACGGACCTCGGGGGGATCGTCGGGGTTGTAGCGGACCAGGACCTTGACGAAGTCGGGGTCGAAGGCGGCGACGTGCTCGGCGAAGCGGTCGCCGTACTCCAACTCGAAGACCGCCACCCCGCTCTTCTCGATCGGCATGGCGAGGACGACGCCGTCGCGCCGGGCCGCCTTGGTCACCGGGGAACCGAAGTCTTCGTCGACGAGGACGCCGAGGCGGCCGCTGCCTTCGACGGTGACCTGGCGGAGCCCTTCGTAGATGAGCGACTTGGCTGTGCGCATCCGGGCCACGTCCTCGGGACTCGGCGTGCCGATGATGTTGAAGAGGTCTTTGGCGAACGACGCCCGGTGGTCCATGGCCAGGATGAACATGGGGTCGGCGGCGCTGGGCAGCCACCGGTTGTCCGGTGCGGTTGCCGGGGTCATGGGCTCGTCACGCTAGTTTCTTTTCACGGCGCGGCTCCAGTGAGGATCCGGCCCCCGGGCAGGGGCGGACGCCCTCAGGACTGGATGAAAGCCAGCAGGTCGGCGTTGATCGTCGCGGCTTGGGTGGTCGGCATCCCGTGCGGGAACCCGTGGTAGGTCTTGAGCGTCCCGTTCTTGACGAGTTGCGCCGACAGAGGGCCGGAGTCGGCGTAGGGGACGATCTGGTCGTCGTCNNCCCATCATTCCCTGGCGCCACCAGTTCTGAATGATCGCTTCCGAGGGTTCGACGCCGGGCCGGTTGAAGCCGTAAAAGGGCCCCGACGGCAGAGCCCGGTAGAACACGGAGCGGTTGGCGGCCAGCTGGGCCTGCAGATCGTCGAAAACGCTCTTGGGCAGGCCGCCGGGGTTGGCGTCGGTCTGCACCATGAGGGGCGGCACCGAACTGATGAGCACTGCTTTGTCGATGCGGCTCTCGCCGTGCCGGGCGATGTAGTGGGCCACCTCACCTCCACCGGTCGAGTGGCCGACGTGCACCGCGTCATGAAGATCGAGATGTTCGGTCAGCGCGGCCAGGTCGTCGGCGTAGTGGTCCATGTCGTGACCGTCGCTGGTCTGCGTGGAACGGCCGTGCCCACGCCGGTCATGGGCGATGACTCGAAAGCCGTGCTGCAGGAAGTAGAGCATCTGGGTGTCCCAGTCGTCAGCCGAAAGCGGCCAGCCGTGACTGAAGACGATGGGTTGGCCGGAGCCCCAGTCCTTGTAGAAGATGTCGGTCCCGTCGGTAGTGGTAATAGTGCTCATTTTCAGCCCTCCTATTTTGTAGTTCTGGGTAAGTTTGGTTACAGCGAGGTCGCCAGGAGGGGTTGGACGGTGCGTCGCGCCACGCGCCAGCCGGTCGGCTCCTTCACGAGATGGTGAGTGATGTTCGAGACACTGTGGACGGTGACCGGGTCGTCGGCCAAGATGACGAGCACGGAGTGCGCCACCGCTCGATCGTCGGCACTGGAGCCCGGCTCAACGACGGCGTTGGTGGTGAGGTGGACGCTCGTGGATCCTTCGGCCTGCCAGATCGGCCCGACGGCCCGCTCCATGGCTGCTTTTCCTCGATGTTCGCCCATGCCGCCGTCGAGGACGGCGTCGTCGGTGAAGCACGCCATGTAGGCGCTGAGGTCGCGCCGGGTGGCTGCGTTGTCCGCCAAGGCCAACAGCTCCAGGATGTCGAGGCGGTCGGCTGCCGAGCGCGTCATGTCGAAGCGCCAGGGCGCAGCCAGGATCCGATCCGGTCGCGAAGCTCGGCCGGGAACAGTTCCTTGGGCACCATCCCGTGGACGGTTTTGGGGGGAGTGGAAGTGTATGCCGATCCGGTCTGGTGGGCGTACTGGGTCACCCGGAAGCTGACGGCCATGCTGCACAGCGCGTAGGCCTCGCCCTCGGTGATGCCTGCGGCTACATGGAGCCACGAGATCAGGTTGCGGAGGCACGCCACCAAGGCATCGTCGAGGGAGTCGGCGAACCCGAGGCCGATCCAGTGCGTCGGCGTCTCGGCCAAGGGCCCCTGGAGGGGTACGTTTTTGTGGAGGGTGTAGCGAAGTTGTAGGTCGTCGGCGGCGGTCTCTATGGCCGTCTGGTCGACGACCCCATCGCCTTGTAAGGCGTGGACGTCTCCGATCCAGATGCGCCCACCGGGCTTGAACACGGGCAGCAAGAGCGAGGCGCCCACGGTGAGCTCGTTGAGCACGAGGTTGCCTCCGTAGGGGCCGGCGAGGATGGCACTGACGGGGTCGTCGCCTGAGGGTTCGACGCCCATGACGCCAAGGAAGGGAGCTAGCGGGAGCGAGATCCCCTGCACGTACTCGGTGACGCTTCTCGAGTCGCCGAAGCGAAAGTAGTGCACGTACGGCTCGGCGAAGTCCGACGGGAGCGCGCCCACGCCGAGAGGAAAGGAGTTCCAGCCCCAGTCCCTGGTTCGCAGCACGATGAGCTGACATTCGATGCAGTCACCGTGGTCGGCACCGGTCACCTCGACCGGTCCGAGCATCGAGTAGGGACCGTTGGGATAGCGGTGCCGGAGCGGCTCCCGCTCCGCGAAGGACATCCCGAACGTGGCCTCGTTGCCCCAGTGGGTCCACGTGTTGGGGTAGCTGACGATGTCGTCCGAGTCGATGGTGGCCACCGGTGGTGCCTTGGGGTCGAAGAACCCGGACCGCACGGTGTCGCTCGTCGACTCCACGGTGTGGACTTTCATGGTGCTCACGCGGCTCCCTCGTCTCTGGTTGCTTCGATGTCGAGAGTGACTTTGAGGTGGTGAGGAACCATAAACCCGCCACCGGGCAGCAGGCTGTGGCCCCACTCGCCGGCGCCGAAGTCGTCTCGGGAGAGCTCGGTGGTGGCCGTGACGCCCAGACGCCGCTTTCCCCACGTGTCGGTGACGACGCCGTTGAAGACCAGGTCAAGCGAGACTTCNNTCAAGTGGCCGCCCAGCTCGTAGTAGTTCTCACCTGAGGACCACAGTCCCGTCGACACGAATTCGATCGTCCGGTAACGCTCGACGTCGAGAAGCTCCGGGCCACGTATCTTGGCGTCCCGGACGGGGTTAAGGGTCGTCAACGTTGACGCGTCGATCGTTGCCTCGACCGAGCTGTCGAGGAGGTTGGGCGCGATCGTGATGGTCCCGGCCGGTCCTACGGCGATGCCTCGGGCATAGGAGACGTTCATGTGCAAGACGGTGAACGACACGAACGAGTGGACGGCGTCGATTGTCCATAGACCGGGTTCGGGGTCGTCGTACGCAAGCGGAGCGTCCTGGGATGTCGGGTTGGTCATCGTCTTTGCGTCCTCCTCTGCTGGTTTGTGGGCCGATCGGTCAAATCCTGTAGAAGAACGGCGTCGCCGCTACCGGTGTTGGCTCTCGGCCCACTGTTGGTGCTCGCCGGCGTCCGAGGAGGCGTCGGCGACGACCTCGGCTTGGTGAACCCCAGCTGGTGTGGCCGGAGCGCTCCCGCCGGGACGTCGGTTGATGTTGACGTACTCGTCGGTGGCGTGGACGACGCGCCCGCCTACCACGGTCAGCACCGAGCGGATGGCGGCGATCGCGGAGGGGTCCACGGTGAAGTAGTCGCCGCTGAGCAATGCGAAGTCGGCCGCGCTGCCGACGGCAAGGGTTCCCTTGTGACTCTCGTCGCCCGAGAACCAGGCCGAGCCGACGGTGTAGGCCTCCAGGGCTTCGCTGCGGCTGAGGAGCTCTTCGTCGAAGCGGTGCTGCAATCCGCCGACGCTCTTGCCCGTGACGTACCACCCCAGCGAAACCCAGGGGTTGTAGGAGGAGACCCGAGTGGCGTCCGTCCCGGCGCCAAGAGGGATGCCGCGGTTGATGATGCCGCGCAGCGGCGGGGCGGTACCTGCCGGCGGCGTCCCGTAGCGGCTCACGAAGTGCTCGGCCTGGAAGGCCATGCGGTCCTGCGATGCGATGCCACCGCCGAGGGCGGCGACCCGGTCTAGGGTGGCTGGGGTCGCCGTCTCGGCGTGGTCGAAGAACCAGCGGACCGGGAGGGGTTCGCCGGGGCTGACCAGCCGTTCGAGGACGTCGAGGTCTCTTCGCATCGACTCGTCGTAGGTGGCGTGGATGCGAAAGCCCCAGCCATGCTCAAAGAGAAGCGCAAGCACGCCGCCCAGCTGATCTTCCATGTCGGCTGGGAGGTCGGGGCGGGGTTCCTGGAAGCACTCGAAGTCGGCGGCCGCCCACACCAGATTCTCTCCGGCCCCGTTGCAGCGGAGCCAGTCGTCACCGTCGCCCGGGCGGGTCATGGTCACCCACCGCCGGTAGTCATCGAGCTCCTCTCCCGGCCGCTGGGCGAAGAGGTTGTACGCGATCCGCACGTCGAGCTGCCCGTCGCGGGCGAGACCGGTGACGACCTGGTAGTCGTCGGGAAAGTTCTGGAAGCCCCCCGCCGCGTCGATGACGCTCGTGATCCCCAGGCTGTTGAGTTCGGCCAGGAACTGGAGGGTCGAGGTCCGCTGATCGTCGGAGGAGAGGGCTGGAGCAGCGGCGATGGTGCTGTAGAGGATCAGCGCGTTCGGCGTGGCCAGCAGGATGCCGGTCGGCTCGCCAGTCTCGTCGCGCACGATCTGGCCGCCGACGGGATCCGGGGTGCCGCGGGTCCAGCCGAGGGAGCGGACGGCCGCCTGATTGAGGATTCCGCCCTGGTAGAGGTGCATCACGAAGGCGGGAACGTCACCGGTGGCGGCGTTGATCTCGGCCAAGGTGGGCATGCGCCGCTCCTCGAACTGGAACTCGCTCCACCCGCCGATCACGCGGACCCACTGACCTTTTGGAGTCGTAGCGGCGCGATCGGCAAGCAGCCGGAGCCCTTCCGCGAGGGTCGGCACCTGGTCCCACCGCAGCTCCAGGGCAAACATCCGACCGCCGCGGATCACGTGGAGGTGGCTGTCGTTGAGACCTGGGACGAGGCGACGCCCGAGAGCATCGATCACTAAGGTCTTTGGGCCGACCAGCGTGCTGATGTCGCGGTCGGTCCCAACGGCTTGGATCACACCCTTTCGGACGGCAAGGCTCTGGGCGCCCGGAGGGTCCTTGGTCAAGGTGGTCACTTTGGCGTTCCTGACGACCAGCTCCGCCTGGTCAGTCACCGCGTTGCTCGATTCGGGTCGACGGTCCGAGAAGCCATAGAAGGGTGACGATGGCACGAAAGAGTTGGCCGCGCTCGCACACTTGATTGGCTGACGGTGCACTCGAGCGCCTCGTGTACATCCTCGGCCAAGGAACAGTGCGAGCGCGGCCAAGTTCACTCTGTCAACCTTACGAACCAGAGAACAGTTCCCGAGACGACCGTGGAGGGTGCGATCATGGTCCTGCAGTCCCCGCACGTCGACATTCGTCGGGCCGACGATCGGCTCGCCACACGCCTCCCGTGGCTCTACTCTCATCACTCCTTTTCCTTCGGGAACCACTGGGACGCGGCCAACACCCACTTCGGGCTGCTGCTCGTTAGCAACGACGACATCGTGCGACCGGGAACGGGATTCGAAACGCACCCCCATCGCGATATGGAGATCGTCACTTGGGTGCTGCGCGGGAGCCTCGTCCACCAGGACTCCGAGGGCAACAAGGGGATCATCTACCCCGGCCTAGCCCAACGGATGAGCGCGGGAACCGGGATCTTGCACTCGGAGAAGAACGACGCCTGGAAGATAAACGGCCAGCCAGTGCACGACGACCCGGTCCGTTTCATCCAGATGTGGGTCGTCCCCGACCAGGACGGGATCGAGCCCGGATACGAGCAGCTCGACATCGAGGACCAGCTGCTCAGGGGCGGCCTGGTCCCGGTGGCCTCGGGGATGGCAGGCCACCGCGACGCCACCGCCATCCGCATCAAGCAGAAAGACGCCGCCCTCTACGCTTCCCGCATGGCCCAGGCCTCCTCCGTGCTCCTGCCCGACGCACCATACGTCCACCTCTTCGTGGCCCGAGGAGCCGTCGACCTCGAAGGCGCCGGCCGACTGGAGGAAGGCGACGCGGCGCGGATCACCGGAGCCGAAGGACAGATAGTGACGGCAGACGGGAATGCCGAGATCCTGGTGTGGGAGATGCGATCCGAGCTGCCCGAGGGCCACTGATGGCCTGGCTCAATGGACCGTGAAGCCCTGGCTGCCATGCCTGAGGCGGGGCCTGTGCCCGGGTCGGAGACAACGACTGCGAGCAAGGCCGGCAGCTCGTTCCGGGCCCTGCGGTCTCGGCCCTTCCGCCTTTACTTCGGGGGCCAGGTCGTCTCTGCCAGCGGCAGCTTCTTACAGCAGACGGCCATCGGCTGGCTCGTCCTTCAGCTCACGGGTTCGCCCAGCGATCTCGGGTTGGTCTTGGCGGCCGGGGGGATTCCCTCTCTATTGTTCGGCCCCTGGGGCGGGGCGGTTGCCGACCGGGTGGACCTGCGCAAGCTCCTTGTCGTGACCCAGACGCTGTACTGCCTGCTGGCTGCATTGTTGTGGGCGCTGGCCGTCGCGGGCGCGGCCAGCGTGGCGGCCTTGGTGGCCATAGGCGTAGCGGGCGGTGTCGTCCAGATCGCCGACTCGCCTGCCCGCCAGGCCCTGGTCAGCCGCCTAGTACCGCCAGACGACCTCGCCAGCGCGATCAGCCTCAACGGGGTGGTGGTCAACAGCGCCCGGGTGGTGGGCCCCGCTCTGGCTGGCGTGCTGATCGTGACGGTGGGAACGACGATCTGTTTCGGGCTGAACTCGTTGTCGTACTTAGCGGTCATCGCCGCCCTGCTCGTCATCCGACCCCGCAAGGCGGGCGGTCCTGCGCCGGCCGGACGCCGGGGCGTCAAAGAGGGGTTGAAGTATGCGGCTGGCCGCCAGCAGCTTTGGCTGCCTCTCCTCATGATGTCGGTGATCGGACTCCTGGCCTTCAACTTCTCCGTGGTCTTACCCGTGTTCGCCAAGGACACCTTCCACGGCACCGGCGGCACGTACGGGCTGCTCACCAGCATGCTCAGCGTCGGGGCAATCGTGGGCTCTCTGGCCGTGGGCCTCGTCCACCATCCGAGGCGCCAATATCTTCTGTTCGCCGCCCTGGGGTTTGGGGTCACTTCGGCCGCCACCGCAGCCGCTCCCAATGTCGCCGTAGCCTGTGTCACGTTGCTCGTCATGGGTGCGGCGGCGTTCTGCTTTGTCACTCTGTGCTCGACCACCCTCCAGCTGCACAGCTCGAGTGCGTTTCGAGGCCGGATCATGGCGCTGTGGGTCTTCGTCTACCTGGGGACCACGCCCATTGGCAGCATCGTCACCGGATGGATCATCTCGGCCGGGGGTCCGAGGGTCGCGCTCCTGGTTGGCTCGGGGGCGTGCCTGGGTGCGGCGGTCCTGGCGGCTTTCGTCCGTACGCCGGCCGATCCTGACCAGGCACTCACGGATCTTGCTCGGTGATGAATCTTCCGCCAGCGCGAGCCAGATTCCGGCACTCGCGCGGGGACATCGCAAAAGCATGGCGGAACCGCCCGCTGAAATGAGCGGGGTCGCTGAAACCCCATCGGCACGCGATAGCCGCCACCGTGCGAGAACCGGGACCCTCCAACTCTTGTCGAGCGCCTCGCAATCGACGCTCGACGATCCACTCCCCTAATCGAAGGTCGTGGCGGGCGCAGAGCTTGTACAGGTAACGAAGCGAGATGTTGTTGGCGGCCGCGATCCGGGCTGGTGAGAGATCACGCTCGGTGAGATGCGCGTCGATATAGGCGAGGGTGAGCGGCCAGAGCGCCTCTCCGCTGGTCTCCTGGGCTGCTCGGTCGTCATCGGCCGCCGAGGCGACGAGAGCGCGAATCAACTGCGTGGTGGCGACGGCCGCCCCTAACCCGGCGGGATCGCCGGCAATGATATCTATGTCTCGCGCAAGCCGACCGATGTGGTCGGCGACCAGCCCGTATAGAGGACTGGCGCGGAGCCGGGAGGTGGCTTTCCGGGCCATCGGGGGATCGAGACGAAGCTGACCGTACGGGACTTTGAAGGCCCACCCACCTCCCGACCCGCTCCACGAGAACTTGTAGGGCGCAGTCATATCAACCAGGTTGATCTGGCCCGGGGACGCCTCGAACGATTCCGCGCCGAAACGAAACCGTCCAAGGCCGCGCAGAACAATTGCCACCGCGAGCAATTCCGGCATGTCCGATCGGGCCTGCCTCTCGGTTCGCTCCAGGCCCAAGTCAGGGGCGTTCACCTGGAGGACGCGGGCCGCTCCCAACGTCCAGGCTTCGATCTTCGCCACCAAGGGGGCACCCTCACCGCCGAACGCCACCTTCTGAGAGACCGTCGACGACGTGAAGGCCTCGTACAGCGCTTCTCGACGATCCTCGACGGGCAAGTCTCGGGTGTCCAAGACGACGGTCACGACTCAACTCCCGCCGGGCCCATGAACCCGATCCTGGCACGCTGCTCCCATCTGATCAATACAGAGTTACGGCATCATTGATCGTGATCTTAGATAGATTGGCCGGCGGTGAAAGACTTTCTCGGGCGAGTACCACCTCGATCCCCTCAGTAAGGTCGCAGCCCCGTATGGACGCCCGTCAGCTCGAGTACATCGTCGCCGTTGACGAGGAAGGAAGCTTCACGAAGGCTGCAACTCGCCATCACATCGCGCAGTCAGCACTTAGTCACCAAGTTGCTCGGCTCGAAGCAGAGCTCGGCGTCCGGATCTTCGACAGGACCAGCCGTTCGGTCCGACTTTCCGAAGCGGGCCAAGTGCTGCTTCCCTACGCCCGCCAGATCCTCCAGGACATTTCGAGTGCCCACGCTGCCCTTGACGAACTCGCCGGAGTGATGCGAGGCAGTCTTCGCATCGGAATGACGCAAACTGCCGGTCGAACTCTGGACCTTGTCGCCCTCATCGGCAAGTTCCATCGCCGCTATCCCGACATCGAACTGACAACGATGACCGGGCCCGGCGAGGAACTCATCGAGAACGTGCGCAATGGCAGGCTCGACATCGCTCTGGCCGCACTCCCAGCCGAAGAGATTCCCGCGGACTTGACGTTCGATCCGCTGGGCGATCCCGAACCCTTAGTAGCGGTTGTGCCCGCCGATCACCAGCTGGCTGCTCGCAAGCGGGTCCGCCTTGAAGAACTCGCCAAGGAAGGTTCGTTCGTCGAGTTCCGACCAGGCACGGCGCTGCGCGAACAGGTGGACGCGGCCTTCGTCGCCGCTCGCGTCCGGCGCATGTCAAGTTTCGAGGTCGGTCAGATCGCTGACATGGTCCAATACGCCGCCAATGGCCTTGGCGCTGCCATCGTACCTCGGGCATTTACCGGTCAAGGGCCAGATGGCCTCGATCCCGTTCGACCGTTTCACGTCCTCGAACTGACTGGATCCGCACTCAGCCTCACCATCGGGGTATTCAAGAGGGCCGGGCGCGATTCGGCATCGATTGGTGCCTTCCTTGCCATGCTTCTCGGGGACATCCCACGAGGTCGGCCACCTCCTGACAAATAACTGGCGGCGCCGCTAGTCGAGCAATGCGGTGAGCTTCTTCGGTGCGAGTCTCCTGTAGCTCTCCGTCACGAGTTCACGGATCTCCTCCCAGTCGGTATCGTCGGTGAGCCGCACCCCGATGCCATCACGGCTGGCCCGCGAGGCGAAAAACGGGTGGCCAATGGATAGCAGTGCGTCGCGTTCGTCTGGGTCGGCACGCAGCACGAGCACCGGGACTGGCTCGCCGGTCGGGCCCTCCCGTGCCACGAGCAAGCAGAATGACCTCCGGCGGATGTCGAACGAGTGCGCCGTCGATCTCGCTCTGATTAGTGAGAGGTCTACCCTCACTGTCACCTCGGGCAGCGCCAGGCATAGCGTGCTGACCCGCTCCAAGATGTCCTTTGGGACCTCTATGGGCGAGTTGGCGCGACCGTCGTTTGCGGTGCTGCTCACGCCGAACATTCTGTATTGCGCTCGAGACTCAAGGAGGGCGAGACCGTGCTCACCGGGCTGCTCCAGGATCGGTCCGCCGTCTTCAGCGTCCTCGCCAAGGTCGAGGCACTCGGGCTCGAACTGCTCGAACTCCGCCAGGTCCGCCCGAGAGGATGACCGTGGGTGTGCCACGCCCCAGGCGAGCCACGATTGCCGATCCCTCGGCGCGCGAGTTTCCTCTGGACGCAGACCTCGTCATCCCGCCGGAGTACCAGTCCTACGTCGGCCAACGGGTGGCTTTCTTCGATTCGGAGCTTTCCGTCGAGTTGGCCACCGCCGAAGACGTGGCGGATGCTCTTCTAGAGTCGGTCCAGGACGAAACCGGGCGCCTGCGGTGGATCGTGGGCGTCGACCAAGTGGAGCGGATGCACATGAGGCACGAGACGTCCGAGGCCGAGTACATCGACTGGTCCTGGCGCAGCTTCGGCCCGGCGCGCTGATTCGAGCGAATGTCGGAACCGGCGGACCCGAACCTGCCGGCTTCGAAGCTGTCCGGACAGCGGCATCATGACGGGAGTGGGAGTAGTGGCTGTCTCAGCGCGCCCCAGTCAGCACAAGTGCACCGAGCGCTGCGGCCATCGAGAGGGGAACCGCGATTGCACCCAAACGGCTGGCCTTAGCGATCGAAGGTTGGCTGCCCGCGGTTCGTGCTGCGCGCAACCAGAGGAACCAGGCCAAAGAGCCCGACGCGAAGAGGTTCGGGCCAAGATTGAGCCCGACCAGCATCGCGAATGGATGCGCCGGCACCCGAGCAGCTAGGAGCGACGCGGCCGGGAGGTTGTTGACCAACACCGACGAGCCCGCCGCAATAACGGCCGTACCCCACAGGTCGACGTGCGACAGCAACGTCACCGGCCCCGACCACACCCGGCCGATGGTCCCGAGGGCCACCGCCACCGCGAAGAGCCCGACGAGCACTGGTACACCCAAGACATCCACCACCCGCCTTGGCCGCGCCGCCCCGCTGGCTAGGCGGATCCCGACAACGACAACACCAACAGCGACAACCGGGACGGCCGGGTTGTGCAGGATGACGACAAACACTGCGGCCGCCACGACCGCGACGAGACCGAGCCCCAGGACCGGCCGGTCGGCCGGGGTTGGGTTCTCTACCCGAGCCGACAGGGCTCGGCGCTCCGCCACCGCGATTACCGCTGCGGTCACGACTAGGGCGGCAAGCGCCGCCAGCCAGGTGTGGGCAAGGAATTGGCCACCGGTCAGGTGGAGGTGACCGATTACGATCAGGTTGGTCAGATTGGAGCCCGGCAGGAACAGCGACCCGGCGTTCGATAGGAGCAGGCATCCATAAAGCAGGGGTGCCTCTCCCTCCCCCCGGCTACGGGCGGTGTACACAAGCACCGGGGTGAGAAACGCCACCGAGGTATCGAGGTTCAACACCGCCGTCACCGCACCCACCACGATGACTGCCCCGACGAAAAGCAAGACACCGTTCGGCGCCATGCGGGCCAGACGGTGCCCGGTGGCCGCGAACAGGCCGTCGTCGTCGGCGACCAGGCCGATCAACAGCAGCCCAGCAACCAGAACGAATGGCGTCCAGTCCTGGGAAGCCGCCGAGCGGGCGGCCGAGGGGTACAGCGCGGCCGCCACCACGAGCCCGGCGAGGCCAAGAACTGCCAAGACCGGGCCGACGAGACGCTGACTGGGGGCAGCTGCAGGCGAAGCGTGATCTAGGGGCTGGGGATCAACCACGTACCCCAGCTTGGCTGGCCGCACCGGCAGCCGCACCGAGACCGGCGCGCACCACTCACGCTGCGAGATCCTGTGTTGGGGAGCCGTCCGGATGGCCGCTAAACAAGCGCAATCGCCCGACTTCTATGGCCGCGATGTAGGGGTGGTCTCGCCGGCGGGTCCTATCGGCCCGTCGGTCTCGGTGTTGGCCCAGGCCGCCTGCCTGAGCATCTCCTCGGACCAGTCGAGCGAGCCGCTGGCCAGCTCGTCGGCGGTGGCCTCCAGCCAGTCCAACTCGGCCGCGGCGACCGCCTTTTGGTATTCGGTCTCGATCAGGGTGACGCGGGGCAGGATCCCGGCCAAACCCTGGAGAGCCTCGTCCAGCTTCTCCAGGTTGGCGCGCATCTGATCGGCCCGTCGGCGCAGCGCTGCTTCCACGACGGGCGGGGGCAGGAGCATGGCGAAGGAGAGGGCGGCCGGGAACTCCGGGAACTCGTTGCGGGCGGTGGCCAACATGACCTCGAGCCAGCGCACCGATTCCTGGCGTCCTGCCTCGGTCAGCTCGTAGACGGTCCGTTCCGGATAGAGCTGGTCGCGCTCGGTGGTCCGCACGGCTATGAGGCCGGCGTCGGTGAGCCGGCGGGTGATCTTGTAGAGGTTGGCCCGATTGCCCACGTTGACGACCTGGTCCTTGCCCCACGCCTTGATCAGCTGCTGCAGTCCATAGGGGTGCAGAGGGCCGACCTCCAACAGGCCGAGGACCGTCAAGGCCAGGGGTGAGGGACGGAAGCCGGCATCAGACGCTATGTCAGCAGGGTACCCGCCAGCGGTGCCCTCAGTGCGGCTTTTACTAGTCTCACTATTTCTAGTTGCTTTACTACTAGTCTCTAGCCTACTATGCCGGCATGACAACCTCCTCCGCGGCCCTCATCGAGGCCCGGGGCCTGACCGTCCGCTTCGGAACGATCACCGCCCTCGACGGACTCGACCTCAGCGCTCCCGCCGGCCAGGTGCTGGCCGTGCTCGGCCCAAATGGAGCCGGCAAGACCACCTTGGTGCGGACCATCGCCACCCTGGTCCAACCCACCTCCGGCGACCTGTGTGTCCTCGGCCATCACGTGGCCGACCAAGCCAGCCAGGTCCGCTTCGACATCGGCCTGGCCGGCCAGTTCGCGGCGGTTGAGCCCACCATGACCGGCCGAGAGAACCTCGAGATGACCGCCCGCCTCTTCGGCCACGGCCGGCGGGCCGCCGCCGCGGCGGCCCAGGCGGTGATCAACCAACTGGACCTGGGCGAGGTGGCCGAGCGGCGCTGCTCCACTTACTCGGGAGGCCAGAAGCGACGCCTCGACCTTGGAGCGAGCCTGGTCGGCGCTCCCCGCCTCCTCCTGCTCGACGAGCCCACAACTGGTCTCGACCCCATGTCGCGGCGGGAGGTTTGGGACGCCGTCCGTCGGCTGGTGGCCGGCGGCACGGACGTGCTGCTGACCACCCACTACCTGGACGAGGCCAACGAACTTGCCGACCAAGTGGTGATCATCGATCACGGCCGCGCCGTGGCTTCTGGCACCCTGGCCGACCTCAAAGCCAGCGTCGGGCGCGACGTGATCGACATGGCCGTAGTCGACCCGGACGCGGCAACGGCCGCCGCCCGGGTTCTCGAAGACGTTACGTCCACTCCGGCTCGGATCGACGGGGTCAACCGGCGGATTTCTGCCGTGTGCTCCGGCGGCCCGACCCAGCTGGCCGCCACCATCACCCGCCTGGACCAAACCAGGATCGCCGTAGAGGAGATCGGGCTACGCCGGCCCACCCTCGACGAGGTGTTCGCCACCCTCACGGCTTCAAGCACTTCTTCGAACGCTTCGGACTCGGCCCTCCAGCCGGCCGGCCTCGCCGCCACCTCAACTACCCGCTCCACCTCCGCCATATCCAGCTCCGGGAGAATCGCCCGCCCATGACCCCTGTCAGCCTCGCCCCGTCCATCGTCGCCCGCCCCGCCGGACCACCTTCTTTCTTAACGGCCACGTTCGAAGTTGCCCGGCGGGTCCTGCGCAAGTTCGTCCGCACCCCTGGGCTGTGGGCCATGGCCGTCGTGCAGTCGGCCCTGTTCCTCTTCAGCTTCCGCTACGTCTTCGGCGGAGCTATCCATACTGGCGCTTCGGCCTACGTCGACTTCCTAGTGCCCGGCTACGTGGCCACCCTCGTGCTTTTCGCTGGCGGGGGCACGGCGGTGGCGGTGGCCGAGGATCGGGCCCAGGGCTTCACCGACCGCCTCCTGTCCCTGCCCATCTCCCGCCACGCCATAGCAACGGGCCGTATCCTGGCCGACTTCGTCACCACCACCTGGGCCATCGCCGGAACCGTCGCCTTCGGCTTCTTGATCGGCTTCCGCCTCCACGGTGCCGGCGGAGCGGTACACGGCTTGGCTGGCTTGGCCCTGTGCCTGCTGTACGGCCTGGTCTTCACGGCTGTCTTTGCCGTCATCGGGCTGGTCGCTCGCAACGCCCAGGCGGCCCAGGGCATGTCCATGATCGCCTTCGTGCTGGCTTTCTTCTCGAGCACCTACGTGCCGGTAGCGTCGATGCCTGGCTGGCTCCAGCCATTCGCCAAATACCAGCCGATCACCCCTATGGTCGACGCCGTGCGGTCACTCCTCGTCAGCTCGACATCCGACCTCGTCCTTGCCCTTGTTTGGTCCGGCGCCATCCTCTTGGTATTCACCCCGCTGGCCGCCCTCCTTTATCGGCGCGGGTAGGAGCGTGGCCGCCGGCGGACGGAGTCGTGCTGGTTGGTCCGAGACCATCTGCGCCAAACACACCCACCATCCGAACCGGACAAGGCGCCCCGACGGCCGATTCGGAACGTGGACTCAAGAGGACGAGATAACCGGGTGGAATCGGCCAGGCGTCGGGTTCGTTGACTTCTCGCATATCCAGGGTGTCTCTGGATAGAGGGAACTCTTCGAGGGCGAGCAGGTACGAGCAGGTGGATGTGGATTGGGGCGACGATTTTGCTCAGGAGGGCTGCCAGTGGCGGGCAGCGTCGGTTTGGCCGAGTGCTCGTTGGTTGAGTAACCCGACCCCTTCCGTTTTGGCCGAGTGTGACCCCTGCCCCCAGGGCTAACGGGCACGTCCCCTCGGCTCGTCCCGCCGAATAAGTTGCACTGGTGACCGACTGGCAGACGATCTCATCTCTGGCGACCGCGGGCGGCACTCTGATACTGGCCGTGGCAACGTTCTCGGCGATCCGCTCGGCCAACCGCTCAGCGCGAGTGGCTGAACGTTCGTTCCTCATAGGAACCCGCCCCTTGCTGCTCCCCTCGCTATTTGACGATCCCGCCCACAAGGTCCTATGGAGTGACCGGCACGCAGCCAGGCTAGAGGGCGGCCACGCAGTCGCGGAGGAACAGGGCGGAGTGATCTATCTGGCCATGGGACTGCGCAACGTCGGTTCCGGGCTGGCGCTTCTCCACGGTTGGTACCCGAGGCCGGGCCTGGCCCTCAGCGCTGTCTCGCACGCGCATCTCCCCGACTTTCGCCGTTTGACAGTCGACCTTTACGTGCCACCTAGCGGCACCGGCTACTGGGAGGGAGCCATCCGGGAACCCGACGACCCAGCCCGCGATGGCATCCTCCAGTGCCTGGACGAGCGTTCGCCATTCACCATCGAAGTTCTCTATGGCGACGAGGAAGGCGGTCAGCGCCGTATGAGCCGTTTCATGGTCCTGTCCGCCGGCGAAGAGGGCTGGTACTGCCAAGGAGGCCGGCACTGGAACATCGACCTACCAGATCCACGTTGACCCTGGCACTCCCAACACGAGGGAGCAGGTAAGCGCGAGATCCATGCCGAAATATTTGCGGCTCCGTCAATGCCTGCACAGACGATCTGCGCGTCGTTATGGCGCGCCCTGGGCAGGCGATATCGGGCGGTTGTCAGCGGCTGACAGCGGGTCGTCGGTCTCGTGCCATCCGATCGGTTCGGCTACCTACGCTCGCCGGTCCATAACGACCAGGCGGCTTCGGTCATCGAGAAGAGCAGCCTCGGTCGTGGACCACGCCAGGTCTCAACTAGCCCGATGGGCCCGTCGCAGTCAGCCCCGAGTTTTCGAGAACGCGGACCGACGCGAGGTTCTCTGGATCGGCCGTGGCGTACATGCGGCAAAGATCGAGGCTCTCGATTCCGAACCGCAGGAGGAGCCTCGTAGCCTCGGTGGCGTAACTATGGCACCACTGGTCGGAGCGGAGGTACCAACCGAACTCGGCCTCGTCGCTGATCCCGCAGAATCCCGCAAACCCGCTCGAAGCCTCGATCACGATGGTGTAGACCGGCCCGGTCGTAGTCCGTACTCGCGCTGGAACTCATCGACGGTGAGATTTAGGAGATCGCCGGATAACAGACGCACGGCCTCGTCGCCGTCGATCTGACCCCACGTCTGCACCTGGTACACGATGCTGCCAGAGAGTCGGTCTTGGACCTGATGGTTGGTCTTTCTTGAGGGGACCTGGAGCGACGCTCCCCTGAATGTGAGGCTGTCCGCTAGCCAGCGCAGCCACGCCCGTCTCGAAGGGCGGAACGGTTGAGGATCAAGAAGCTCGTAGCGGGTTCCGGCTGGTTCTCCAGGGCTGCTCAAACGCTCCACCCATCCGAGGAGGTCATGGCCGCGCATACTGCCCTAATCCGCGCTCTTGCCGCTAAACGGATCGGCGTCCCGCCGGCGGTACATAGCGAGACGGGTTGGGCTCGCCTGCCACCGAGCGGCGCCGGTGCAGGGGACGCCCGAACGCGCAGCCCGAACGCGCAGCCAGATCGCCGGCCCGGACCGTGAACGTTCTGCTCGCCACCATCGAGCCGTCCCGGCCCGCGCCGCGTGCTCGAGGCCGACTATGTGCTCAGGGAGGCCGGGCGTCCTCCGCATGTCACGGGAGCGAGTCAGATCGTTATGCCGCGCCTGCGTCCCCAGAAGTGGCAGCGATCCACGAGAACATTGCTGCGAAAGCCGGTCAGAACAACCATCGCGACGGAAGCCGACACCGTGATCGCGTCGGTGGAAGCGCCAAGTTGGGGACAATGCCAGCTGTCGTCCTCCGCGAGTTCGTGGCCCGAGCTCTTGACTTCCATACTAAAGGTATGTCATTCTACATACTACCGGAAGGTTATCAGCGTACTGAGGGTACGCTCGACACAAGCAGGGAGGGCCACAAATGCATCGCATAGCAACCGCCATCTCCGGACTAGTTTTTGTTACCGCGGCGTTCTTCGCCGCGGCGCTCGCTGCTTTCGCGCGCCGATACCTGCGTCGACGCTTCGATGCAGTAGGCCGTGAAAACGTCGACGGGCTGACGGTCGCCGAGCTTGGCGCCCGGCCAGGTCACAGGCGGCGAGCGGCGGTCGTGGCGCTGGTGGGCTTGAGCGCAACCGTGCTGACCGTCGCTGCGGCGGGGGCCACAACGGCCTCAGCTAGCACTCCCGCCCCTCCGATCCCGAGCGCCCAGGTGGCCAACACTGAAACCAACTCTGTCACTCCGATCGATTTCGCCACCGGCAAGGCAGGAACGTCTACCCCCCTCGGCTCCGGCGCTCCGGCGCTAACCGGGACACTCGCGCCGAACAGAGCGGCCACCCTGCCGCTGGGGTTGGCCGGCCGAGCGTTCCCGCCCGCCAGCGCCGGATCATATCGGCCGTCCACGGGGCTCGGCTCCCCGAGCTCGGCCGCGCCAGGCCCACCGGTGGCTGACGGCGGTTGGAGCGTCGTGTCCTCCCCCAACCCCGAAGTCAACAACTACATGAACGGGGTGGCGTGCCCGTCGTCGACCGACTGCGAGGCCGTGGGCGACTACTACAACAGCTCGGGCGTGCAGGTGA
The DNA here is from genome assembly GCA_003156595.1 of Acidimicrobiaceae bacterium. Classification (GTDB taxonomy): domain Bacteria; phylum Actinomycetota; class Acidimicrobiia; order Acidimicrobiales; family Palsa-688; genus PALSA-693. Next base: position 33,539 of record PMHH01000158.1, read on the forward strand.
CGTTGGCCGAGGGTTGGAATGGCACCACATGGGCGCTGCAGACGATTCCCAATCCGACCGGCGCCACCAACAGCAGCCTGTCCGGAGTGGCGTGCTCGTCCTCGACCGAGTGCGAGGCCGTCGGCGGCTACACCAACAACGCCGGTGTGGGAGTGACCTTGGCCGAGGGTTGGAACGGCACCAGATGGGCGCTGCAGACGACTCCCAATCCCACCGGCGCCACCGACACCTCCCTGTCCGCGGTGGCGTGCCTGTCGTCGACCGAATGCGAGGCCGTCGGCGGCTACACCAACAGCGCCGGCGTGGGAGTGACCTTGACGGAAGCGTGGAACGGCACCAAATGGGCGCCGCAGGCCAGCCCCAATCCCACCGGCGCCGGCGGCAGCTCCCTGAGCGCGGTGGCATGCCCCTCGTCGACCGACTGCGAGGCGGTCGGCTCCTACGAGAACAGCTCCGGTGATTATGCGACCTTGGCGGAGGGATGGAACGGCACCACATGGGCGCTGCAGGCCAGCCGCAACCCTACTGGCGCCACCTTCAGCTTCCTGTACGGGGTGGCGTGCCTGTCGTCGACCGACTGCGAGGCGGTCGGCGAGGCCTACACGAACAGCTCCGGTCAGGTGACCTTGGCGGAGCGCTGGAACGGCACCAAGTGGGCGCTGCAGGCCATCGCAAACCCCACCGGCTCCGACGACAGCTCCCTGACCGGGGTGGCCTGCTCGTCGTCGACCGATTGCGCGGCCGTCGGCTACTACAACACCACCAGCTCCGGCCAGGTGGCCTTGGCGGAGCGCTGGAACGGCACCAAATGGGCGTTGCAGGCTGTCGCCGCCGGCGGTGGCGCCGGCGGCCTGAACGGGGTGGCCTGCTCGTCGTCGACCGAATGCGAGGCGGTCGGCTCCTACTACAACAGCTTCGGCTATGCGGCCTTGGCCGAGGGCTGGAACGGCACCCAATGGGCGCTGCAGGCCAGCCCCAACCCCGGCGCCGACACCAGCTACCAGCAAGGGGTGACGTGCTCGTCGTCGACCGACTGCGAGGCCGTCGGCTCCTATTACAACAGCTCCGGCGTGTACGTGCCCTTTGCCGAGGGCTGGAACGGCACCACTTGGGCGTTGCAGGCTGTCCCCACCCCCGCCGGCGCCACCGCCAGCGGTCTGTCCGCGGTGGCGTGCTCGTCGTCGACCGACTGCGAGGCGGTCGGCAACTACCTCAACGGCTCCGGCTCTGAGACATTAGCGGCGGACTGGAACGGCACCACATGGGCGCTGCAGGCCATCCCCAATCCCACCGGCGCCACCTATAGCTACCTGTACGGGGTGGCCTGCCCGTCGTCGACCGACTGCGAGGCCGTCGGCGGCAACATGTACGGCGCCGGCACCGGCTACGTGGCCTTGGCAGAGCAATGGAACGGCACCACATGGGCGCCGCAAACGATGCCCTGGGTGACCGGCTCCAGCGACATCTTCCTGAACGCTGTGGCGTGCGCGTCGTCAGCCGACTGCGAGGCCGTCGGCGGCTACTACAACGGCTCCAACGTGGGAGTGACCTTGGCGGAGGACTGGAACGGCACCACATGGGCGCCGCAGGCCACCCCCAATCCCACCGGCGCCACCTATAGCGATCTTACCGGTGTGGCGTGCCCGTCGCCGACCGACTGCGAGGCCGTCGGCTCCTACTACAACAGCTCCGGCGTGCTGGTCTCCTTGGCGGAAGGCTTAAACGCCACCACATGGGCGCTGCAGGCCAGCCCCAACCCCACCGTCGGGGGCGAACTTACCGGTGTGGCGTGCCCGTCGCCGACCGACTGCGAGGCCGTGGGCTTCTACCCACCAGCAGAACCCGGCGGCAACCTCGCGCCCGTGGCAGAGGGCTGGAACGGCACCACATGGGCCTTGCAGGCCACCCCCAATCCCACCGNNACCGACTGCGAGGCCGTCGGCGACTACACCAACAGCTCCAGCCAACCAACCCTGGTGGAGGCGTGGAGTCCGCCGCTGACCACAGCCCCCTAGAACGAGGTGGCCTGCCCGCCGCTGAGCGAACCCGAGAGTGCAGTCCGGTCCTCGCCGTAAATGGACGGCGAGCGTACGTTCCTCCCACCACCCCCGAAGCAGCAGCAGNNAAGAAGAAGAAGAAGAAGAAGACCTACACACCACGTCCACACCAATATCATCGACCGAGCCCATCCGCGCCGAGAAAGACGAACCCAAAAGACACTGCAGATACCCGGCGCCCCGCTCCGAGTCGAAACCATGCGCCACTACGAGCGGTGCAGATGTCGCGTGCGCGGCCGTTGGCGCGACGACGACCTAAAGTGGGTGGCCGCGGATCGGGGCTTGACTCGGCGAGAAGGTGGCAGCGCGAGAGTGACTCTTCGGCGCTGTGGCCGGAGCCCGTTCAGAGCGGCCGCGGTGAACCGTCCGCCAATCCGGCCATGAAAAGAGCGTAGTGACCTGGTACTCGCAGCACCACGTCAGGAGCGCCGCTGTCGGCGACGTCGATATGCGAACGTTCCTGACAGTCCTCCCCCGCTGAGTCGCCATAACAAAGTCGTCCGCAGGGTCAAAGTCCCGCCGCCGTGGAGGGGCAAGGAGGCGTTGCCCATCATGCCTCAAACTGCCTACCCCGGTGACGCAGACCACGATGAGTACGCCTCCTAGCGGAGGGAAGATCCTCTCGAACAGCGGAAGATCGAACGCTGGCATCAGGATGACCAGGATGGCGAGCGCGATGCCGGAAAACGCCAGGAGCATCGTGGCGCGCCGGGCATACCTGCGAAGCTCAACCTGTGCGCCGTCATCGAGGGCGCTGGGATGCTTGGCGACCATCCGGGACATGGTCGCAGGTGAAGTGGGGTCCTTACCGAACTCCCTAGCCACGCACCGACCGATTCGGTCGAGAAGGCCGCGCCGCGATCAAAAGCTGAAGCCGACGCGGGATCGATTGTTGTGGGACACGACCGGGCTGGGATGGTCCAGACTCTCCCGCGGCCCTGGATCATCTCTCGGGCCCCTACCGAGCGGTGCTTGATGTCACCCTTGATCGAATGACAGGTCGCCTACAAGGGTGCTTACTAGTGACACCCCCACTCCGTCATCGACGTCCACACTGCCGGAGAAGATCTGGCCGTTATCGCCTCGGTTGCAAGTGCCGTCGAATGTCCACGGCGCGTTCCCGAGACTGGTCCCGACCTCGGGCAAGCCGCTCGTGATGAGGCCGGCGCCGCAAGCAGAGATGGTTCCCAGGTTGTCCGTGACCGACAGTGACGCGTCGCAAGAGAAGTCGGAACAAGTCCAGTCGAGGTTGAAGGTCCCGTAGAGAGCAGTGTCCGATACACCAACCAGGGTCCCGCTGAACTGCCACGCGGAACAGGAGGGACCGCCGGGACTGCAATCAGTGCCGGAGGTTCCGGTCCCAACCACAGCCGCAGTAACGGCATCTGATTGCGCGCTCGCCTTGCTCCCAACCATGCCCGCGATGAACGGCACCAAAATGACGACGGCTACCAGGACCACTCTACGCACCCTCGCACCTCCCCCATCGACCACCTGCGCAAGTTTAACATATTCCAGGATTTGCCGCCTAACGGTCTTATCGGTCTAAGCGGTCGACACGCGGACCGTCAGGCCAGAATGGCGGCACGGGTGCCGCCGGAAGACCGCTCGGTAACGGCCCAGCCAGGCGCACCATAATCCCGTCGTGACGGCGAACGTTCGGAGCGGCAGGCGGCGGATATTCTGCGCTCGCCTAAACGGTCACGTCGGGCTGGCTGGAAGCTCCCTCCCCATGGTCGGCTTAACTCCTGTGCCTTGGGAGCCCTAGCTGTGGGTGCGCGTATCACTCTCCCAGGCCTTTGTGTAACCAGTCGGAAGCTGCGCCGACCATGGTCAAGTCGGAGGGTTTCCGATCGCCCCGATGCCCCACGGCCTCTCGCCCATCACTCCGCCGGTCTCGGCGTTGATGTCGATGCGGTATTGCTGTCCATGGAACTCGTACGAGCCGTACCACTCGGGGGCCAGGAGATAGCGGTACACCGACCCCCGGTAGGCCGTATGGATCTCTCCAACTTCCTGGTTGGTCGCTCGGATGTCGGCCGCGATAAGGGGCGTCATGGTCCTGATCGCGTCGTGCCAGCCTTGGGCGAGCGAAATCGTGACTCCGACCGCCGTGGCTCCGACGAGGTACTCGTCGGAGTACCGCTCGGCCGTCGAGAAGTTCCAGACCGCGCTCTCGAGCACTACTCCTCCTGCGGTGGCGCCGACGTTGGTGAACTTTCGTCGGACCGTCCCGCCGGCTGGATGCAGCCGGACAGTCGGTGCCCCGGATCCGGGCGAGGCCACGGCCTCTGAGCGCTGACCCTGGTAGGACGTCATGGTGTCGGTGTCGAAGGACCAATAGGGCTGGTACGACAGGCGGACCTCTGGGCGGCTCTTCTCGCCCTTGAAGTCGCGAGGAACGAAGCGGCGCGAATTGACCCACTCGTCAACCGCAGCTTGGGCGCGGTCGAAGTCGATCTGGGCCACCACCACGCCATCGGGAACGGGATCGATCCCCGATTCGGTGACGGCCACGAACGGCGCCCGGCAGTACCTGCATCGGCCGGCGATGACGGGAGGATTGACCTCGATCCCGGCCCCACAGCCGCGGCAGGTGATTGTCGTGGCGTGACCGGCTTGCCCGGCCGGGGGTCGGTCGACGGGGAAGGCGTGCGAGCGGACATCGGGGGAACGGTTGACCGCAACGACGTCGCGGCAGGATCGGCAGTAGAGCGCTCCTCGGCCCGGATCCCACGCCAGCCAATTCCCACAGCCGGGGCACTTCCACGGGTCGGCCGGGTTCGCTGTGTTGGCTGAAGATATGGTTGGCTGAGGAAGTACACCTCCTTGCCTCCGGCGCTCGATCTAAACGCATTCGTAGGTGAGGTGCACGGCGTTCCGCGAGGGGCGAACGTCCCGTTGTCGGTACATCTGACGCGTCCCAGCCTTGAAGAGCGGCGTGCCGCCACCGAGCACCATCGGGGCCACGTGCAGGCGCAGCTCTTCGACGAGGCCCTGTTCGAGCGCCTGACCGACGACATCGCCGCCGCCCATGATCACGACGTCACCACGGGTTGCGGCGGACCGAGCTTGGTCGATCGCTGTGACCAGATCGCTGACGAAGGTGAAGCGCATCCCCAGCTCTCGTTCCAACCGGACGTCTCGCAGAGGCGAGTGCGTGACGACGAAGAACGGCGGGGTCCCCGTTTGATCGGCGCCATAACCCATGTCTTTGTTCCACCCGTTGGGAGCGTTGACGATGTCGAATAACCGCCGCCCCATAACCACTGCACCGCTCTGTGCCGTCGCCCGTTCGAGGATCTCGGTGTCGACCGCATCCTGATGCATGGCCCACGTGTGGAGCTCAGGTGCATCGCCGAGCCCGTGTTGTTCATCGGCGCCTTCCCCCGTCACAAATCCGTCGAGTGACATCGTGATGTCGGCGATCACCTTCGGCATTGCGGTCTCCTTTCGGCGCCAGTCGCAAATACAGACCGTCCCACGGCCCTGAACTCATCGCGGCCGGGCACGACGATACGACAGCGCGGAGCATTCCCTGCTACGCGAAGGTGGCATCGAGCCAATCGCCGATGCGGGCGATTGTGAATCGCATCGCCCCGACCTGCACGCGCGCATCGGCCGCCTCCTTCTCGGTGAACATGATGAAGGTTTTTTCTCAGGTCAGGTGTTCCATAACCTTCTCGGGTTGACCTTTGAGAAAGATGTCCGTCGCGCCGGCTAGTACGAGTGTCGGGCAGGTGATCTTTTCGGCGATGCCGCCTGAGAGGTTGTAGTCCAGAGGAGCGAGGTAGCCCCCCATGCTCACACCCATCATGGCAATCCGGTCGGCATCGATACCTTCACGCTCACCGAGGAGGTAGTCCAGAACCGCCCCGGTCGGAACCTCCCAGTCGTGGCGAAACACCATGCCTTCGCGGTGCATCATGCCGGGCTGGCTAGGACCGTCGAAGCTCAGCACGTGGTAGCCGCGCTGATCGCATGATCACCGGACTCGCTGTGTTCAGCCTCCGCCTGCAAACGCTGCCCGAGGCCGAACCATCTGTCGTGCTGGACTCAAAGACGATCGGCTTCATGGGCGCTCCCTAATCCAGGCAGCAGGGCATCTGGATCCCACCCAAGCGCGTCGAAGACCACGATCTGGTCGAGGTAGTCGCGCCATCGGGTGACCTTGCGGTCAACGATCGTGAGCACCGAGATGTACCGGTTTGCGTAGGCAGCCCCTGTGGCGACGGCACGACCCTCCGAGGCGTACTCGAGAACGACCACACCGGACTTTCGGTCGTGATGGATGGCGAGGTCAAAGCATCGGTCGAGCACGATGGTGTCGCCATAGGGTTGGTACAACTCCGCCGCGGCGGAGCGACCCACGACGTGCCGTGGGTAGCCGGGGACCGTGATGACGTAGTCGAATACGACATCGTCGGCGAGGAGATCGAAGAAGTGGTCCCCGCCGGCGAACCCGTTGATCCCCTCTTCGATGATGCGGAAAAATGGGTCGAGCCCTGCGAAGTCGTCCAGGTCATCTATCGCCGTCATGGCGCTTGATCTCCCGCCCACGCCGCTGCCGTACGTCTGGCGAAGTCGGTGAAGCTCGTAGGCGGCGCTCCGGTCACCTTCTCGATATCGTCGTTGGGTCGTGAACCGCGACCCGAGGCGATGGTCTCGGTAAGCATCTGGAGCATCTCGCCATACTCCACGGGCACCCCCGACGCGATCACACCTTCGACCCATGAGCTTCGGTCGATGTCGACGTGTCGGACCGGTCGGCCGGTCACGCCGCCGATGATGTCGGCCGCCTCGCTCACCGTCAGGATGTCCGGACCCGTCGGGGCGTACTCGGCGCCCGCATGACCTTCCGGGTCGGCGAGGGTCGCTGCCACTACGGCCGCGATGTCCTCGGCGTCAACGAAGGCTTCCCCGCCGTTCTCAGTCGGCACGACAATCGCATCGTCGACCGGCATCAAGAACGTCTCGCTGAAGTTCTGCATAAACCAGGCAGGCCGGACGATCGAATGCGTCAGCGAAGAAGGACCCATGAGATCCAGTTCGACCGCCCGGAGCGCGACCTCGGGCGGAGCGAAGTCGATGCCGTAAGCGCTGAGATAGGTAACCTGCCGCACTCCCGCAGCCTCTGCGAGATTCAGGAACGCTGACACCTGCGGAACGAAGCGGGTGCGCATGACCGGTGGGATCAGGTAGACACGATCAGCCCCTTCGACGGCGTTCCGGTGCGTCGCCGGATCGTCCCAGTCGAACCGCACATCGCCGCCGTGACGAGCGGCGGTGCGGACCGGAAGACCAAGTCCGGACAACCTGCTAGCGACGCGTACTCCGGTCTTGCCTGTGCCGCCGAGCACGAGGATCATGTTGCTTACCTCTGTCATGGGGCCATCGTCCCTCGCGGTAACGAGCGTATCAATGTGTCTAGCGCTCGAATCACTACGCGATACTCTCACCAGGTGGACGTTCTGCAGGAACACCTCATCCGCGCCCGAGCGTCCGGCGGCGTCTTCGCTCGATCAGTCGCACGACCCCCTTGGGGGCTGTGCCTGCCCGGCACCATCCAACTCGCCGTCCACGCCGTCGTGCGGGGCCAAGCGTGGCTGTGGCTCGACGACTCACAAGCCGCATCCAAGCTCACTCCCGGCGACGTCGCCCTCGTCAGGGGAGGTCCCGACCACTGCATCGCCCACAGCCCCAATGCCATCTGCATGTCCGCAGCCGAATTCCGAGCTCAGCACTTCGACGACGAGCACGCCAGTGATCCTGAAGAGACCGTGTTCCTCTGCGGCGCGTACCGGTTTGCCGGCGACGTCGGCAGCCAGTTGGTAGAAGCGCTCCCACCCGTGCTTCATCTGCCGCACACCGATGACGACCCGTTACACGATGCCATCGGCCTGCTCTCCCGCGAGCTCGCGACCCGGGCACCCGGCCAGCAGACTGTCCTCGACCGGCTCCTCGACATCGTCCTAGTCCACGCCATACGTGCTTCATTCCGCCAGAGCCCCCAGACGCCACGTTGGTATCAAGCCTCGACAGATCCGCGCCTGGACCCAGCACTCCGTGCCATCCACACCGACGCCGCCCACCCATGGACGGTGACCGAACTCGCGGCCCTCAGCGGTCTCTCTCGGCCGGCCTTCGCCCGAGCATTCCAGCAGGCCCTCGACCAAGCACCTATCCAGTACCTCACCGAGTGGCGAATGACCCTCGCCCGAGACTATCTACGCTCTGGCGACTTCGCCCTCGCCCAGATAGCCCACCGCACCGGCTACAGCTCCCCTTACGCCTTCGCCGCCGCGTTCCGGCGCCACCATGGTGAGCCGCCCGGCCGATGGCGACAAGACCACGAGATCGGATGACGACCCCACTCGCAGCGAGATGGACCTAGCTCCACCGAGGACCCATCGGAGGTGCGGCCTCGACGACGACGACCTGGCCGCCTTGATGTCGGCCAATGAAGTGCTGGAACGGCTGATTGGATTGCTGCGGCGAGGGGACGGGCGGGCATGAACCAGCCACGGCGGGCCAAGGCTCTAGCCCCGGTACTCGTGCTGACCACTCTGGTGGTTAGCGTCATCAGCTCGCTCGGCGCCCCGCTCATCCCCACCATCGCCAAGAACTTTCACGACTCGTTGACCACGGCACAGTGGTCGCTCACCGTCGGGCTGCTCTCGGGTGCGGTCAGCGCGCCGGTGATGGGCCGCCTCGGCGATGGTCCCCGGCGCCGGGCGACGATCATCGGTGGCCTGGCCGTGGTCACCTTGGGCGGTGTGGTCGCGGCCCTGGCCTCGAGCTTCGACGTGCTGGTCGTCGGGCGGGCCCTCCAAGGTGTGGGACTGGGTCTGGTCCCTCTCACCATGACCACCGCCCGTGACGAATTGCCCAAAGACCGGGTGGCGCCGATGATCGCCCTCCTGTCGGTGTCGGCAGCGGCCGGCGTCGGTGTCGGGTACCCGGTCAGCGGTCTGATCGTCGACCAGCTCAGCTTGTCGGCGGCCTATTGGTTCGGGGTCATCGTGGCCGGTCTGGCGCTGGTCTGCGTGGTCGCCGTCGTCCCCTCCACCGTTCGCGGTCGGTCGGTCGGGCTCGATTCGCTGGGCGCCATCCTGCTAGCCGCCGCCCTGATCAGCGTGCTGGTGGCCGTGGCCCAGGGCACTGAGTGGGGGTGGGGATCGCCGGCGGTCCTCGGGTTGGTGATCGCCGGATTCGCCCTGTTCGTCGTTTGGACCTTGCAGCAGCTTCGCGCCAAGGCACCACTGGTCGAGCTCCGCCTCCTCCGGCATCCGGCGGTGCTGGCCGGCGACGCCTGCGCCACCGTGCTCGGCGTCGCCATGTACATGAACCTCTCCGCGGTGACGGAGTTCGTGCAGCTGCCCCGTTCGGGGGGTTTCGGCTTCTCGGCCTCGGTGGTGGTAGCGGGGCTGATCCTCATCCCCCTCTCGGCCTTCATGCTGCTGAGCTCCCGGGCGTTGCCGAGCTTGACCAAGCTCCTCGGGGTCAGAGTTCTGTTGACCGTCGGCTGCCTGGTGGTAGCGGCCGCGTCTGCTTTCTTCGCCTTGTTCCACGGGTCGCTGTGGGAGTCGTTCGTGATGATGGGCCTCCTCGGCGTCGGGCTCGGCACCACCTACGCCGCCATCCCCGGCCTGATTGTGCAATCTGTCCCCCAGCACGAGACGGGTAGCGCCATGGGCTTCTACCAAGTTGTCCGTTATATCGGCTTCTCGTTGGGGAGCGCTCTGGCCGCCGCTATCCTGGCCAGCCACAGCACCCGGTCCACCGGTCAGCCGACCTTGGCTGGGTACACGATGGTGGCGTGGGTTGGTGCGGTGATTTGTATCGTCGCCGCCGTGCTGGCCTGGGTTCTGCCGGCCCGGGAAGAGCCCACCCCGTCAGGCGACACGACGGCAAGGCGGCGATCTGGTTTGTCAGTTTGATTTGACAAGTCTCGAGTTGTCAGTCTAGACTGACGTCCATGGATGTTGAAGATCTACACGCGAGTCTGTCGTCGGATGACCCGGCGGTTGGGCTTCGCGCTTCGTCGGCCTTGCACCGGCTGGCTGAGAGGGTTGAGGCAAACCAGGTCCGCGCCGCCCGAGAAAAGGGCTGGTCGTGGCAGCAGATTGGTGACGCACTCGGAATCACCCGACAGTCCGTACATACAAAGTACGGAAAGGAGTCATCATGACCACGAATGGCGCTACGACAGTCACATATCACCCTTGGACCACGTACATGTGGGCCAGCGAGGAGGCACGCCGACGGGGTGATCGAAGGGCGGGTACGGACCACCTCTTGCTCGGCCTGTTGGAGGAACCATCCGTCGAAGCCGCGTTAGGTGTCAGCCTCCAAGACGCTCGCGATGCCCTTGACTCGCTCGACCGCGAGGCCCTAGGCGCCCTGGGCATGGGGCCCGGCATCGATGCACCTGAGCTGCGGATGCACGCAGTGCCAAAAAGGCCGACGATAAAGGCCGTCATCAAGGACCGGATCCGGACGACGCCGGCGGCGAAGAAGGTGCTTCAGGAAGCCGGCAAACCAATGCGCCGAGGCAAGCACATCACGCCTCAGCAGGTACTCGCCCGGATCCTCGATCTCGAACCACCCGATCCTGCGGCAGTACTACTCGGTGTTCTGGGCGTGAATACGTCGGAAGTTCGACGCCGTTTGGATGCGGTCACGCCCGATAACTGATTTATTTGGGCGCTGCTCTTGCATAAAGCAAATCAGTGATGACACCGATGTCAACCAGACCTGCAGCAGCCCCCTTTACTCCAGGTGCGCGCGGAGGAAGGCGACGGTTCGATCCCACGCGATCCTGGCCTGTTCCGCGTTGAAGGTTCCCAGGAGGTCCTCTTCGTTCAAGAAGGCGTGGCCGGCGGGATAGTGGTCGATCTCCGGCTTTCTGCGGGTGGCCGCTGAGATCTTTTCGTTGAGCTCTTCGGCCAGGGTGGGCGGGTTGATCTCGTCGCCGTCGGCGATGTGAATTAGCACAGGCGCCTGGAGCCCCGCGTAGTCGTCAGGCATGTATCCGACCGGGTAGAAAGCCACCACCGCCGCGATAAGCCTCGCCTCGTCATCTCAGGACCACCAGAGGGAGTCATCGGACTCCTCGCCGGCGCGCTCGACAAAGCCGCAGCATCCGAACGCGGAGTCTCGGTCCACGGAGACATTCGACGCCTCGCCCGCCTCAGAGGAACCAGTCGAACACGGAACACGTCGCGATTCAGCCCTAATCGGCTGAGCGCTGGAGGGGAGCGATAGGGCGCCCTCGGGCAATGCTCATACTCCGGTTTGGGCCTGGACGCGTCCAGAGGACACCGCATCTGCGAGTGCCCCATGATCAGTTTCGGTCTGGTCGGCGTAGCTTTCAGCGAAGGCAGACACCGCCCGATCGAAGGCGTCGGATTTGCCAAGGTAGGCCGCGATAGCCATCCTGTCCCCGGTGCGGGCATGGGCTCTCGCCAGGGTCCAGCCGCACATGCGACCGTAGGCGGTCATGGTCGCCGGGTTCATGGTTTCGATCTCAGCGGAGTATTTCCAGTCCCGCAGCTGGCGGACGTAGTAGTCCGTGGCGCCCCGCCCAGGAGGGACGCTGCGTACCCAGCCGAGGAATATGTCGCCGACCGCTTGCATGAGCCGCTGGCCGGACACGACCCGCTCGCCCTGGTTGTCGTAGTGGCTCTCACCCGCGTACTGGCTCAACGCGGAGCGTTGAGCCTCTTTGGCCTGGAGCAGCAGGGGCGCCAGACCGTCCTCGGGCTCCATCAGGAGGATCCACGCTTCGGTACCGACACTGCCGACTCCGACGACTTTGCGGGCCACGCCCGTCAAGGCAAACCGCTCCACCAGCCGGCGCCGATCGGCAGGCAGGGTCTCGGCGTACTCGCTGATCAAGCCGCGGATAAACCGGTAGACCGCCTCCACGTCGAAAGCGCCGGCCAGCTCCTCGATGGGGACGATCAGGGGAGGGTCGCTAATGATCCGGCGCCGCCCGTCCACAACCGTGGTGAGCTTCGCGACCGCCTGGGTGCTGTCCCGGGTTCGAGCCTTGGCCAGCTGGGCCTGGGTCTGGCGGACCGTCTTCTTGGGCAGCGCCGACCGCAGACGGGCGAGGGCCTCCTCCACATCGAAACGGGCGTACCAGACCTCCATGATGGGCATGGCGGAGAAATCCCGCATCGCGGTGCGGTAGGCGGCCGTGGTCGCAACCGCCACGCCACGCCGGTCCTTTGGGGCGAAACCGTTGTCGCGCCCGGCTACGACCATACTGGCCGCCAGCCGCTTCACGTCCCACTCGAACGGGCCCGGCAGCGTCTCGTCGAAGTCGTTCAGATCGAACACCACCCGCCGCTCGGGCGAGCCGAACGCTCCGAAGTTGGACAGGTGAGCGTCACCGCACAGCTGCACCCGTAGCCCCGACGAAGGAGTCCAGGCTAGGTCAGCCGCCATGGGAAGGGCCGCACCCCGATAATAAGTGAACGGCGAGGCCAGCATACGGCCGTGGCGTACCGGCACCAACTCTGGCACCCGTGACTCGGCCTGACCCAACAGTAGGTTGATCGGATCTCTAACCCTCGGGGTCGACAACTCGCTATGCGACTCCCGTGGCACCTGGACCCGGGCCGCCTTGCCCGCGGCGACGCTTTGATCACCCGGCCAACGAATGGCGGCCTCAGTCGTCTTGGTCCCGCTCGTCTTCTGCGAAGCGGTCCTGGCGCCTCTCGCCACGAGCTAAACGTACTTGGTCTGAAACCCTGTAGCAGCCGTTCACGGCTGGGCAGTTACACGTACCCGCGGCCCTCGGCGACCTTGAGGCTGAGCCATCCGATGAGGATGGTCAACCAGTAGGTGAGCAGCCGGTAGATCAGTACCGTGGAAGCCGCGGCCCCAACGGGCATTCCGAGCGCAGATAGCCCGGCGACTACGGCGGCGGTTGGAAGCCGTCAACCTCGACCTCCCAGCCAGATCATTGAAACTCCCTCGATTCTCGGCATCGGTCAGCTCTGTGGCTCGCGGGCGTGCATCGGTAGTTTGAACAGGAGCAGGAAGGTGGCGGCCAGCGGGACCAGACACGCCCACGCCGTGATCGCCAGGGCATGCGTTGGGAGATGCCCGTCGAACGCCGAGAAGAAGATCGTTCCCAGCGCGGCGACGCCGATTGCGCTGGAGAGCTGCTGAACGGCCTCGAGCACGCCTGAGGCGGAGCCCACTTCGTCCATGCTGACTCCGGCCAGGATGAAGTCGAACAGCTGGCCGATGCTCGCTCCGGCACCAAATCCGATCAGGAACAGCCCGGGGGCGAGGTCCAGCGTCGAAGCAGTCCGAGCCCCGGTCACGGTGAGTGCTAGCACGACGGTGCCGGCGACAGTGAACGCGACGCCGAGGTGGAGCAGGTGGCGGCCGAGCCGACCTACGAGCGCGAACCCGGCGCCCATCCCGGCGATCATCCCAACGACCATCGCCATCAGGGTCAACCCGGCGTGGATCGGTGAAAAGTGCTCGCCGAGCTGCGCGAACAGCGAGACGCAGAGCAATAGGCCGCCGAACGCGCCGAAGAAGGCGAGGGCCACGAGGATGCCACTCGTGTAGGTGCGGTTGGCCAGCAGTCCGGGGTCGATCAGCGGATCGCTACGTCGGCGGCGCTCCCACAGCGCGAACGCGCCGAGCAGCACGGCGCCGGCGGCAAGCGACACGAAGGTCCAGGCCGGCCACCCATCGGCCCGGCCCTGGATCAGCGGGTAGATGATCGCGGTCAGTGCGACGCCGATGAGCACCATCCCGACCGTGTCGAGACGAATTCCTGGATGCGCGACGGTCCGCGGCAGCACCCGGACCGCCCCAGCGAACGCGGCGATGCCGATGGGCACGTTGATGAGGAACACCAGGCGCCACCCGATCCCCCACAGGTTTGCCTCGATCAGCGCACCGGCCAGGATCGGCGCAGCCAGGATCGAGAGACCCATCATTGGGCCGAAGGCGCCGAATACCTTGGTCATCTCCTCCTCGTCGAAGACCTCTTTGAGCATTCCGAACCCCTGGGGGATCATCAGCGCCCCGAACGCACCCTGTAGCACCCGGAAGCTGATCAGCACAGCCGGCGAGGGGGCGAGCGCGCAGGCCGCAGACATCACGGTGAAGCCAGCGGAGCCGATCAGAAATAGCCGGCGGCGGCCGAACATGTCCCCCAGCCGTGCGCCAGTGATCAGGAACACGGCGAAGGCCAGCGTGTAGCCAGCGGGCAGCCACTGCAGGGTGGAGGCGCTGCCGCCGAGCGCGGCCCGGATCGACGGGCCGGCGACGTTGACGATCGTCGCGTCCATGAGATCCATGATGTTGGCGGCGATCACGACCGCAAACACGAACCAACGCAGCGGGTTGCGGGCGGCTGCCTCCGTGGCGAAGCCAAGGGGCTTCGCCAGCCCTTCGGCCGGGACCATCGTTCCAATGTCTCCACCCATTCCCATCGTGGCTCCTTACTGAGTACGGCGTTCGCAGTAAGGACGGTAGCAGACTGAGTACACTGTTCGCAATGAGTTCGAACCATGGAGTCATCTGGGACCGTCCTGAGCGGGCCACTCGCGGTCCCGCCCCGTCGCTCTCGCGCGAGGAGATCACCGCGGCCGCAATAGTGCTGGCCGACACGCAGGGAATCGAGGCGGTCTCGATGCGGACCCTGGCCGTCCAGCTCGGCGTTGGAGCAGCATCCCTCTACCGCTACGTCGACCGCAAGGACGAGCTGATCGACTTGATGGTCGACGCGGTGATGGGTGACGACCTCCAGTTCGAAGTCAGGGGGGACTGGCGCAGAGTCCTACGTTCGTTCGCTCGCGGCCTGCGGGCAATGACCCTGCGCCACCCCTGGGTGGCGATCCATGGCGCGGGACGACGCAACCTTGGACCGAACACCGCTTGGCGCTACGAGCAGGTGCTCGGTGCCATCGATGGTCTCGGCCTCGAGATCGACGAAATGCTCGTGATGGTCGAAACTCTCGACGCCTTCATCCGTGGTCGCGCCCTGGACGAGCTCTCAGAGCAAGAATCCGCCCGCCGCTCCGGTCTCAACCAGGAGGAATGGATGCAGGTCCAAACGCCCTACGTCGAGAGTCTGATCAACAGCGGCCACTACCCGCTTCTCACCCGCGTCGTCCTTGACGCTCGCTCGCCCCACGATCCCGACCGCCTCGAGCACAGCTTCGACGCCGGGCTCGAGCGCGTGCTCGATGGCCTGGCGACGATGCTCCCGGATTAGCTCACGTGTAGAACACCACCCCGTGGACTGCACATAGCGCGCGTCAGCTGAGGTGCTTTCTGAGGTTCCAGAGCGCGACGCCGGCGAGGCAGATGGCGAGTGCGGCGAAGATCGCAGTTTCGAGGGCCTGGAAGGTCCAGTAACGGTTGGCGGGCTGGTAGCTGAGGATGGTGTGATAGCTGTCGGACAGTTTGGTGACGCACTGCTGGAGGGCCTGTCCAGCAGCCTGGGTCGGCACAGCGTGAACGTGCCCAGCCGAACCCGCAGGTGGTAGTTGGGCCCGCAGTCCGCCGTTTGCTAGCTGCGGGCAGGCGCTCGCAGTTGCCTGCGGGGTCAGCGCCCGACCGGCGGCGTCGACGATACGGGCCGAGTAGATCCAAGCGTTCTGCAGGCTCGCGTCGCTCGGGCTGCCTGCGGTCAAGTTGGATGTACTGCCGTTGAAGCTGGCGTAGCCGTTCACGGTCGCTAGAAGCGTGAAGGTGGCTCGCAGAGGGGTCATTAGGTGCGGCCGGATCAGTTGGCTGAAGACCAGCCGGACGGCGATGAACGCCACGAGGGTGGCGGCCATCGCCGGCAGGGTCCGGCGGATCAGCAGTCCGAGAAGGGCGCCGACGGCGAAGGCGAAGAGGGCGTATCCGATCGGGGTGATCCCACGCTCACCGAACACTGAGCCGTCGAAGCGGTTGGTGCCCACTTTGTCGAGCGGGGCGGACCACCACGTCACTGCCAGGCTCAACAGCCCCGCCAGTGCCCCGGTGGCCAGTGCCGTCACGGCCAGCTTGGTGGCCAGCCACCGGGTTCGGGTCACGCTTTGGGTCCAGGCCAGCTTGTAGGTCCCGGTCTCCAGCTCTCGAGCGACCAGAGGCGCCCCCCAGAACAGCCCCAGCAGGGCCGGCGCAACCTGCATGACGATGGTTAGCAGCTGTTGGAGAACGTTGTATTTGTTGCCGAAGGCAGTGATGGCGTCGCTGCAGTCGCCGATGGATGGGCACGGTTTTACGGTGGTGTCGTAGACGTGGACGAGCTGCGGCCCAGTTACAGCCAGCGCGACGGCGAGGGCCAGCAAGGCCCCGAAGGTGGCGACAGCCGAGGGGCGTAGCTGCCGCCACGCCAGCCACGTCATGGCTGCACCCGCAGGCCCGATCGCCGGTTTCGCTCTACGTTGCTGGTCTGGCCCATGTACGCCAGGACGAGGTCCTCCAGGTCGATGTCCTCGACTATCCACGCAGGGTCGTGGATAGGAGTATCTGTGCGGACCAGCAGCGTCGTCTGCCGGTCGGTGTGGCTGGCGTCGATGACCCGGCAGTCACCGGGCAGGCTCACGGAGTCGCGGCGGGGGCCCACCAGGCGACGGTGGGTGGCGAGCAGGTGCTCGACCTCTCCGGCCAGCTCGACGTGAGCGGCCGCCAGAACAATCAGGTAGTCGGAGACCCGTTCCAGGTCGGCTACCAGGTGTGACGACAGCACCACGGTCACCCCGTCATCGGCGACGGCTATCATAAGCGTCTGGAGGAACTCCCTCCGGGCCAGCGGATCCAGTCCGGCTACGGGCTCGTCGAGCAGCAGCAGCTCCGGACGTTTCGCCAGCGCAAGGGTCAACGCGAGTTGCGCCCGTTGTCCCCCCGAGAGCTGACCAGCCTTCTGGGTCGGATCAACTCCCGTCTCCGCGATCCTCTTCGCGGCCCAATGAGCATCCCAGCCGGGATTCAGACGGGCACCGAGATGCAGGTGATCGGCCACCGAGAGATGGGAATAGGTCGGGGTGTCCTGGGCGACGAAACCCACCCGGGCCAACTGCTCTGGACGGTCCGACGGGTTTCCGCCCAAAACGCTGATAGTCCCCGTTGTCGCCGACAGAAGCCCAACTGCCAAGTTCAAAAGCGTGGTCTTCCCCGCTCCGTTAGGACCGACCAGCCCGACCACATGACCCGACGGGACCTCCAGGCTGCAGTCGCTCAGAGCCCACCGCCGACGGCCGTAGCGCTTCCCCAGCCCATCGGTGGTAACAGCAACGCTCACGCTACATCCTCCGCTGAGGCGGACCGAAAGGTGTCCCGGAACAGGGCTTCGATGCTCTCGTCGTCCAAGCCGGCCTGGCGGGCCTTGACCAACCAGCGGCCCATTTCCCGACGGAGCGGACCGTGCGCGGCTAAGGACGCGTCGCTCAACGTCCGAGTGATGAACGTCCCGACCCCCGGGCGGGCGCTGGCCAGCCCCTCGTGCTCCAGTTCGCGGTAGGCCTTCAACACCGTGTTCGGGTTGATCGCCAGTCGAGCGACGACCTCCTTCACCGTCGGTAGCTGATCGCCCTCCTCCAGCATCCCCAGCCTCAAGGCCTGACGGACCTGATGGACCAGCTGAAGATATGGCGACACCCCCGAAGTGGAGTCCAGACGGAACTCGATCACGCTCGACCTCCTATTACACTAGGATCCTAGTGTAATAGTATCCTCGCGACAATCAGATGACCGTGTTATTCTCGCTCGTGCCGAAAGGGTGCCGTCCAGCCGGCGTTCAGTTGTAGACGGATGGATCGCTCATCGGCGACTTAGGGTAGGTGTTGGCGGATCCAGGTATTCCCACCGTTGACGGTGCGGTACAGCGAAGTCCCTACCGCCTCGCAGATATCCGCTGTCGGGCAGGCAACGGCGTTGAGGGATGCGGATGCCGGCACGTCCTGGGCCACCCAGGTCTTGCCTCCGTCCGTGGTTCCGACCACGGAGATTGGCAGGCCGTTCCCAGTGCCCACCGCTTCGCAGATCTCCAAGCTGGTGCAGGCGACACCAGAGAGGCTTCCGGTGCCACTTGGTAGATGCCCGAGGTACCAGTCCGCTCCTCCATCGGTTGTCCTTGCGGCGCTGGCTCTCTCCTTCTCTCCGTGGTCGAAGCTGTTGAAGCCGATTACCGCGCACGTCTTCGTCGATCCGCAGGAGACGGCGGTGTACTCTGTCCCATCACCCGGCTCGGGGAGACCTTGACCCTTCCAGGTCTGCCCTCCGTTGGTGGTCCGAAGTCCGCCACCGGCGACCGCTTCGCATAGGTGCACCGACAGGCACACGACGCCGACGATTTGACCTTCCGCTCCGTCTTGCAGCTGGGGGGTCCAGGTGGCCCCGCCATTGGTGGTGCCAAAGATATCTCCGTCAAGTCCAGTCGCCTCGCACACACTCGTCGAAGGACACGCGATCGCCAAGAAATACCCGCCGACGATGGCCTGAAGCTGAAGTGTCCACTTCGCTCCCCCATCGGTGGTGCCATAGATAGCCCCGATGTCCCCGTTGCCGACTCCGTCAACCTCGCAAGTAGTGACCGATGCGCATGCGACCCCAAAGATCGTTCCGGCACCCTTGGGGTAGCTGAGCCGCATCCACGTCGTCCCCCCGTCGGTGGTACGGAAGACGCTGGGGCCCACCGCCATGCACGCGGCCTTGGTCGGGCAACTGACCGCCCTGAAATCCGGTGGAGAGGATGGTGACAAGGTCGAGGCGTTAGATGCCGCCTGCGCGCCCGTACCGGCGAACAAGCAGGCGGAACAGATCATGACCACCGCCAGGAATGTCGCCACGAGCGTGGACCTTCCAAGTCGGCGCCGATGCCGAGACAGGCGTCCGGATTTGGGAACGGGTGAAGGCTCAGGATGCTGGGGGAAAGACGCGCCCATCCTCTAAGTCCTCTCCGGCCGGAAGTACTGGGCCTTCGGGCAATTGGTGCAAGCCTTCGCTACATTGGCACTCATCGGTAGGTTCGTCAATGGTTGCGGATGAGCTTCATCCCGACGATCGGCCATCAGCTCTGCGTCTCACGCCACATCAGCCACATCTTTGGCGCCGTGTAAGTGGTCTCGTGCACCAGGGCCGCCCGGATCAGGCAATCGAACAACAGGATGGCCCGCGTCTCGAAGTCGTCGGTTGGCAGCATCCAGGTGATGAGCGGGTCGTCGAAAAACGCCCGCATCTGGGTGCGCGCGATCATCGGCAAGTCAGCGGCAGTGGCCAGCCGGACGGTCGTCACGATCGCAATCCTTCGCGCGCGCGAATCAGGGACCGATCCGCAAATCGGGGCGGTCTGTAACCGACGGGCTGTGGTTCTGCCGAGTTAGGCTTTTTGGTGATGCCCATGTCGACAGGATTCGACCATGTTGCGACGCTGACGACTGATATGGATCGGACGGTGCGCTTCTATGAGGAGGCGTTCGATGGCAAGGTCCGGGGTGAGGTCCTGCGCAGCGAGAACCATCCCTGGATGAAGATCGTGGACATAGGCGGTGGGGCGGCCCTCAACATTTTCGAGGTGCCGGCCGAGGAGATCATCGGCGAGCGGAGACGCCAAGGCCGTCGTGGTGCGGTCGACCACTTCGCTTTCTCCGTGGATTCCCGAGCCACCCTCGACACGATGAGGGAACGACTGGCGGCAGCGGGCGCCCAAGAGGTGGGCGACGTCCAGCAGTTGGGTCCAACCTTGTCTGTGTTCTTCCGAGACCCGGACGGGATGGAACTCGAGGTCTGCTGTCGGGCCGATTAGCGGCTGCGCCGTTTTCGAGCCTGACCACCCCTGGCTGGCCATGCTTGATTTGCCCTTAGGTGATCTCGCTTCCGCACTACGGTGTCGGGCCATGACGAGCACCAAAGATCGCGGGATCGGGCCTATCCGGTTGGGTCGGTACCCGGTGATGGTGGGACCTTTTACCCACCTGGCAGCCGAGGCCGAGCGTCTGTCCAAGTTGAGCTGGAGCCACTTCGAAGTGTCGAGGTACAGCCCGACCATCGGCGCGGAGATCATCGGGGTCGACTTGACCTCCGAGCTTCCTGATGAGTTGATCGACGAGATCCGCCAGGCCCTCTACGAATACAAGGTCATCTTCTTCAGGGACCAGCCTCTGACCGCCGGCCAGCACTGCGCCTTCGCCTCGCGCTTCGGTGATCTCGAGTATCACCCCTTCATCCCCTCCAACACGGCCGAGCCCAAGCTGGTCCGGTTCGAAAAAGGCGAGAAGTTCGGTGGTTACGAGAACGCCTGGCACCACGACGTGACGTGGCGAGAATGCCCGTCAATGGGGGCGGTACTGCACGCCGTCGCCGTGCCGGCCATCGGGGGCGACACCCTGTTCTCGGACATGTACGCGGCGTACGAATCTCTGGACGACGAGGACAAGGAGCTGATCGAGAACCTCTACGCGGTCCACGACTTCACCCGGACCTTCGGTGGCTTCATGGCCCCCGAGCACCTGGCCGAGATGCAGACGTTGTACCCGCCGCAGCGCCACCCGGTCGTGTGCACGCACCCGGGGACAGGGCGACGGTACCTGTATGTCAACCGGGGCTTCACCGACTACATCGAGGGCCTCGACCCCGACGAGAGCTTCGCTCTGCTCGACCGCTTGTGCCGCCAGGCCGACTACCCCGAGCACCAGTGCCGCTTCCGTTGGACCGCCGACGCCGTGGCGTTCTGGGACAACCGGGCCGTCCAGCACTACGCCACTAGCGACTACTACCCCCACGTGCGGGTCACGGAGCGCGCCTCGATCGTAGGCACCCGGCCCGCCAGGTAGCGCCGGCGCCGCGGCGTCCTCTGATTTCTGGCCGCCGAACTCGTAGACGGACCATCGAAGAGGCGGTCCGGCAGATCACCTCGGCGACGGCCGATCTGTACGGCCTCGGTGATCGGGGCCGTCTCGTGCCCGGGATGGTTGGAGATCTCAACGTCATCGACCACGACACCCTCGGGCTGCGCAGACCGGAGCTGGTCAACGACCTGCCGGGCCGGGCCCGCCGGCTCGTGCAGCGCGCCGACGGCTATGTGGCTACGTTCAAGGCCGGGCAATCGGTCCTAGAGAACGCCGAGGCCACCGGCGCCGCCCCGGGTCACCTGTTGCGGGGAGCCCGGACTGCTTGAATTTCGGGCTGGCAACTGGGATCTTGGCGACCGCCTCCGCTACGGTCCCAGTCCTATGTCCTCCATACGGATCTTGATCGCGGCCAGCGCCGCGGCGGCGCTAGCAGTGGCTGGGTGCTCCTCGTCGAAGAGCACCTCCAGCGCCATCACCTCGGCACCATCGGTTTCGGCCACCACTGCCCCGTCTGTGTCGGCGCCGGCTGCAACGGGCTCCACCCTGTTCGTGACCGGCAGTGTCCCGGCGGTCAGCGGTGCCGCCGACATGTCCAAGGAGCCCATGATCGCAGCCGGCGGGTCCAACCCGCCCAGCGTTTTGACCGGAAAGGACCTCGTGGTCGGCACTGGCACCACCGCCGGGCCTAACGACACGGTGCAGGTGCAGTACGTCGGATCGTTGTACTCCACCGGCAAGGTCTTCGACGCGTCCTGGACCGACAACGGCCCCGCCACCTTCCCGCTGTCGGGCGTTGTCCCCGGCTTCAAGGACGCCATCGTGGGGATGAAGGTGGGCGGGCGCAGGGAGATCGTCATCCCGCCCGCCGACGGCTACGGGGCGGCGGGCAGCCCGCCGGCCATCCCGCCCGACGCCACGCTCGTGTTCGTGATCGATCTGCTGGCAATCCAGTAGGTCGGCTAGTCTGTCGGCAAGTCAGTCCGTAGCGGCCGCGGCCGGTGGCGGGTCGGAAGCACCGGCGTCGAGTCCGAGCTTCAGGGAGATGGCGGTGACGTGGCGGTAGATCTCGTCCAGGCGGTCGGTCTCGCCTTTCATGGCTGCGACCAGCTGATGGACCTCCGTGGTTATGTCGGTGTTCTCTGTCAGCAGAGTCGTTAGGTTGCCCTCCGTCATAACGTCCCGGTCGACGCTTGAACGTATGTGGTCGAGCAGGATCGTCAGCGCCGACTGCGCCCTATTGGCAGCTGCGGCCACCAAGAACCCGATGAACAACTCGGCGACTGTGGTGATCAAGTTCAGCGGGAAGTTGTAACCCTGGCTCGTGAACCACGATGGCAGGAACGTGCCCTTGTCGAGCTGCTTGGACAAGGCGAACATGAGCGTCCACGCCACGACCGCGACAAACCAGAAACTGATATTTGCTGGGCGGCCCATCGCCTCGGATACCCAGTTCGCGAAGCGGAGAAAGAGGCCGGGATTGGCCAGTGGATGCTCCGCTGCCGCGGCAGCGTTATGGTCAACGTCGGTTGCACTCATGCGCGAAGCGTAGATCCGTCGTCTACGCGCCCTTCGGGATGGTACGGGGGTTAGTGGGCAGATCGTCAGGAGTCAGGCTCCAAGACGCGCACCGTCGGTGGCGCGTCCAGCCCGCAGCTGATGGTGGCCCGGTGGGCCTTTTCTCGGGAGCCGACCGAGCCGCGGATCGTGAGGGCGGCCAAGCCTCCACCGGCCGCGCAGGATGCCGCCGCGATGATCACGGCGGTGTGAAACCCCGAGGCGAAGGCGCTCGGGTGGAGGTAGCTGGTCCCCGTTATTCCAGCGGCAGCCGGCAGCACAGCCACCGCGATCAGCCCAGCCGTGCGAGCCACATCATTGTTGATGGCCGACGCCACTCCGGCCTGATCGGTCGGAGCGGCGGCTAGCACCGTCGCCGTGAGCGGAGCCACGGTCAGCGCCAGTCCGGCACCGAACACCAGCACCGCCGGCAGAACTTCTCCGAGGTAGCCGCCCGACGCCGTGACACGGGTCAGAAGGGCCAGCCCGGCGGCAACAACGACAGGTCCGGCCGTCATCTGCAGACGAGGCCCGATCCTCGCGGCCAGGGCCCCCGAGCGAGCCGAGAAGACCAGCATGATGAACGTGACCGGGAGCAGCGCCGCGCCCGCCTCGATGGGGCTGTAGTGGGCGACCTGGATAAGCTGGATTGGCAGCAGAAACAGCGCTCCGCCGAGCGCGCCATATACGGCGAAGGTAACGGCGTTGGCCCCGTCGAACTGTCCCGACCTGAAGAACTCGAGCGGCAGCAAAGGCGCATGGACCCGCGTTTCGGCCACTACGAAGCTCACCACTCCTGCCCCGCCGGCCAGCAGGGCGACCAGGACTACCGACGAGGACCACCCGCGGGTCGGACCCTCGATGAGCCCGAATGTCACCCCGACCAGACCGACGGTGGCCAGCGAGGCCCCCAACAGATCGATACGGCCGATGCTGTGCGGATCGTGGGACTCGGGCACGTGACGCGCCGAAATAGCCACCACGGCGACAGCCAGCGGCACGTTGATAAAGAAGATCAGCCGCCACGAGACTGAACCGATGAGGTAACCACCGACGAAAGGGCCGATGGCCGTCGCCAGGCCACCGAACCCCGACCACGCCCCGATCGCCCGCGAACGGTCATCGGCCCGGAAGGAGGCTTGGAGGATGGCCAGGCTGCCCGGTGCCAGCAGCGCCCCGCCCACGCCCTGCAGAGCCCGGCCCGCGATCAGAACAGCACCATTCGGCGCCAGACCACACGCCATCGAGGCGGCCGCGAACCAGACCACCCCGATGATGAACACCCGGCGGCGCCCGTACCGGTCGCCTAGCGCCCCACCCAACAACAACAGTCCGGCCAGGGTCAAAAGGTAGGCGCTGACCACCCACTGCAGGCCCGCCACACCGCTATGGAATCTCCGGCCGATCGTGGGCAGGGCAATTCCGACCACCGTCGCGTCAAGAGACGCCATACCCGAGCCCATGACCGTCGCGGCGATGACCCACCGGCCGGGACCTGTGGCGTAAGAGAGATCACCCGCAGTCTTGGTTACTCGGTCCGTGGCCACCGATCCATCATGGCCTGTCTGGGTCGGTCAAGCTTTCCCAGGCGAGCGAAGGGATCCCGACTCCCGTCTCCGTTTCCGATGGCGCCGGGAATCGACGACCACTAGCACACCGCACGCGACGCCCACGATGAAACCGCCCGTACCCCACTCTAAGCGGACTCTGATCGCGTGACTGAGCAGGATAATCACGAGCGCGACAGCGACAGCGGCGACGATCAGCCCATGAAAACGAAAGCGCTTCATCGATGTCCCTCTCTTCCAAACGTCGTCCGTCGCGAACGGGCGGCAGACCTGTCTATCAGGCGATGGGCGTATGAGCTACTCGCCACGAGACAGACGTTGCACCCACTCGGCGGTCGTCAGGACCTCGGCCTGGCGAGGGAAGACCTTCTCCATCAGGACACGATGGACCTCGGGGTCGCCATCCGCGCAGCCGTCTCGCAGAATCGCGAGCCGGAAGTCCTGGTCCGCCGCATAGCGCAGCGTCGACAGCACGACGCCGCTCGTTGCGATCCCGGTGAGCACGAGTTCGTCGATATCAAGCGAGCGAAGCAGGACATCGAGATCGCTCCCGGCGAACGCGCTCACCCGCTTCTTCACGACCACGACGTCTTCAGGATGCGGCGCCACCGCTGGATGGACCTGAGTGGCCGCATCGTCGTCATCCATCGCGAATGTCCCGGAGTTTGCCAAGGCCGCGAACGAACGATTCCGACGACTGATCTCCGGCCCGTTAGGCCGAAAGGCAATCCGGACGTACACGACCGGGATACCGGCGGATCGGGCCGCCGTCGCCGCCCGGCCGATGGCGTCGAGTAATTCGGTTGATCCTTCCGGGACCCGTTCGACGATGCCTACTTGGACGTCCATAACAAGCAATGCGGAGGTCATTGCGCCATCCTGGCGGACATGTCGTCCTCGGTCCAACCAGTCATCTGGCAGAAGGGCACACCGCGCCAGGAGGAACCATGATGGCATCGGCTCTGATTCCGGCCGAGGTGTCGGAAATCGCTGATACGACGAAGTTGACTTGGTCCGACTGTGGAGCTGCCGGTGCAGTCCAGTTAGCGTGATCAAGGGTGATGTACGCGGTCATCTTGGTGCTGGAGTTCGCCTCCGTTCCGGTGCCGTAGGTCGTGATCCACGACAGCTGACTGGTTCTCATTAGGCTGCTGACATTCGACGCCGGCTCGGCCACGGTCCACAGCCGGTGCTCGTCGACCGCCCCCGTGCATAATGAGCCTTGCGGCGAAGCTTGGAATACCTGCCCGGAAAGAGCCAGAACTCGGCCTGCGCCTGGGGGAACCACGACCGCACCGAGCAACTGTTTAGCTTGGGCGATAAGTGTGTGTGCCGGTTCCGGCGGTGTCCTCGGGTGGGAGGTCCGCGGCGACGATTGGGCGGACGAGCACGCCCCAAGGAGCCCTGCCAAGACCAGAGAAGACACCGCACATCGGATCATGCCCTAATAGACGTCCGTCAGCCCAGAAGAAGTTCCCGCGTCGGGGCCACGCCACATAACGCCTGCTCCGACAGATCAAGCCTTCTCAGCCGGCGGTAACCGTGTACTCGTAGGGGAAGGCGGCCAGCTGGCTGCCGTCGGGGAGGATGCCCCCGGCGGTGCTGAGGGTGTTGGCTGCCACCTCGGGGATCGAGCTGTCGTCGTCGAGGTACAGCGTTCCGGCGACGGTGCTGCCGGCTGTCGCGTTCGGGGTGATGGTGACTGCGATGTCAACCGTCTCACCCGGCTCCACCATGACGGGCGTGACACCGTTCGATGAGTTGACCGACGATTCCCAGAGGTCGCCCGTCGAGGACGTCACGGCCGAGTCGAACGCCTGGGTCGTCGCCGACATGGCGGTCTGCACCGTGGTGGTCCGGTAGCCCTTCACCCCGTCTGGACCATCCAGGTACGGAACGACGGCCCAGACCCCTTCCGGCACTGCCGGCGACGTAGCGTTGAAGGTGCCGGTCGGATTGTCGGTGTGGCCAGGTGTGCCGGCGATGACATCGGGATCACCGAAGATGTCGTCGAAGTCGAAGAACGCCGGCTTGGGCGAGGCGACTGATGCCGTGACCGACGAGGTCCCAGTCGGGACCAGGTAGGTGGGAGTGGTCTCGGCGGTGAGGTTGGGAATGGTCGCCGCAGCCGTCGTCAGCGGAACCAGAGAGACGGTGACACTCGCGTTGAGACGAGGGTCGACGAAGTACTCCTCCGGCGTGTTCCCCTTGTTGGTCACCTTGACCTCGGCCGTGTAAGAGTGGCCAGCCGTCAGGTCGGTGCCGGCCGAGTTGGGAAGCCCTGTGGCCGAAGCCGGCGGCGGCGCCGTGGACATCGTCACCGTGAACGGCTGGTCGAGGGCGGTGCCCGAGACCTGGTTGTAGAAGTTGATGGCGAGGGTCCACAAACCTGGGACGGGAGCCACCACGTGCAACTGGCTGCCCACCTCCGGCACGAGGGTCAATCCGCTAGTGGCCTCGGCCCCGAGCGAGTTGGCCGCCGTGGACGCGGCGAGACCGCTCGGGCTCACCAGTTCGGCGGTAAAGGTGTTCGCCGAGTTGGCGGTGGAGATGTCCGCGCTCAAGGTCGAATCACCGGCGGGCAGGTCGACGACGTAGTAGGCGCTCTGACCCGTATCGGTGCTCCGACCGTTGCCTCCGGTCAGGGTTCCGGTGAAGGTGGTCGTGGGATCGGGGGTGGGCACGTAACTCCGCAGGATCACCGGCACCGTCGTGGTGGTGGTGAAGTTGGGCGATCCAGTCGCGCTCGACTGCAGCACCAGCGCCCCGCTCTCGTCGCCGGGGGTGGCCGCGGTATGGATGCTGAGAGCGGCTGTACTCGAAGCACCTGCCTGGAGCGTGACCGTCGACGGCGACACCGTGCCAAGGCTGGTCCAAGGGGCCACCTGGGCCCCGAACTGAACCGTGCTCGGTGCGCCGCCCTCGATCTGGGCGGTCCAGGTCCCGGCGGACGGGTCCGCCACTGACGCCTGTCCGGCGTCGCCGGTTCCCTGCTCGAGGCTGAAGGCGGCCAACCTCTTACCCGGTCCGTAGAGGGTGATGTTGACCGAACCGGGTCCAGTCGACAGGTTCGACGAGGAGGTGTAGGCGACCTGAGTCTCCAGGCGGCCTTCGCCGGCGGGGACGGTCAACTTCTCCACCGCTTCGTAGTTGTTGGTGGACGTAAGGTCGAGCGAAACCGACTTGACATTGGTGTAAGGCGCGAGCGTCCGGCTCGAGAGCTTCACCGTGACCGGGCCACTGCCGTCGTTGGTGATGGTGTCGGCCAACGATTCAGGCGAGTTGGTCGCTCCGGCCACGTCCAACTGGTTCGTGCTGCTGAGCAGCTCATGGCCAGCGGGCGGCACCGTGGCCCCGGCATAGGAGCGGGCCGCCAGGACCGCGGCGTAGGCGTCAATCATGCCCGCGCCCTGCTCGTCAGCCGGGCCGGCGACGTCCTCGGCGGTCGAGATGATGATCTGTTTGACGATCGCCGGCGTCGGAGTCTGGCCCTTATGCGCCTCGCGATAGGCCTGAATGACAAGGGCCGCGGTGCCAGCCGTCAACGGCCCAGCCTCGCTGGTCCCTCCGCTCAGCTCCACGTCGGCGGGCTTGCCGGCGAAGTTGGTGCAGGCCTGGTATATGGCCGGATCAGGTGTGCAGAGGGCCCAGTTGAGATCGCCGGGGGCCACGACATCCAAGGTGCCTCCGCTCTCGGAAACTCCGCCCGAGCTCAGCGCGCTCAGGTTGTTGTTGAGCCAGCCGGACAACTTGACGGGACCCCCAACCCAGCCGCCGATGCCCGTCTGGAGGTAGCTGCGGAGAGTGGTCGTCGCACCAGCCGAGATGACGCTCGGGTCGGTGGCCGGCGATCCAATGGTGTCGGTAGGGCCGGCGTCACCGGCCGAAGCGGTTACGACGGTACCCGCCGCGACCGCGGCGCTGTCGGCCTGCTCGACCAAGTCGAGATCGGAGACGTCAGGGAAGGGGTCGTCGCCGAAGGACTCGTTGATGACGTTGAGGTGATCGTGCACGACCCCGTAGTCGATGGCCTCTAGGAGCGCGGAGGTGAAGTTGGTGTCGCTGTTACCGAAGGCGTCGAGGTCGATCAAACTGGCCCCGGGCGCCACGCCGAGGATTCGGATGTTGCAGGGCTGATCGAGACCGGTTCCGTAGTCCTCGAGGTTGTAGACGTGGAGACCTTGGGCCGCGATCGAGCTGGCGTCGAGGAAGGCCTCCCCGCCGTCGGTTACCGATCCGGTGCCGCTGTTGCTGAAGTCCTGGTAACCGATGAACACGTGCGTACCGTTGCCCCGGATGAAGTCCGGGTTGTCGATGTCGATGCCGTCGGCGATAAACCCGACCCGCACGCCCGCGCCGGTATAGCCGAGCGCCTGCGCCGAGTCACCGGTTCCGCTCTGGGTCGCGGCGTGGATGGCCTCGATGGCCTCGGGGTCGAGCTGGACAGTCCCGTTCGCCGCGCAGGCGCCGGCGGGAGCCGAGAACCCGCCCTGCTGGGTGGTGGCCTGGACGGGCGTGCCCATGCGGACCAAGCCGTCGTTGACGACCTCAGCCACGCTGGGGTTGGCCCGCAGTCGGGCCGCTTCTCCGGGTGACACAGTGGCGGCGATGTCATCGACCAGCGACAAGCCGTCTACCCGCTGAGACCCGGTCTCCTTCAACTCAGCCAGCACCGAACGCTGCGCCGCGGCGTAGGCCGCCTCCCGCTGGGCGGTCGGGGCGTTGGTGGTGGCGCTCAGATCGTCACGCATAACGATGATCACCCTTTGGGTGACATTCTTCGACAGGGCCTTCGCCTGCGCCGCGGTCAACGCCGCCGGCCCAGCGGGCTTGGCCGTCGCGGTGGACGCGAAGGAGCCGCTCACCGGCGCCAGCGCCACGCTTCCCACCAACGCCAGAGTTGCTACACCCGACACCAGCACCAGACGTTTCACCCGCATCGTCTCTGCCCTCCCCAAATCTCTTCGCACGGACTAGTTCGACGCACATGAGCCCGTTACAGACTCCGTCGACACCGTAACCGATCGAACAGCCTCGCGAAAGGCGCCAGCCACCTAGTCGCGCGACAGGTAGATGGTGGTGGGACCGTTCGGCGTAGGGACGGTGACGCTCGCTTGGCTGGATCCCGAGCAGTTCCATGTACCGCTTATGCCAGAAGCAGGGAAGGCACTGGCCTTGATCGGCGTACCGTAGCTCCCGGTCCCTTCCCTGGACTCGAAGTTCACGTCACCAGTTCCGCCCGGCGTCAATTTGAAGGTGCCGGTCGAAGCGGACGTCGATGTCGAGGAGAAGGGAGCGTTCTCGTGGCCGAGGTAGAGCCCTTGGCCGCTTATACCGTCCGCACTGATGCCGATTGGCTGCATGCCCGAGAAGTCGACAGACATTTCGCTGGAACTGATCGCGAAGTGGATTCCGGCCCCGCCAGTCGTGTTCCCGCCTTGTGCTTGTTGGACGTAGCTCGTGCTCGTCCAATTGCCGACAATGCAGATTGCAGCCCCTGCCGCTGAAGCAATGGCAGTCGTCGGCGTCGTCGTTGCTGAACCGGAGACCGTGGTCGACGTGGTGGTCGCGCCAGACGATGGCGGTGTGGATGTGGATATGGATGTCGATGCGTGCCTCTTGCTGGCTCCGCAGGCCGTGAGCAGCAGCCCTGCCGAAAGAAGCACCACCGATACCGCGGCTGCACGACGAGATGTGTCCATCCTCTAATTGTCGCGTGGCTTCGCCGCGACTGGCAAGGAACTAACGTTTTTGCGAGACATCAACGACGGTGGCGGAGTAGGGCGCCAGCATTACTGAGACCGCGTTTCCAGTCACGGAGGTGGTACTGATGGCGCCGGGCAGAGGAGCCTGAGCCGAGGGGTCCAGCTGGCCGTCGTAGTCGACGTCGAGAGAATTCTCGTCACTGGTGGAAGCCATGGCGTAGGTGCTCAGGGTGCCGCCGATGGGCGAGAACCCTGTGTACTTTATTCGGAGTGGCTGTGGGCTGCCCGTCTTGTTGATGGCCAGAACTTGTACTGAGCTGTCGGACTTGCGGGTGGCGTATGCGCTCACCGTGGTGCTGGGATCATCGCTTTGGGTCAACGGGAGGACGGTCGCGCCCATATGTCCCCACAGGGCGGTTGCGTAGTACGTCGGGGTCGGGGTATCAACGGGACGAGCCTCACCCGGGCCGTACAGCAACCCGTACGCTCCGGCTCCGTGTAGGTCGAAGTAATCTTCCTCGGCCACACCAGATTGGGCGAAAGCTCCGATCATGTCGGCGTAAACAAGTGCGTGTCCCACGGTCTGGTTGAAGCCGGTGCCCGTATTGGAGTCACCGAGGTTCCACTCGGAGATGTCGACCGGGAGATGGCGCGTGTCGTTGGCGGCGATCTCCTGGGTGATGAATGGCCAGTCACAGCGGCTGCAACTCCAGGTCTCAGCGGCACCCTTAGTGTCGTTCCAGCCGGAGCCTCTGTAATAGTGCAGAGACACTCCGTCAACTTCGCCCGTTCCGGCTTTGTTGCCGGTTTGCTTCAGGAACATTCCCAGCGAGTCCAACGTCCACCAGTAGTACTCGTTGGTTGCCGCTGGTCCATAAACTTGCACGCCCGGGTCGACAGCGTGCATGGCTGATGCCTGGGCGTTGAACGCGGTGATGTACGGCTGGAAGTCGCGATCCTGGTAGGTCGTCATGCGGATGTCCTCCTCGTTGCCGACCTCCATGCTGGCGTCAATTCCGTGGGCCTGGTCGTAAGTGACCCAGGCCGCTTGGTTCTGCGGTGAGTTCACTGCGTACGAGCGTCCCGGTGGATTGGGAAGGTGGCCCTGATAGTTGGTCTGAAAGAGCGGTGTCGCACCGAACTGCGCCGCCCAGTTGGCCAGTTGGATAGGGCTGGTGGAACTCCAGCTCGAGCGGCTCAGAGTGGTGGTTGGGTAGTACGGCTCCTGCCAGTCATACCAGTCTCCGGGATCCCCGCCAGCGAATCGGACCGAGCGGATGGGGGTTTGCTCGAGTGCCTTGGCACTGGCTTGGCTCCCTTGGGCGGAGTCCCAGAATCCGACGTAGTTGATGCCGAAAAAATTGCTCGGGATGACCCGTGTCACGGCGCCGGCGTTGACCGATATGGTGTCCATCGGTTGGACTCGGTGCACCACCGCCGAGCAGGCGGCAAGCGGGCCGACCGCCAGCAGGACCAACCCGAGCAATGGAAAGCCGAGTGCCCGAGGGCACGAAACGTAGGACACTGTCAGCCGGTTCTGTCGTGAGAAATGGCCGCGTAAGCAGCGTCCTGCAGGTCGCCGTGAACGGCGGGCGGTGTTGACGTTTCCCAGAGCCGCTGGGTAAGGACGATCACAACGAGCTCGTGGCGGGGGTCGACCAGCCACGAGGTGCCGAGCCCACCGTCCCATCCGAAGCCGCCGCTGCGGGGCCCCTCGGTG
The DNA here is from genome assembly GCA_003156595.1 of Acidimicrobiaceae bacterium. Lineage (GTDB taxonomy): Bacteria > Actinomycetota > Acidimicrobiia > Acidimicrobiales > Palsa-688 > PALSA-693. The sequence goes on from PMHH01000158.1 coordinate 64,964, forward strand.
ATCACGCTCTGGCAGAAGCCCCAGCTGCGGCCGTGCAGGAACGCTTCGCCGGTACCCCCCCGCTGGGCTCCGGTCAGCTGGTCGCTGGTCATCTTGCCCACTGCTTCGGCGGATAAGACGGGCGTGCCTGCCGCAAGAAACATGCGGGCGAAGGCGAGCAGGTCATCGACCGTGGACACCAGACCGGCCGCCCCATCGCCGAAGGCGGGGGCGCGGCTCCACTTCCCCTCGGGGGCGTCCCAGACCTCGAGTCCCTCCGGGGTCGGCACGTAGGCGGTGGCGAGGCGCGATGGATCGGACGTCCACAAGGCCGTGTCTCGCATGCCGAGCGGATCGAAGATCCGGGTGCGCAGGACCTCAGGGAAGGGCGTCCCGGTGGCCCGGGCGGCCAAGACCCCGAGGACCGAGGCCCCGGTGTTGTACATCCACTTCTCACCCGGCTGGCCGATCAACGGTAGTGAGCCCAAGGCCGCGATCCAGGTGTCAGGATCGGGCTGCATCTCCGGGTCGGGCGGCCCCAGAGTGCACAGGTTCAGATCGGTCGCCTCTTTGACTACAGGCCAGGGCTCGTCAGCCATGAACATCTCCAGCATCATCCCGAACCCGAAGGTGAAGTTGAGCAGCTGGCGGACAGTGATCGGTCCGAGGGCGGGGACGGTGTCGTCGAGCGGGCTAGCGGGGCTGCGCAGCACGCGGCGGTCCGCCAGCTCTGGCAACCACTTGTCGACGTGGTCGCCCAAGCCCAAGATCCCATCGTCGACCAGAGCCATCGTGGCGGCGCCGGTCACGACCTTGGAAGTCGACGCGATGCGGTACAGCGAGTCTCGCTGGACGGGCGGCCCGCCGATGCGCAGCGACCCGAGAGTTTCGACGTGGACCTGGTCCTTTCGGGCCACCAGGGCGACCAGTCCGGGGATCTTGTCGGACCCCACGTGGCTGGCGGCAACCTTCGTGAATCGTTCGAGACCGGATGGGGAAAGCGGATCAGCCATGCTCAGACTCCTTGTGCGATCGATGGGGTCAGGCCGCCGGTGGGTGGTAGTCGACCTTCTCGAGCTTCCCAACGCGGAACCGCAGGATCCAGGCCCCTCCTTTGGCGCCTGGTGGTCGATGGCCCAGCTTGCGGGCGAACTCCTTTGACAGTTGTGGGAGCAGCTCGACGATGACCTCGCGGTGAGTGCACAACACGACCGTCGACTCGTCCGTTTCGAATGACAACAGCTGCCGGCACAGCTCGACGGCCGCCTGACCGGCGTCTCGCGACAGGTGCCCGGACAGTTCCACGGGTAGATTGTGCTTCTCGGCGAAGGGCTGCGCGGTTTGCACGCAGCGCAGAGCCGGACTCGAGATCACCCTGGTTGGTTTGCCACCGCCGATGACCTTGCCCAGCCGGTCCGCCTGCCGGCGGCCACGCGCCACCAGCGGGCGGTCGCCGTCGGGTCCTCTCCAGCCCTTCTTCGCTTCGGCATGTCCGTGTCGCACCACGATGATTCGCATGCGTGACTGTCCCTTAGATGTGCCCGATGGTGGGAGCGGTCCGGCACAAGTTAGCCGGGACAGTGTTACGACGATGCCCGTGGGCGGGACGCCGACCTCCTATCGATCAGGTGCTTCTGGTGATCACGAAATTGCTCTCCGCGTAGACGTCGCTGGTCTGGCCCTCGGCGCTCAAGGTGTACGTCCCCGCCGGAAGCACGGGTACTGCAACGCCCAACCGGAACTGCCCGAGGTCATCGGCCTGCTGGCTGGCCACGATCTTCTGAGTCCTGGGCCCGCTGACCATCACGACCACCACCTCGTGGGCGTAGAAACCGTTGGCGGTGAGGGTGATCTCCTGGCCCGGCGCCCCTGTCGGCGGCGTCGCCGATATGAGCGGCGGTATATACAGATCGGTGGCTGTCGTTGCGTTCGCGCTTTCGCCCTCCGTTCCGCCCATGAGCAGCACGTCCCCGTCGGGCAGCACGGTCGCCTCCTGCCCGTACCTCGACGCCGGCAACGCCCCCGTCTCGGACCAGTAACCGTCGGCGTACAGGTAGGTGGCGTCCGTCACCGAGCTGCTCTGGCAAGAGGAGCCGCAGCCGCCGGCTACCAGGACGCTCCCGTTCGGCAGGAGGACGGCGGACTGACCCTGGCGGCCGGAGGGGAGGGAGTCCGTCGCCGACCAGGCGCCCGTGGCCGGGTCGTACAGCTGGGCCGTGCTCAGCGGACCGCTGCCGTTGCTGGCGAAGCCGCCGACGACCAATACGTCGCCGTCCGCCAGGACGGTTGCGGTCCCTGCGTGCTGGGGAGTAATCATCGACCCGGTGCTCGACCAGGCGTTGGTCGCCGGGTCATACAGTGCCGAAGCGCCGTCGGGTCCGCCTGGGAGCAGGACCATTCCATCCTGCAGGACGACGGCCTGGCCGCCGGTGAATGGCGGCGGGCCGGTGTCCGACCAGCTGGCTGTGGCCGGGTTGTACAGCTCGGGATCGGACTGGCTGAAGCCGGTTACCAGGACGAGGCCGTTGTCCAACAGGTTGGCAGTTACCTCACCGGCCGCCAACATCGAGGCCGTGGGGGACCAGGTCCCGGTGCTCGGGTCGTAGATCTCGGCGCTGGAGAGCACCGACTCGTTGTACTGGTCGGCGGTGAGCCCGCCGGCGACGAGCACTGATCCATCGGGTAGCCGTACGGCTGCTTGAAACTCGCGCGACGTAGACAGCGGGCCGGTCGCCGCGAATGACCCCGTCGCCGGGTCGTAGAGCCCGGCGGTGCTCACGGTGTTCTCGAAGATGTTCTCGCCGCCGGCGACGAGGATGTCGCCATTGGCAAGGGTGGTGGCTGAGAAGCTGCGATGTGGGTCAAGCATCGACGCGGCCGGGACCCACACGTCGGGCCCGGCGCTGTTCCCGCTAACCCGGACCCCTTGCGGTTCGAGGGGAGCATTGTCCGCTACCGCCACGGTGGCCGTGCGCAACCCGGGGTACAGCGGGGAAAACCGGACCTGCTCGCTGCAGCTGCCGCCGACGGCGACCGGCCGGCCGCAGGCGCTGGTCGCCACGAAGTCTGAGGGATCCTGCCCCGACGTCTCGACCCCGGAGACATCGAGTGGCGCGGTGCCGTAATTGGTGACCGTGAAGGACAGCGCGTCCCCAGTCGTGTCTACCTCCTGGGTCGGGAACGACATTGATTTCACCGAGAGACCGACCAGCGGACCGGCGCCGGCCTGGTACACCTCGGCGGTCGACAGTGGCTCCTGGTTCGGCCCCGTGCCGCCGGCGACCAGCACGTCGCCATCGGGCAGCAGCGTCGATGTCTGGTCCGCGCGCGTCGTGCTCAGACTACCGGTCGGTACCCATACGTCGAGGCTCGGCTCGTACACCTCGCTGGTCGCGGATCCCCCGCCGGTGACGAGGACCCATCCGCTTTGGAGGAGGGTGGCGGTCTGGCCGAACCTGGGCTGCTTCATAGGCGCGACGTCGGTCCACCGACCGAAGATGGGGTTGTAGATCTCGGCGCTGGCGTAGGTGGCGGGGATTCCGCTCTCGTCGACGTTTTGGTTGAACCCGCCGGCGACCAGCACGTCGCCGTCGTTGAGCAAGGTCGCGGTCTGCTGCTCTCTCCCGACGTTCATTGGAGCGGTGGGCAACCATTTTCCGGTGACCGGGTCGTAGAGCTCGGCGCTGCTCAGGTCGGTGCAGAAGTCGTCATCGCAGTTGTTGAACCCGCCGGTCACCAGCACCTCCCCGTTCCCGAGAAGGGTGGCGGTCTGGAGCTCCCGCCCGGCGCTCATCGATCCCGTGAGGGTCCAGGCACCGGTCGAAGGGTCATAGAGCTCGGCACTCCTCAGGTTCACCAGGAAGCTGCCCGCGTCACAGCCGTAGCCCTGCCCATTGCACGCGCCACCGGCGACGAGCACATCACCGTTCGAGAGCAGGGTCGCTGTCGCTGCCGCCCGACCCACATTGAGCGACCCCGTCGGCGACCATGTGCCGGTAGACGGGTCGTAAATCTCGCTGCTGGTCAGCCCCGTGTAAGGGTGGCCGGCTTCGCAGCAGCCTCCCGCCACCAGCACGTCGCCGTTCTCCAGCAGCGTCGCAGTGGCGTCGGTGCGAGCCGTCGACATGCTCGCGGTGGTCGTCCAGGATTCGCTGCCGGGGTGGTACAGCTCCGCCGACGCCGTGCCCCCGCCGGCGACGAGGACATCACCATCCCCGAGCAGCGTGGCCGTGGCGCCAGCCCGCCGGACGCTCATGGGATTGGTGGGAGCGAACGTGTTGGCGGCGGACTGGCCATGGGCTGGCCGTGCGGCCGTCAGTGCGGCCGGCGGTGCGGCCGGCGCCGGCGGGGCATTCGCCCCGTGCGGCACGGCTAGGCCGATCGGCACGGCGAGTCCGATGGCCCCGACGGCGGCAATGGCGCCATGACTGAACCTCGACATCGGTGGTTCCCCCCGTCCTTGTCCGCAAGAGAGCCTACGACCTCATCGGACCGCGATCCACGGGCGGCTGACCTGCGATCCGGGTCTCGCCGCACGTCCCCGTCTGACCAACTGATCCCGGCCAAGCGCAGCGCCCGCCTCCCGTAACGACTCCGCGGAACTGTCAGAGGCCGGGAGCGGTCTGCTGGCGGACCCGCTCAGGTAGGTGCAAGGCCAGGAGCTTGTGCAGGACATCGGCGGGGACGGCCCGAGGGGTGGCCAGAGAGACACCGACCATGGTGGCGAACGCCAGTGGAACCGTCCAGATGGCCGGGACGCCCAGCAAGACCGCCCACCATCCCGATGGGCCGACGCCCAACAACGACGCCAGCACCGCGGCCGACGACGCCCCTCCGCCCGGGATGAGGCCGGTGAGGGCTCCGATCCACGTCAGGCGCGCCCACCAGATGCCGAGCACCAGCAGGGGACAAAATGATGAGGCGGCGATGGCGAAAGCCCAGCCGACTAGGACGCTGATCGCCTTGCCGCTGACCGCCAGGCCGGCCGCCGTGGCCACCAACCCAGCCCCCACCGCGGACAGCCGGAAGGCCCATACACCCCCGCGCATGATGTCGTGCGACATGGCTCCAGCCATGGCGATAAGGAGCCCAGATGACGTGGAGAGGAAGGCGGCAAAGGCCCCACCGGCCGTGAGCGCAGCCAGCACCTGACCACTGACGCCGGCGGCCGCCAGACGGGGGAGGACCAAGACGGGCCAGAGACCGAACTCAGGGCTGGGTGATGGAACACCACGAGCAGGGCAACGGCCGGGATGGCGATAGCGGTGAGTTTCAGGCAGTACTGGAAGGCCTGCACGAAGGTGATCCCCTTCATGCCCCCGCTTGCGATCGCCGCTGTAACCACCAGCCCCAGCACCACCACGCCGATCCAGCGCGGGCCGCCGAAGGCGATCTGCAGCGTGACACCAGCGCCCTCGAGTTGGGGGAGGAGGTAGAAGCCGCAGATCAGGAGAACCATCACGGTCGCGGCCTGGCGCAACGTCGCCGAGTCGAGACGGCCCTCGGCGAAATCGGGGATGGTGTAGGGCCAAACCGGCGCAGGGGTGCCGCTACCACCGCCAGGAGGACCAGATACCCGGCGGTGTAGCCCACCGTGTACCAGAGGGCTCCTACGCCTTGCTGCATCGCCAAGCCCGCGATCCCGAGAAACGACGCGGCCGAGAGGTACTCGCCGGAGATGGCGCTGGCGTTGAGGATGGGAGGGACCTGCCGGGCGGCGACCAAGAAGTCGGCAGGTGTGCGGGCGATGCGTACGCCCCGGGTAGCAAGAACCGCGGTGACTAACGCGACCGCCGCGACGGTTGCGGGCTGGATCACCGATCCCGAAACAGATCGCCGAAGCGTTGTTCGACCCGTTGGGCCTTGCGGACGTACCAAAATCCCAGGGCCACCAACGGCGGGTAGATGCCTCCACCGAGCACGAACAGGGACAACGGCAGCGGGCCGATATTGAGGCTGGCAACGATCGGGAACAGAACCGAGAGCAGCGGGTAGAGGGCCGCGATGGCCGCGGCCGGAGCCAGAATGCTGACAGTGACGCCCAACTGGGCCCGCATAAGCGAGCGCAGCAGGGCCTGCGAGTACCCGCTCTGGTCGTAGAGGTCCTCAGCAGTGGGCGACGACCTGGCACCATCTGGTCGGCGCGGGACACCGGTTACCGCCACCCGTTGGGGGCGTGGATCAGTCAACGTGACGCTCTGATGGTGTGGCGGACGAGGCGGTCCCGGAGTTCGCGTAGGTGCCGGCGGCTGACCGGGAGCTCTTGGTCGGACAACCGGACGACTGTCTGGGTGCCCTCGGTCCGCAACTCCGTCACCGCCCGCAAGCACACCAGGTACTGGCGGTGGATACGGGCGAACCCATCGTTGCCCCACGCTTCCTCGAGGCGAGCCATAGAGATGCGGACAAGGTGGTTGTGCCCGTCGCGGGTGTGAAGACGGACATAGTCGCCAGCCGACACGACCCATTCCACCTCGGTCCGTGAGACCATCACGGTGCGCCCCTGAGCCTCCACGGGAACAGACTCCAGCGAGTCGGCGGCGGCGCTGCCTTGGCGCACTGCCACTACCCGGCGCAGCACTTGAAAAAGACGCTGCTGGTCGAGGGGCTTGAGCAGATAGCCGACGACACCGAGATCGAAGGCGGCCAGCGCGTAGTCATCATGGGCGGTCACGAACACCACGGCGGGCGGGTCGGCGAAGCGACCCAGGATGCTCGCCAGCTCCATGCCGTCCAGGCCGGGCATGCCGATGTCGGCGAGGACGACGTCGAACCACCGTTCCCGGAGCTGTCGCAGGGCCTCGGTGGCGCTCGGCACCACCACTACTTCTCCGACCACGTCCGAGCGGGAGAGCAGGTAGCCCAACTCGTCAAGCGCAGGCAGTTCGTCGTCAACAGCAAGTACGGTGAGGGCGCTCATCGGTCCCTCACGATGTGTGCACGCCGACGTGGAACTTCGGCACCCGGATGGTCACCTTGGTGCCCGCCCCATCTGCGGTCTCGATGAGAAGACCATGATCGTCGCCGAATGTAGCCCGAAGCCGCTCGTCGACATTGCGTAAGCCGACCGCATCGCCGTCGCTGGTGCCTGCCAGCACGCGGCGCACCCGGGCCGGGTTGGCGCCGACGCCGTCGTCCTCGACGCAGATCCATGCCTCGCTGTCCGCGTCGGTGACGTCGATCTCCAAGCTGCCGGCCGCGGTCGGTTCGATACCGTGGCGGATGGCGTTCTCCACGATCGGCTGGAGAACGAGCGACGGTACCTTCACACTGAGTACCTCGGGCGCCACTCGCAGTGTTACGGCAATCCGGTCCCCGAACCGGGCCCGCTCCAGATCGAGGTAGATGTCGACCAAGCGAAGCTCCTCGGCCAGGGTGGTGAACTACTCGTGGCTGCGGAAGCTGTAACGGGTGAAGTCGGCGAAACCGACGAGCAGTTCCCGGGCTCGGTCCGGGTCCGAGCGGATGAACGACTCGATAGCGGTGAGGGAGTTGTACGCGAAGTGGGGAGATATCTGAGCCCGCAAGAACCGGAGCTCGGCTTGCACCGCCCGTTGCCGGGAACGGTCCAACTCGGCCAGCTCCAGTTGGGTCGAAACGAACTGCGCCACCTCACCGCTGAGCCGCAGTAGTCCGGCGGAAGCCGAGGTATCGAGGACGGCCAAAGCTCCCACTGAGGCGCCATCCACGTGAAGGGGTACCACCACGCCTGCCAGAAGCGGGCAGGCGGCATCCCCGCACGCCAGGTCGTCTGCGCCCAGGACGGCCGAACGGCCATTGGACATCGACTCGGCCATCGGTTTCTCGAGCAATCCGCAGTGCTCGGTATCCACGTTGTCGGCGGCCAGCACCCCGCTCGCATCGGACACCACCAAACCCCGCGCGCCGAGCAAGGATCGCAGTTGTCCCTGAGCGCGGGCCAGTGCGGCGGGGGTCAGGCCCGCCCTCAGATCCGGCGCGGCCAGATTAGCGGTGTGCAGGGCTTGATACGTCGCTCGCTGACCAGACGTCTCCATCTGCCGTCCACCTCGCACCGCGTAGCGAATGACCCCGGCAAAGAGCCCTACCAGTGCCACCAATGCGATCCAAAGCACATCTCTCATGATTCCCCCCGCCAGCCGACAGCGTGTTCGCAGTGTGGCACAACGTCGGCGACCAAAGGCGGGTTTCCGCGACCGTTCGGCGTCCGGTACGGACCGCTTGTCGCTGAATCCGGCAGCTTGGGCGATGAGACCCGGCCCAGGTATTGATCAGGTCGGCGCGGCAGGCCACGATCACTGTCGGCGTTCGCCCGCCACGGCGACGGGCGGCCGAAGTCAAGGGGGATGTGTATGTCCGACTCGACCGTGACGATCGCGGCGGTTCCGCCTGTCGCAGACCCAGCTCCCCTGGGGTTGGCTGCTTTCGCCCTGACGACCTTCCTCTTTTCGGCCAAGAACGCCGATTGGACGCATGGGACCGCGGCGTGGCTCGGGTACGCCTTCGCCTACGGCGGATTGGTCCAGTTGCTGGCCGGCATGTGGGAGTTCCGGAACCGCAACGTGTTCGGTTCGACCGCCTTTTCGACCTACGGCGGTTTCTGGATCGGCGCGGGCCTGTACGTGGAACTGGTGGCGCCGACCGCCAAGAGCGCGGCCGAGGTCGGCAACGACCTGGCCTGGATCACGTTGGCCTTCTTGATCTTCAACACCTACATGCTGCTGTGGAGCGCCACCCTCAACCAGGCCGTGTTCGGGGTGTTCCTCACCCTGGAGATCACGGAGATCGTTCTAATCTGGGGTAACTTCGCCACCGACGCCAATGTCATCAAGGTAGGAGGGTACGTGGGAGTCGTCACTGCCGCCGTGGCGTGGTACACCTCGGCCGCCGGGGTCATCAACGGGATGAGTGCCCGGCCCGTCCTGTACGTAGGACAGCCTCTCTTGCGTTTTGACGGACCGCGCTCATGAGCGAATCCTCGGCGGCGGTCAGTCACGAGCTTTCGGCGCTGCTCCACGAGAGGCGGCGCTTCGAACCTCCCGCCGAACTCGCCGCCGCCGCCAACGCCCAGCCGGACATCTACGAGCGGGCTGGGCGGGACCCGATCGCATTCTGGGAGGAGCAAGCCCGCCGGCTCACCTGGGGTGAGCCGTGGACAACACCGCTTGAGTGGGATCTGCCGTTCGCCCGGTGGTTCATCGGTGGCAAGCTCAATGTGGCAGTCAACTGCGTCGACCGCCACGTCGACGCTGGCCTAGGCGAGCGGGTGGCCTTCCATTGGGAGGGTGAGCCGGGCGACACCCGCACCATCACCTATGCCGATCTCAAGGCCGCGGTGTGTCGGGCGGCCAACGCCCTCGAGGAGCTCGGGGTGCGAGCCGGGACCAAGGTCGCCATCTACATGCCGATGATCCCCGAGACCGTGGTCGCCATGCTTGCCTGTGCCCGTCTCGGGGCGCCGCACACGGTTGTGTTCGGGGGGTTCTCAGCTGACGCCCTTCGCGGCCGCATCCTCGATTGCGACGCCCGGTTCGTCGTCACCGCGGATGGCGGTTACCGGCGCGGGACGGCCAGCGCCCTCAAGCCGGCGGTGGACGAAGCCCTCGAGGAATGCCCAGCGGTAGAAGCGGTGCTAGTCGTGCGGCGCACCGGGCAGGACATCGAGTGGGTGGAGGGACGGGACCGGTGGTGGCACGACACGGTCGACCGCCAGCCGGGCACGCACACGGCCGAGTTGTTCGACGCCGAGCACCCGCTGTACATCATGTACACCAGCGGCACCACCGCTAAGCCGAAAGGCATCCTGCACACGTCGGGCGGCTATCTGACCCATGTGTCGGCAACGCACCATTTCATCTTCGATCTAAAGGCGGACCGGGACATTTTCTGGACCGCCGCCGATATCGGCTGGGTGACCGGTCATAGCTACATCGTGTACGGCCCCCTGGCCAACGCCGCCACGTCGGTCATGTACGAGGGCACCCCCGACACCCCGACGCGCGACCGGTGGTGGGAGATCATCGAGCGCTACCGGGTCACCATCCTCTACACCGCGCCAACGACCATACGGACGTTCATGAAATGGGGTACCGAGCATCCCGAAGCTCACGACTTGTCGAGCCTTCGACTCCTGGGGTCGGTCGGTGAACCGATCAACCCGGAGGCCTGGATCTGGTATCGCACCTACATCGGTGGCAAGCGGTGCCCCATCGTCGACACGTGGTGGCAGACCGAGACCGGTGGGATCCTCATCACTCCGCTTCCCGGCGTCACGGCCACTAAGCCCGGGGCGGCGATGACACCATTCCCCGGCATCGAGGCGGACGTCGTCAGCGAGGACGGCACCTCGGTCGGCAACGACGCGGGCGGCTATCTCGTGATCCGCCAACCGTGGCCGGGGATGCTGCGAGGTATCTGGGGTGACGACGAGCGCTACCGCGAGACATACTGGTCCCGGTTTCCCGGCATGTATTTCGCGGGAGACGGTGCCAAGCGCGATGAGGACGGAGATATCTGGTTACTCGGCCGGGTCGACGATGTCATGAACATCTCTGGTCACCGGATCTCTACCACCGAGGTGGAACATGCCCTCGTCGGCCATCCCGCAGTGGCCGAGGCGGCGGTGGTCGGAGCCAGTGATGCCACGACCGGTCAGGCCATCGTGGCGTTCGTCACGGTCAAGGGGGGTCCGGGCGGTGGGGCCGAGGGCGACGCATTCGTGGCGGAGCTTCGCGAGCACGTGGCCCGGGAGATCGGCCCCATCGCCAAGCCGCGACAGATCATGCTGACGCCGGAGCTCCCGAAGACCCGCAGTGGCAAGATCATGCGGCGCCTGTTGCGCGACGTGGCTGAGAAACGCGACCTGGGTGACGTAACCACCCTTCTGGACCCGACCGTCGTGTCGGCCATCCGGGACGGTATGACCCCCTCCGCCGAGGAAAAGGAGTAGCTACCAGCCGACTGTGCCATCGACAAGCTCGCGGATCAGGTCCGCGTGGCCGTTGTGGCGGGCGTACTCCTCGATCATGTGCACATAGATCCACCGGAGGGAGCAAGGCTCGCCACCTCGGGTGACTCCCGTGTCGTCGAGGTTGCGGTCAGCGGCCGCCTTGCGGCTCTCATTGCACTCCGCCCGCCATGCCGCCAGGTCGTCATCCCAATCAGCGTCGTCGAGTGGGACCATCTCGCTGTCCTCGACATTGGGGTCGTACCAGAGGTACGGAGCATCGGACTCGCGCTGGAGGACCCGCCTGAACCAGGAGCGCTCGACCTCGGCCATGTGGCGGACGAGGCCGTGGAGGGAGAGCTTCGAGGTGGTCACGGGGCGGGCCTTGCGCCCTTGGTCGTCGATTTCCTCGGCTTTGAGCAGCAGCGTCGTGCGGTGGAACTCCAGCCAGGCCTCCAGCATCTCACGCTCGCCCAGGCCGTCCTTTGCCGGCTCAGTTCGCCTGGGGTCCTCGATATCTTGCACCATGCATCGAAACATACCCGCTCTGAGTCCAAACTCCGACGGGAAGGGAGGTTGGGTGTGCCGGCCAAACGCAAGGTGATCCAATGGGCGACCGGTGCTGTCGGATTGCATGGGCTGAAAGCCATCGTCGAGCATCCCGACTTGGAACTGGTCGGGCTCGTGGTGCACGACTTGGCCAAGGCCGGCCAGGACGCGGGCGCGTTTTTCGGGGGGCCACCGACCGGCGTGGTTGCCACTACCGACGTCAACGCCGCGCTCAACCTCGATGCCGACGTCGTCTCGTACATGGCCACAGGTGACATCCGGATGGGCGAAGCGATTGATGACATGTGCGCCGCTTTGGCGCATGGCAAGAACGTCGTGGCCAGCGCGGTCGTACCTCTCGTGTACCCAGCTGCCTTCCCTCCCGATCTGGTGGCCCGGCTCGAAAAGGCATGTCGGGAGGGGAGCACCTCGTGCTTCACGTCCGGGATCGATCCCGGCTTCGCCAACGACGTTCTACCGCTGGCGCTGAGCGGGCTCTGCCGGCGAATCGACACCATCCGGGTGCAGGAGATCTTCAACTATGCGACGTACCCACAGCCGGCGGCAACGTTCGACTTGCTCGGCATGGGCCACCCGCTCGACTATGAGCCGCTCATCTTCCAACCCGGCATGCTGAGCTTCGCGTGGGGTCCGGTGGTCCATCAGTTGGCCGCAGGTGTCGGGCTCGAGCTAGAAAGCATCCGCGCCAGCCACGAGCGGCTCATCACTGACCGGAAGATCTCGACCCCGGTTGGAGTCGTGGAGGCCGGCACCGTCGGAGCATTCCGTTGGCAGCTCGCCGGGGCCGTCGGCGGAGAGGAGCGCATCTTCGTCGAGCACATCACCCGTATGCACGACGACCTGGCCCCCGAATGGCCGCAACCCCGCATCCACATCTCGCTCGAAGACCGCGGGTTCGGGGGCGCCAGTGGACAAGGTCAGTATCGGGTGTTGATAGAGGGATCGCCGACCATCCACTGCGACCTCGAGGTTGCCCAGGACCACGACCACGACCAAGGCGCCCGAGTCGCCACCGCGTCTCGACTGATCAACGCCGTCGTCGCCGTCTGCGACGCCCCACCGGGTCTCCTGAGCGCCCTCGAATTACCGCTGATCACCGGCCGTGGATAAGCGATTCTCACCTTCGTGGCCCGGGCAATGACGGGCGACACGATCAGCTCGAGAGGGGCAGCGACCACTCCACGAGCGTGTCGGTAAACAGCTGGGGATCTTGTCCGTGCATCGAGTGGCCCATGGTCTCGAACGAACGGTATTCCGCGACCACGCCGGCCTCCTCGAGAAGCTCGAGCACCCGTTTCGCCTGGGCATCCGACAGGGCGCCCATCAGCGCGCCAGTGGCGTCGACGACGAGACGGAAGTGGTGGGTTAGTAGGACCGGGACTTTGACCGAGCGGAGCATCCGGGCGTGATCGCACGACGCGGCCACCGTGCCCGACCAAAAGGCCCGGGCCCATTCGGGGTCGTACTCCTTGAGGTTCTGGCTTGGTTCCTCGTGGCTAGAGGCGGAGAAGAACCCCGCTATCCAGGCCGGGAGCACCTCTGGCGCGGCTGCGATGAGGCCTTCCCAGTCGCCGATGCTCCATTGGTCGCCGAGATAGGTATTCCAGAGGAGGAACATCGGCCCGATGGTCTGGTTGATCCCTTGACCGATTGTCGGTGCAACCTGGGAGGAGAACAGGGGCGGGTCCTCGTAGTGCGCGCCTATGACCTGATGGGGCTTGGCATAGGCGGACATCCACGCCGAGAGAACCCCACCGGACGAGAGTCCGCTGACAAGGGTGGGCCGGCCGATGACCACGTCGGCAAACCGCACGAGGTCGTTGCCCATGTTGTCGAGGGTGTACCGGCCCGGGGTCCGGGTCGAGCGACCCTGGCCACGAAGGTCCACGGCGTACGCGTTGAAGTGCTTAGCCAGCAACGGAAGGGCCTGCTCATAGCCCCACCACGACTCTGTCTGGCCCGGGATGAGCAGGAGAGCGGGCTTGGATGAGTCGCCGACCATGGCGTAGTTGATCTCCACCTCGCCGAGGTCGACCAGCTGCTCGGGGAATTCGTGGGGAATGTACGTCTGGTCCGCCTGGTGCGGACCGAACCGGTTGCGGTACATGGCCATCGGTCACCTCCGAGCACTTTTAGCTGTTGCAACAGCTACTGGTTGGACGTACAGTAGCGCCGATGCGTCAAGAGATCGAGCTGGCTTACGTGGGAGTCGAAATACCGGACCCGTCAACGCTGACCGCCTTCTTCGCGGACGTGATCGGTCTGGCGCCGGGTGAGCCCGGAGCCGAGGGTTCGACGTCCTGGCGCAACGATGACGCGGTGCACCGGGTGATAGTCGACCGCGGCCCCGCCAATGACCTCGCCTTCCTGGGTTTTGCAGCCCGAGATGCGCAGGCCTTCGAGGCGGTTACGGCGCGACTGGCAGATGCCGGGTTCGATCTGAGCGATGGCACGCTCGAGGACCGGCGCGGCCGCCGGGTGGGACGTCTCGTCCGTACCAGCGCGCCTTGGGGCGTCCCGGTCGAGATCGTGCTCGATTTGCAGCGGGCTTCGACGCCGTTCTCGTCCCCACTCGCGCCTGGCGGATTCCTTACTGAGGGCGTCGGACTCGGCCACGCCGTCGTCGCCACCCCGGCCTTCGACGAGGCGGACCGCTTCGTCGTTGAGGGCCTCGGTCTCGTCCAGTCTGACTGGCTGGAGATGGAGATCGCGGCCGGTATCAACCTGGAGGTGCGCTTCTACCACGGCAATTCCCGCCATCACAGCCTGGCGCTCGCACGAGCGCCGTTCGAGTTGCCCCAGAAGCTTCACCACATCATGTTCGAGACCAAGGAGCGGGACGACGTGGGGGCTGCCTTCGACCGGGCCTGGGCTACCGATCTACCCATCCCTAACGGATTGGGCCGCCACGACAACGACGGGATGTTTAGCTTCTATGTGGCGAGCCCGGCGGGGTTTCAGGTCGAGGTCGGTCACGGCGCCCGCGTGATCACAGACGACTGGGCCGATAACCGCCGCTACGACCGCATCAGCGCGTGGGGCCACCAGCCCCTCCGCCAAGGTTGACCGGCGTGGCGGGCGACGGCGGGGTCGACGCCGAGGTGATCATCGTCGGTTGCGGCCCGGTCGGCGCCACCCTGGCCGTGCTGCTGGCCCAGTTCGGTCGGACGGTGATCGTCCTCGAGCGCTGGCCGGAGCCCTACCCGCGGCCCCGGGCCGTGCACTTCGACCACGAGGTGGCTCGCATCTTCCAATCGTGTGGGATAGGGGCCGAGCTGCGGACGATCAGCGAGCCAGCGGATCTCTACGAGTGGCGCAACGCCTCTGGGACCACCCTCTTGCGCTTCGGACGGGCCGGCGAAGGCCCCTCTGGATGGCCAGCTTCGTCGATGTTCAACCAACCGGCATTGGAGGAGTTGCTCAACCGGCGAGCCAGCGCACTTCCCGGGATCACGATTCGCAGGGGTGCCGAGGTGGTCGACCTGCATCAGAGCGACGAGACCGTCAAGGTATTGACCGCGGACGATATCGAGATCAGCGGCCACTACGTCGTTGGCTGCGACGGCGCCAACAGCACGGTCCGCTCGTTGGCCGGTATTGACACCCACGACCTGGGCTTCTTCTACGACTGGTTGATTGTCGACGTGGTCCTCGGGGACCAGCGAGTGTTCGACCCCATCAACCTCCAGGTCTGCGACCCGGCGAGACCAACGACCGCCGTATCAGGGGGCCCCGGGCGGCGGCGATGGGAGTTTATGCGCCTGCCGCACGAGACCTTGGAGGAACTCAACGACGAGGGGCGGGCCTGGGACCTGTTGGCGCCATGGGACGTGCATCCGGGCAACGCCCAACTCGAACGCCACGCCGTGTATACCTTCAACGCCCGCTACGCCGAGGCGTGGCGGGCGGGAAGGGTTCTCTTGGCCGGCGACGCCGCCCACCTCATGCCCCCCTTTGCCGGCCAAGGCATGTGCGCCGGAATACGCGACGCCGCAAACCTGGCGTGGAAGCTGGACCTCGTCCTCCGGCACGCGGCTTCCGGGGCGCTGCTCGATACCTACCAAGACGAGCGGATGCCCAGCGCCGCTCGAGCCATTTCGTTCTCGATGGAGTTGGGCAAGGTCATCTGCGTGGCCGACCCCGAAGAGGCGGCAAGCCGGGACGAGGCCATGTCCGCCGCGGTCGGACCGGTGCCGATCGAGGTTCCGGCGCTGCCGGGGTTCGACCAGGGACTACTGAGTGGCTCACCGCATGCCGGCCAGGTGTTCGTGCAGGGGACGGCGGGCGGTCTCCCGTTCGACGAGGTGTATGGCACCGGCTGGCGGCTCGTCACCATGGACGCCGACGCCGGCGAGCTCGACATCGATCTGCGAACCTGGTTCGAGACCATCGGCGGGCGGGTCGTAACACTGACGCCCGGCGAGCCCGACCACGCCCGATGGTTCAGCGAGCACCAGACCAGCACAGCCCTCCAGCGACCCGACTTCTATCTCTACGGCACCGCTACGTCCGCGCCCGAAGCAGCCGGGCTGCTAGCCGATCTCCGCAGGAATCTAAAGGCTTCCGCCATGCCACGAGCCTGCCGATGAAGATGGCGGAAGCCTCTGCCACCACCCCGCTGTCCCGAGAAACGGCCCGGGTCCGCCTCGCTCGAGCCGTCCACATCAACGTCATTCTCCTGGGAAACCGCTCCCTGGACCAACTCGAGGAGATCTGCCGCAGCGAAGACCTGACCCACTCCCAGTATGTCGCGCTTTGGACGCTGTGCCTTGCCAATGACCGGGATGCGGCGATACCCCTGGGGGCTGTTTCGGACGGACTGCTCAACCGGGCATCCGATACGACCCGGCTGGTGGATCGCTTGGAGGAAGCCGGGCTCGCCGAGCGTCTACCCAACCCAACGGACCGTCGTGGGGTGCTCGTCCGCGCCACGGCGGAGGGTCACCGCCGCTTCAGGGTCGTCACGCCCAAGATCCAAGAGTTCCACTCCTCGCAGTGGGCGAACCTCACCAGGGTCGAGGCCCGTGAGCTCAACCGGCTGCTTGGCAAGGCCCTATGGGGTTCTGAGGCGTGAGCCGCCTCGATGTCCACGCCCACTTCATCCCCGACGGCTACCGCAAAGCCCTGGAAGAGGCCGGACACGCCAGCCCGGATGGGTTTCCGGCAATCCCGCTCTGGGACCCCGCCGCGTTCCTGCACCCCACTTCGCCGGCCTGTTGGCAGCAGACGGCCTTCGGCCGTCCCCGGCCAATGCTGGAGTTCCTCTTCGATACCACCCGAACTGTCGTCGATCTGGTGCTCAACGGCACCGTCGCCCGGCACTCCAACATCGAGTGGATCATCCCCCACGCCGGGGCGAGCCTGCCTGTAATCGCCGACCGAGTAGCCCTGTTCTCGTTCCTACTTCCTGACGTAGATACCTCCGTTGATGTGATGCGCGACCTGAGTCGGCTGCACTATGACCTCGCTGGCACGCCCCTGCCGCGCCAACTGGACGCTCTGCTCAGCATCGCCACGCTCGACCACCTCCATTACGGGACCGACTATCCCTTCACACCGGAGCTAGCGGTCCGTCAGGTCGCCGACGCCCTCGACGCAGTCAGAGAATCGTCGGGGCTGGCCGACC
>PMHH01000108.1 GCA_003156595.1 Acidimicrobiaceae bacterium
AGGTGAAGATGCCGCCGTCCGCAGCCACCAAGTAGTAGCCGCTGCCGTCGGGGGTGATGGCCCCGCCGACGACGGGCTTGTTGAGGTGCGTACCCCCTTCGGACCCATAGAAGTTGGCGTTGCCGAAGGTAAAGACCCCGCCGTCGGCGGCGAACAGGTCGTAGCCGCCGCCGTCAGCCGTGACGGCGCCACCGACGATCGGGGCGTTGAGGTGCACGTCTCCCAGTGACCCGTGGAAGGTGGCGTCGCCGAAGGTAAAGACCCCGCCGTCCGATGCGAACAGGTAGTACCCCCGGCCGTCAGGCGTGGAAGCCATCCCGACGATCGGCTTGTCGAGGACCACGTTGCCCAGCGATCCATAGAATCCAGCGGTCCCGAAGGTGAAGATGCCGCCGTCGGACGCGACCTCCCAGTAGCCGGGCGTGAGCGGCGTTGCGGCCATCCCGACGACCGGCTTGTTGAGGGTGATCCCGCCCGTGGATCCGTAGAAGCCGAAGGCGCCGAAGGTGAAGATGCCCCCATCGCTCGCCGACTCCCAGTAGCCGCCCAGGTTGGCCCCGACCTCGTCAGCGGGGGCGGAGTTCGCGACCCGCACAATCTCACCGCCAATTCCGGGCGGGGCACCGGGATCGTTGTGACCCTGGAGGACTCCCCAGTTGCTGACATAGATAGAACCATCGCTGGCCACTGCCATCCCGGTCGGGAACTCGAGGCCGGCGCTGGCGAGCACGGTGCGGGTGCCGTCCTTGTTGAACCGAGTGATCGCCCCCGGCGCCGGCAGCCCGGTAGACGGGTCGAGCAGTCCGGCCGTGTCGAGGGTGAGGGCCAGCAGGCGCCCGGCCTGGTCGAAGGCAATGTCGCCGACCATGGTGAGCCCGGTCTCGACGGTGGCCAAAGCGGCGCCTGGAGCGCTCAGCCTGTAGATGTTGGTGTCGCCGACGTCGTACGGAGCGCCGCCCAGTTCACCGATGTAGAGCGCGCCGTCTGGCCCCACCGCGAGCGAGGTAGGCACGGGCTGGGCCGGTAGCGAGGCGGCCGGGCTGCCCGGGCCGAGGTCTCCGGCGGGCACGTGCTCGGTGATGAGCGGCAGCACGGCCAGGGTGCTGAGCGTGCCGTCCTTGTAGAGCAGCACGTCGTCCCCAGCGGCGTCGGCGATGGCCAGGCCGCCGTCCCAGGGCGTAACCCCGTAGGGGTCACTGTCGTAGGTCGACTCGCCTTGCAGGTGGGTATCCGCCAGGCCCGGGTTGTACTTGAAGTCGTAGGCGGCCAGATCCGCTTCCTTGGTGACCGGTGCGCCCGACAGCGGGGTCGACAGCAGGGCGTCGAGGTTGAACGAGTTGGCTGAGGCGGGCTCTACCGCTCCCGTTGTCTGGTTGAGCGACGTGCCCTGCTCCACTATCTGGATCTGGCCGTTGACCACCAGGGCCTCGGCGGGCCCCGAGGCCGAGCCCGGCCCCTCATCGGCGTTGTACGAAGGCAGGCCCGAGACCACTGTCGTCACCTTGCCGCTCGGGTTCACATCGGCGATGGCGCCAGACGTGTCGACACAGGCGGCCTGAGTGCCGTCGGTGCAGCCAGCTGGCACGGTGTCGAGTCCGGACTCGGCTACGTAGAGGTCGCCATTCGGGCCGATGGTGATCTTCTTCGGCTGGTTGAGCCCGGTCGCCACGACCGAGATGTTGGCGGGCAGGGCCGCGGCCCGGGCGCGCGACATCGCTCGCACACCGTGGCTAGATCCGGGGTGACTCGCCGCTGGCGCGGTCGCGAACGCCGCGCCCGGCGTGAAAAGCAATATGGAGGTGGCGGCACCGAGCGCGACAATGACGCGCCCGGCCTTTAGATGCTGGTGCATTTGCACTCCCCTCGTCCTGGCACGCGGCTCGCGGTGCACGAAGATCGACGGCGCAGTCTGCACGATCCAGGGAGTCCTGGCAAGGGCTAGTGAGCTCAGCAGCCGGGGGTGCCGCTCAGAAGGCCAAAGGACCAAGGTGCACAGGTCGCTACCCCACCGCCAGGGTGATGGCGTGCAGGGCGAGACCGGCGAGAGCCCCCACCACGGTGCCGTTGATGCGGATGTACTGCAGATCCGGGCCGAGCAACAGCTCGAGGCGCCGAGAGGTCTCTACCGCGTCCCAGCGCCCGATGGTCCCGCTCACCAGGGCCACCAGCTCCTCATCGAACGCGCCTAACAACATGGCGGCCACCGCGTCGACGCTGCGTTCCGCCGACGCGGCCAGCTCGGGGTCGTCGCGCAGGCGGACTCCGGTCTGGACGATGATGTCCGTGAGCCGGGACCGCAGCTCCGAGCCGGGCTGGGCGGCCTGGAACCGCAGTTGGTCCTTGGTGTCAGCCCAGACCGTGGCCGCGAAGGTCCGGAACTGGGGTTGGCCGAGCAGCTCGGTCTTGATCTGTTCGCCGCGCTGCCGCAGCTCCGGGGAGGTCTGGAGGTCCTCGGCGAACTTGGCCAGGCCGGCTTCGAGTTGATGGCGCAGCGGATGGTTACGGTGAGTAGCCATGTCGTCGAGCACCTGCCGGCTGCGCAGCAGCAAGCGCTCGACCATCCTTTCCTCGACCGGACCGGGTAGCCACCACGGCGAGTGCACGCCGAGTCGCCGGTGCAGGTCTGACCCGTGCTGGGTGAGGTAACCGCTGAGCCCAGTGAGGGTGGCGTCGATGAGCGGGTTGTGCCGTCCCTCTCTGGTGAGCTGGCGGAGGCTGCGCCCCGCCAGGGGGGCCAGCGCCACCTTGTCCAACCGCCGGCGGACGAGTGCGTCGAGGACCCCCTGCACGTCTTCGTCACGCAACAGGTCGGCTGCGGCCACCAGCGCCTCGGCCACCCGCTCGGCCAGTTCGGAAGCGTGGTCCGGGTCGGCCAGCCAGGTGGCGGTGCGTTCGACGGCGTGGGAGACCCTCAGCCGCTCGCTGACCGCGGCCGGGGTGAGGAAGCTCTCCTGCACGAAAGCGCCCAGCGTCTCGGCGAAGCGGTCCTTGCGCTCCACCACGATGGCGGTGTGCGGGATGGGTAGTCCCAGCGGGTGCCGGAACAGGGCGGTCACCGCGAACCAGTCCGCCAGCCCGCCGACCAGGGACGCGATGGCCGTGACCTGTACCCATTCGAGCCAACGGGCCCGGTGGAGCAGGAGGGTCGACACCACGAACACGACCGCGACGACGATGAGCAGTCCGCTGGCCCGGCGCTTGGACACGACCAACAACCGGGCCCGGCCCTGCTCGGCGGGCGACAAGGGCACGGTCACGGGTGACTTTCTACCCGTTGTGGCGAACGAGCCTGATTACAGTCGGGGCTCCATGGGGTACCGGGTCACGGCGCGCAACGCCGCCACCGCCAGCGAGAACCGCATCCATGCCGATGACGTAGCCCGGCGCTACGGGTTCCGGGGCGGTCTGGTGCCGGGGGTGACGGTCTATGCCTATGCCAGCCATGCGCTCCTGGGGGCGCTCGGGTCCGACTGGGTGGAGCGCGGCGAGGTGCGGATCCGCTTCCCATCCCCCTGTTACGACGGCGAAGTGCTGACGGTCTCCGTGTCGCCCGGGCCGTCCTCGTCCGTGGAGTTCGACGTGAATAATGCTGAAAGGGTGTGCGCCGCGGGCTCGGCCTCCTTGCCTGACGACGGTCCGGATGACGGAGAGGACTCGACTATTCCCGCGGCCGAGATCCCGGCACCGGAGGACCGTCCCCTGGCCAGCGAGCAATCGCTCGTCGCCGGAGAGGTGCTCGGTTCGATCCCGTGGCGAGCCGACCCGGCGGCTGCCGCCGCCTATCTGGCCAAGGTCGCCGAGCCGTCGGCGTGGTACGCAGAGCACGGCGTCGTGCATCCCGGGCTGCTGCTGGAAGGCGCCAACGGGGTCCTCATGGCCAACGTGTTGCTGCCTGCCTGGTTGCACGTGGCGAGCGAGGTCCGCCATCGGCGGGCCGTCTCGGTCGGGGAGCAACTGGAGGTGCGGGCCCGCGTCGCCGACGTCTTCGAACGAAAGGGCCACCATTTTGTAAGGCTGGACGTGGCCTGGATGTCCGAATCGGTGCCGGTCGCCACCGCGCACCACACCGCCATCTGGCAGTTGGCGGCCACCTGATGCTCGGGCTGCCGGATGGCGTAACCGCGTGCCTGTTTGATCTCGACGGGGTGCTCACCCAGACGGCGAAGATCCACGCCGCGGCCTGGAAGGAGCTTTTTGATGACTACCTCCGCGGCCGCGCCGAGCGGCTGGGTGAACCGTTCCGGCCCTTCGATGCCCACGACGACTACGACGCCTACGTCGACGGCAAACCCCGTCTCGACGGTGTACGCGACTTTCTGTCGTCCCGGGGCATCCATCTTCCCGAGGGCGGCCCCGATGACCCTCCTAACGCCGAGACCGTCTACGCACTCGGGCGGCGCAAGAATGCGATCGTGGTCCGCCGCATCCGCGATGACGGTGTCGAGGCCTATCCCGGATCCGTCACCTACGTCAAGGCGGCGAGGGACGCCGGCTTGCGGCGGGCGGTAGTTTCGTCGTCTGCCAACTGCCGGGCCGTGCTGGAGGCCGCCGGGATACTCGACCTCTTCGAGGCGCGGGTAGACGGCGTGCTGGCGGAACATGAGCACCTGGCCGGCAAGCCCGCGCCCGACACCTTCCTGGCCGGCGCTCGCCTGCTCGGAGTAGAGCCAACGGCGGCAGCCGTGTTCGAGGACGCCCTGGCCGGGGTCGCCGCCGGCCGGGCCGGCCATTTCGGCTATGTCGTGGGCGTCGACCGGGTGGGCCAGGCTGCGGCCCTCGCGGCCCACGGGGCCGACCGGGTCGTCCCGGATCTGGCTGAACTACTCGAGGACGGAGGGGGTCGGTGATCACCCAACGGGCATTCCGCTGCGAGCCGTGGTCGCTCACTGAGGAGAGCCTGAATCTGGACATGCTGGCCCAGACCGAGTCGGTCTTCGCCCTGTCCAACGGCCACATCGGTCTGCGCGGCAACCTCGACGAGGGGGAGCCCCACGGCCTGCCGGGAACCTACCTCGGCTCCATGTACGAACTGCGCCCGCTCCCGAACCCAGAGGCGGTCTACGCCGAACCGGACACCAGCCAGTCCGTGATCAACATCACCAATGGCAAGCTCATCCGGCTGATGGTCGACGACGAGCCCTTCGACCTCCGCTACGGCGATTTACGTCACCACCAGCGGGTGCTGGACTTCCGAGCCGGGACGCTCCAGCGCGTCGTCGAGTGGGAGTCGCCCGGCCGCTGCGCGGTGCGGGTGCGCTCTACCCGGCTGGTGTCGTTTACGCAGCGCGCCATCGCAGCCATCTGCTACGAGGTGGAGGCCATCGAAGGGGAGGTCAACCTGGCCATCCAGTCGGAGCTGGTCGCCAACGAGGACCTTCCCGAAGTCACCCGCGATCCCCGGTCCGGGGCCGTGTTCGACCACCCCCTGGTCTCCGAAGAGCACGCCGCGGTCGACCATCGGGTTCTGCTGGTCCACCACACCATATTGAGCGGTCTTCGGGTCGCCGTCATGATGGACCACGAGCTGCTCGAGGGGCCTGCCGACTGCGAGGTCCGAGGGGAGGCCTTCGACGACGTAGGTCGGGTCAGCGTGATCGCCTGTTGCCCGGCGGGAACGAAGCTGCGATTCGTTAAGTACCTCGCCTACGGTTGGTCGGCGAGTCGCTCCAGACCGGCCGTTGCGGACCAGGTGTCGGGTGCGATGCTCGCCGCTCGCCACACCGGTTTTGACGGTCTGCTCGCCGCCCAGCGCCAGTATCTCGACGACTTCTGGGATCGGGCGGACGTGGAGGTCGACGGGGACGACGAGGTCCAACAGGCGACGCGGTTCGCCTTGTGGCAGGTCCTCCAAGCCGGGGCGCGCACGGAGAGACGCGCCATCCCGGCCAAGGGTCTGACCGGCCCGGGCTATGACGGGCACGCCTTCTGGGACACCGAGATGTACGTCCTGCCGGTCCTGACCTACACCCTGCCCGAGGCTGCCGCCGACGCCCTCCGATGGCGTCAGGACACGCTGCCGCTGGCCGTCGAGCGGGCCCGCCAGCTCGGCCTTGGCGGCGCCGCCTTCTCGTGGCGCACCATCCACGGAGAGGAGTGCTCGGGTTACTGGCCGGCCAGCACGGCTGCCTTCCACGTCAACGCGGCCATCGCCGACGCCGTCATCCACTACCTGTGGGCCACGGCGGATGAGGCCTTCGCCGAGAGTGTCGCCCTGGAGTTACTGGTCGCCACCGCTCGGCTGTGGCGATCGCTCGGCCACCACGACGCGGGACGGGGCTTCCGGATCGATGGGGTCACGGGTCCCGACGAGTACAGCGCGCTGGCGGACAACAACGTCTACACGAACCTGATGGCGCAGCGGAACCTCCGGGCCGCCGTTGCTCTGTCGGCCCGCTTCCCGGAACGGGCCGAGACCCTGGGCGTCGACGACGCCGAGCGCGACGAATGGCGACGGGCCGCCGACGAGATGGTCGTCCCCTACGACGCCGAGCTGGGGGTGCACCCCCAAGCGGAGGACTTCACCCGACACGATCGATGGGACTTCGACTCCACCGGTCAGGACCAGTACCCGTTGCTGCTGCACTTCCACTACTTCGACATCTACCGCAAGCAGGTCATCAAGCAGGCCGATCTGGTGATGGCGCTCTATGTTCGAGGTGACGCGTTCAGCGCCGAGGAGAAGGCCCGCAACTTCGCCTATTACGAGGCGTTGACTGTGCGCGACTCGTCTCTGTCGGCGTGCATCCAGGCGATCGTCGCGGCCGAGGTCGGCCAGGTCGAACTCGCCTACGACTACCTCGGCGAGGCCGCTCTCCTGGACCTCGACGACCTCGAGCACAACACACGCGACGGGCTCCACATCGCGTCTCTGGCCGGGGCCTGGCTGGCGCTGGTGGCGGGCTTCGGAGGGATGCGCGACCACGGGGACACGTCGCAGGCGGGTGGCCTGCTGACGTTCTGCCCGCGCCTGCCTGGAGCCATCTCCCGCCTCTCCTTTCGGCTCGTCTACCAGGGGCGTCGGCTGAGCGTCGCGGTGACCGGCGCGGAGGCGACCTACGAGTTGCGGGAGGGCGAACCGCTGGCGATCGAGCACCACGGATCCCGGGTCACCCTCCACCTCGGCCATCCCGAATCCCGACCGATCCCTCCGTTGGTCGCCGGGCCCGCACCCTCGCAACCATCGGGGCGGGTGCCGATCCGCCGGACTCCGGGTTCCGGGATGGGGTAGAACTAGGGGCGACGAGTCGAGGGAGATCTGAGATGGCTGAGAAGGTCACCGAGCAGCAGTCTCGGAAGCTGGCGGAGGAATCCCGGCAGACGGAATGGGACAAGCCCAGTTTCGGCAAGGAGCTCTTTCTGGGCCGCTTCCGGCCCGATCTCATCGAGCCCCACCCGGTCCCTTCGGATGAGGACCGCCGCCGAGGTGAGGCGTTCCTGGCGAAGTTGGAGGTCTTTTTGACCGAGGAAGTGGACCCCGCGGAGATCGAGCGGGACGCCAAGATCCCCGACCGGGTGATCAAGGGTCTTTGCGAGCTGGGTGCCCTTGGGATGAACATCTCCACCGAGTATGGCGGACTCGGTCTCAGCCACCTCTATTACGGGCGGGCGCTGGCGCTGTCCGGCACGTGGCACGCTTCCCTGCCGACGTTGCTGTCCGCCCACCAGTCGATCGGGGTTCCCGAGCCGTTGAAGGTGTTCGGCACCGAGGAGCAGAAGCGCAAGTACCTCCCGCAGGTGGCGTACGACAAAGTGAGCGCCTTCTTGTTGACGGAGCCGGATGTGGGCAGCGATCCGGCCCGTATGCACACCACCGCCACCCCCACCGATGACGGGAGCGCCTATCTGCTCAACGGCGTCAAGCTCTGGACTACCAATGGCGTCATCGCCGACCTGCTCGTGGTGATGGCTGACGTCCCCAAGTCCGAGGGGCATCGCGGTGGGATCAGCGCCTTCGTGGTCGACGCCCACGCATCCGGCGTCCAGGTCCTGCACCGCAACCAGTTCATGGGACTGCGGGGCATCGAGAATGGCGTTACCCGTTTCGAGAATGTGCGCGTCCCGGTCGAGGACCTGATCGCCCAGGAGGGCCGGGGGCTGAAGGTCGCCCTCACGACGCTCAACACCGGCCGGTTGTCGCTGCCGGCCACCTGCGTCGGCGCGGCCAAGTGGTGCCTCAAAATGGCCCGGGAGTGGTCAACGGAGCGGGTGCAGTGGGGCCAGCCGGTGGGCAAGCACGAGGCGGTGGCCAAGAAGCTGGCGTTCATGGCGGGCACCGCCTTCGCGGTGGAGGCCGTGTCAGAGCTGTCGTCGCTCATGGCCGACGAGGACCGCCGCGACATCCGCATCGAGGCCGCTCTGGCCAAGCTGTTCTGCAGCGAGATGACCTGCCGGATCGCAGACGAACTGGTGCAGATCCGGGGTGGGCGGGGGTACGAGACGGCTGCGTCGTTGCGGGCCAGGGGCGAGCGGGCGGTGGGCGCCGAGCAGGCGCTGCGGGACTTGCGGATCAACCGGATCTTCGAGGGCTCGTCGGAGATCATGAAACTCCTGATCGCCCGGGAGGCCGTCGATCAGCACCTCTCGATCGCCGGCGCCCTCATCGACCCGGACGCCGACACCAAGACGAAGGTGAAGGCCGCCGCTCAGGCCGCCAAGTTCTACAGCCGTTGGCTTCCGGATCTGGCCGTGGGTGAAGGCCAGAAGCCGCGGGCCTATCCCGAATACGGTCCCCTGGCCCGGCACCTCCGCTTCGTGGAGCGGTCGTCACGCCAGCTGGCCCGCAACACGTTCTACGCCATGTCCCGCTGGCAGGGGGCCATGGAGCGCAAGCAGGCCTTCCTGGGCCGGGTGGTCGACATCGGCGCCGATCTGTGGGCCATCAGCGCCGTCGTCGCCCGGGCCCGGATGCTCGGGACCGCAGAGGCCGAAGAGCTCGCCGACCTGTTCTGCGGGCAGGCCCGCCGGCGGGTCGACCAGGCCTTCCACGACCTGTGGCACAACGACGACGCCGACGAGTACCAGGCCGCCCTCCGCATCCTCGACGGCCGGTACACCTTCCTGGAGGAGGGCATCCTCGACCCCTCCGGTGACGATCCGCTGATCTCCAGCTCCGGGGAACCCACCGGGAAGTAGCCAAGGGGAGTTGAGAGGGCGTCGGACCAGCGTAGGGTTCCGGCCCAGCGAGGTGCGGATCCGAATGAACGAGATCCGCAACTCGCTGGTCCGAGCCCTCCCCGTCGCTCCCGCTCGCTGGGCTAGCTAGTCGGATCGACGTGGTCGAGGTCAGCGCGGCCGAGGAGGACAAGTAGCGCCATCACCAGCGCGACGACGACGAGAACGGTCACGCTCAGGCCAGTGAGGTAGGCGTCATGGCGGATGCCCGCGGTGGTCTGGGCGTCGTGGAGATGGTCCTCGAGCCAGCGGAGCACCTTGAGCAAACCCCACCCCGCCGCGGCGGCGGCGATAACGGCGATGCCGGCCAGGACGGCCAGGGCGAACCGGTGAGGCCGCGACCACCGCATAGCTACTGGTCGTCGCCAGGCCACCACCGCTCCAACCGCGGCTACGGACGCAAATGCGAGCAGCGCGGCTCCGATGGCGTCGCTCGGCCGGTGCCAGCCGGCGGTCTGGACTTGCGCCGCTACCCCCCAGGCGTACGCGCCGGCGACGACTGCTGCCAGACCTCGCCACCGGGGCGGACTGACGAGTATGAGCGCTAGCGCGCAGGCCACCGCAGTGGCGGTATGCCCGCTCGGAAACGTCCGTCCGGGCGCGAGGGAATCGGTCGCCGTCAAGTTGGGTCGGGTCAGGACCCAGTCCTTGAGGGCGTCAGTCCCGACCACGGCAAGTCCGGCGGCCAGGGCGGCGGCCGCCCCGAGACGGGGGCGGCGTCGTAGCACCCCGACAGCCAGTAGCACCACCAGGACCAAGGCGAACGAGTCCGCCGTGATGTGACGCAGTTGCTCGTTGTCGGTAGCGACGGCACTCGACAGCGATTGCTGGCTACCGAAGTAGGCGGCGTTGTCGAAGCGCTGGCCGAGTGAGGTGCGGACGAGGAGTAGGTAAGAGACGGCCGCACCGACCAGAGCGATGCCCGCCGCCGCGGTCAGCCGCCGAGCGAGGGCCCGTCCGTCGCCATCGACCGGGCCGGCGACGGGGACGCTCAGCCGCTGGGTCCTCATCGCTCGGCACGCTACCGAAGGTCGACGTTTCGATGGGGGCGCGGTCGAGCCCCGCTCCCAGGTCAGGAGGCGACGAGGCGCTGGTGTAGCTCGCCGATGCCCTCCACCCAGCTGCGCAGGTGGTCGCCGGGGGCGAGGAACACGGGCGGCGTGCGGCCCGCACCGACGCCTGGCGGGGTGCCGGTGAAGATCACGTCGCCGGGGAACAGGGTTACGACATTGGAGAGGTAGGCGATCAGCTCAGGGACCGGGAAAATCATGAGTGAGGTGCGGGCGGACTGCATGGTCTGTCCGTCCACCTCGCACCCGATGTCCAGGTCGTCCGGGTTGGCGAACTCGTCTGGGGTGACGAGGACAGGCCCGCTGGGGGCGAACCCGGCGTGCGACTTGCCCAGAGAGAACTGCGGGACGGGCCCGCTGCGTTGGAGGATCCGCTCGGACAGGTCCTGTCCGACGGTAAGGCCGGCGACGTGCGACCATCCGTCGGCTGCCGCGATCCGGCGGGTCGGGCGGGAGATCACCGCCACCAGCTCGCACTCCCAGTCGACGTTGCCGGCCGGGAGCACCACGTCGGTCACCGGGCCAGTAAAAGCGCTCACGTATTTGGTGAAGAACAGCGGGTCACTCGGAGGAGCAAAGCCGGACTCCTCGGCGTGGGCCCGATAGTTGAGAGCCACGGCGAACACCTGGCGAGGCGCCGGCGAAGGAGGCCCGCAGGTGGCGGGATGGAACGGCTCGAGCCNNGAGCCGCTCGGAGGGGGCGGGCGCACCGCCGGCGGTGCCGGCCGCGCCGGCGGCCGCGGAGGCCCACTCCAGGAAGGCGTCCCAGTCGTCGTACACCGCGGCGGGACCGGGGCCGAATCGCCCGTCGCTGGCCGTACCCACGTCGAGTGCCCCGTCGCCGACGATCAACTTGGCCCGGCCGTCCACATTGGCGATCCGCATGACGCCACGGTACTGCTCCGCCTAAGCGCCCACTGCAAAACAACCTGGCCAGAAAGAGACGGCGGCGGCGACAGCAGATCGACAAACGTGTCGCTTGGAGTAAGGGAAACGCGGGATCTCAGCAGTCGCCGCCGCCATCTCTTTCGCTGAAGTTGTTTTGCGCAGGGCACTAACCTCCCCCCGATGAAGCACCACCTGGTCGACGCCCGCGGCACCCGCATCCATCTGGTCGAGGAAGGTACTGGCCCGCTGGTGATCCTGGTGCACGGCTTCCCCGAATCGTGGTACTCGTGGCGCCACCAGC
>PMHH01000096.1:0-4349 GCA_003156595.1 Acidimicrobiaceae bacterium
CCCGCCGGCCCCGCTGGCCCGGGCCGCCCCGCCCGCTACGCCGGCGCCGACCCGTTCGACGCCGACGGTGGGGCACCAGTCGCGCGCCACGCCGAGCACCCCGCTCCAGGTGTGGGCCACCTCTGGCTGTCCGACGCCCGGCAGGAGCGATCGCAGGGCCTGCGCCAGCTGGGCTGCGGTCGCGGCCGGCGTGCGTCCGGCGGTGTCGAGCCGCGAACCGAAGCGGTAGGGGATGCCGCGCCCGCCGATGGCGACCCGCCCATCGGCCGTGCGCTGGGCGTACACGTAGGCGTGAGCCCCGTCCCGCACGGTCTCCGAGCCGGCCCAGCCGAGGCGCTCCCATGTGGTCGGCGGAAGGGGCTCGGTGACGATCATGGAACTGTTCATGGGCAGCAGCTTCCGGTGCAGTCCGGGGAGCTGGGCCGTGAATCCCTCCGTGGCCCGGACCACCCAAGGAGCCCGCACGTCGCCCCGGGCGGTGTGGACGCGCCCGGGTTCGATGCGGAGGGCCGGCGTGCGCTCGTATATGGCGACCCCATGTCGGCAGACGACATCGGCTAGTCCCCGGACCAGCTTGGCCGGTTGGATACGGGCGCAGTGGGGACTGAACACCCCGCCCGCCACGCCCGCCACGGCTAGCCGTTCGCGCACCTGCTCGGCGCCCAACTCCCACTCGTCCTCTGGGCCCAGACCCCACGTGCGGTCCTCAGCCAGAGCGGCGCGCAGCCGATACAACTGGGCCGCGCCGGTGGCCACAGCCAAGGTGCCGCCGACGTGGATGTCGGCTTCGATGCCCTCCTTGGCACATACCTCGACGATCTCCCTGACGGCGTCGATTAGGTGGCGCTGTAGGCCTACCACCCCGGCCCGGCCGCCACCGGGTCGCCCGGCCGAATCCCGCGCCAGCCGGGCCCGATCTCCCGGCATGAGACCGGAGAGCCAACCACCATTTCGTCCGCTGGCGCCGAAGCCGGCGTGCTCGGCCTCCAGCACCACGATCCGCAAGCCGGGGTCGGCGCCAGCCAAGGCCCAGGCGGTCCACAGCCCGGTGTAGCCCGCGCCGACGATGCAGACGTCAGCGTCGAGAGGGCCATCAAGCGCGGGACGTAGCGGGGGCGGACCGAGGGAGGCGTGCCAGAAACTGGCTGCGCCGTTGATCACGGGGTTGGTCCCCCGGGTTCGCCGGTCCTGCTCTCCGTCAGAGCCGGGACCAGGCTTCGCTGAGCACGGCGCGCAGCGTCTCGCCGATGAGATCAAAGTGTTCCTGCTCGCAGATCAGCGGGGGGGCCAACTGCACCACCGGATCGCCTCGGTCGTCGGCCCGACAGATCAGGCCGGCATCGAAGAGGGCGCCGGAGAGGTAGCCCCGCAGGAGGCGCTCGGACTCGTCGTCGTCGAAGCTCTCCCGAGTGTCCTTGTCCTTGACGAGCTCGATGCCATAGAAGAAGCCCTCCCCGCGGACGTCGCCCACGATGGGCAGGTCCCTCAGACCCTCCAGCACGGTCCGGAAGGCCGCCGACCGGGCCGCGACCCCACCGACCAAGTCCTCCTTCTCCATCAGGTCGAGGTTGGCCAGGGCCACCGCGGTCGATACCGGATGCCCGCCGAAGGTGAAGCCGTGATAGAAGGTCGTCGTCCCGTCCAGGAAGGGCTCCATGAGCCGGTCGTCGACGAGCAGGGCACCCAGAGGGGAGTAGCCGCTCGTCATGCCCTTGGCGCAGGTGATCATGTCCGGCTGGTAGCCGTAGTGTTCCGAGCCGAACCAAGAGCCGAGACGCCCGAACGCGCAGATGACCTCGTCGGACACCAACAGCACCCCGTGGCGGTCGCAGATCTCCCGCACCCGTTGGAAGTAACCCGGCGGGGGAGGGAAGCATCCCCCGGAGTTCTGGACCGGCTCGAGGAACACGGCCGCCACGGATTCCGGCCCCTCCATCAGGATGTGCCGCTCGATGTCGTCGGCCGCCCAGATACCGAACGCCGAGAGGTCGTCGCCGTGCTCGGGGGCGCGGTAGAAGTTGGTGTTCGCAACCCGCACCGAGCCCGGAACCAGCGGCTCGAAGGCCTCCTTGATCGAGGGCAGCCCGGTAATGGAAAGGGCGCCCATGGTGGTGCCGTGGTACGCGATGTCGCGGGATAACACCTTGTAACGGCCCGGTTGGCCGGTCGCCCGGAAGAACTGGCGGGCCAGCTTCCACGCCGACTCGACTGCTTCCCCGCCACTGGTGGTGAAGAACACCCGGTTGATGGAGCCGGGGGCCAGGGAGGCCAGGCGCTCGGAGAGCTCGATGGCGTTGGGGTGGGCGTAGCTCCACAGCGGAAAGTAGGCCAGCTGGCCCGCCTGGTGGGCGGCCGCTTCGGCCAGCTCCCGCCGGCCATGACCCGCCTGGACCACGAACAAGCCGGAGAGGCCGTCGAGGTAGCGCCGGCCTTTGCTGTCCCACACCCACGGTCCCTCGCCGCGGACCATCACCGGCACGTCGTGATCGGCATACGAGCTCATGCGGGTGAAATGCATCCAGAGGTGGCGGCGGGCCGCGTCCTGGAGGTGCTGGTAGTCGGGGCTCGGAGTGCCCTGGTAGTCGGGCCTCGGGGTGCCCTGGTCGTCGGTCGGCGGGTGGTCAGGTGGCTGGCGGTCAGCTGGCTGGGTCATCGGGTCCCCCATTGGTAGTTCTCCTTGGCGACTTGCAGGTAGACGAAGGTTTCGGTGCTGCGCACCCCGGGAATGGTCCGCACGGATTCGTCGATGGTGCGCAGGAGGTGGGCGTCGTCCTCACAGATCAGCTCCACGAGCACGTCGAACTGGCCGGCGCAGATCACGACATACTCCGCTTCGGGGAGTCCGGAGACCTTGTCGGCCACCGAGCGGATGTCGCCTTCCACGTTGACACCGAGCAGCGCCATCCGGTGGAAGCCCACCGCGGCCGCGTCGGTCACCGCCGCGATCTGGATGACCCGCTCGTCCAGCAGCTTCTGGACCCGCTGCCGGGTGGCGGCCTCCGACAGTCCCACGGCCCGGGCGATGGCGGCGTACGACCGCCGGCCGTCCTCCTGTAGCTGCTCGATGATCCGCTTGCTGAGCTGATCGAGACCGCCTTTGCTATCGCGGATAGCAGTGTCCATCTCGCTCACAACGACGGATTCTAGCGACACGACCGGCCCTGTGCAAAGGATTCCCTTGCATCATCGTCAGAATATGTCATGATTGCCTGGTCCGGATGCACGGTGAGCAGGACCGAGAGAGCCCAGGGGACGAGCCATGACGGAACGGCTAGGCAACTTCGTGGACGGCGCGGCAGTCGAGGCCAAGGACGGACGTACCACCCCGGTCGTGGACCCGAGCACCGGCGAGACCTACACCGAGGCGCCGNNGGGTCCCGCCGATGTGGACCTGGCCTGCGAGGCTGCGGCCACCGCGTTCGAGAGCTGGCGGGACACCACGCCCTCCGAACGCAGCCGGATGCTGTTGAAGTTGGCGGACGCCATCGAAGCCCGGGCTGAGGACTTCGTGGCCGCGGAGGGGCGCAACACCGGCAAGCCCCTGGCCCTGACACGGTCGGAGGAGATCCCGCCGCTCCTGGACCAGATCCGGTTCTTCGCCGGCGCCGCNNTGGAAGATCGCCCCCGCCCTGGCCGCGGGGAACGCGGTCGTCCTCAAGCCGTCTGACACCACCCCGGTCACCACAGTCATGCTGGCCGAGGTGGCAGGGGAGATCTTCCCGCCGGGTGTGTTGAACGTGATCTGCGGGGACCGCGACACCGGGCGCGCCCTGGTGAGCCACAAGATTCCCCAGTTGGTGGCCATCACCGGCAGCGTCCGGGCCGGCCGGGAGGTGGCGGTTGCCGCCGCAGAGGACCTCAAACGGGTGCACCTGGAGCTGGGCGGTAAGGCTCCGGTGATCATCTTTGACGATGCGGACGTGGCCAAGGCGGCCGAAGCCATCGCCATCGCCGGCTACTTCAACGCCGGGCNNCAGGACTGCACCGCGGCCACCCGCGTGCTGGCCGCGCCAAAGGTCTACGGCGACATGGTGGACGCCCTTGCCGAGCAAGCACGCGGCACGGAGTACGGCGGGCTGGACCAGCCTGACGTCCTGTTCGGTCCCCTCAACAACCCCAGCCAGCTCGAGCGCGTGACCGGCATGGTGGCCCGGACCCCGAGCCACGCCCAGGTCGTCGTTGGAGGGGAGCCGGCCGGCGGCCGGGGCTTCTTTTTTCCTCCGACAGTGATCGCCGGCGTCGAACAGGGTGACGAGCTCGCCCAGTCCGAGATCTTCGGGCCGGTCATAACCGTGCAGCGGTTCAGCGACGAGGACCAGGCGGTGGCGTGGGCCAACGGGGTGGAGTAC
>PMHH01000096.1:4369-9839 GCA_003156595.1 Acidimicrobiaceae bacterium
CGGATCAAGCACGTCATGAGCAGCTTCGAGTAGGGGGGACCGAAACCATGGCCACAGTCATCGAACAGCCCGCCAGCGCCGCCGGCGAGGGAAGCAACGGCAAGGGGCTCAAGAGTGGGGCGATCGGCCTCCTGTCGAACACGGTCGTCGCCATCGCGTCCGTGGCCCCCGCTTACAGCCTGGCTGCCGCACTCGGCTTCGTCGTCATTGCAGTCGGTTTGCAGTCCCCAGTCGTGATGCTCCTGGCCTTCTTCCCGATGATGTTCGTCGCGGTGGGCTATCAGCAGCTCAACAAGGTGATGCCGGACTGCGGCACCACGTTTACCTGGGGGACGAAGGCCTTCGGCCCCAAAGTCGGCTGGATGGGGGGCTGGGGGATCATCGCGGCCGACGTGATTGTCATGGCCAACCTGGCCGCGATTGCCGGGGGCTACGGGTTCCAGCTGGTGGGGGCCAAGGGCCTGGCCGCCAGCACCTGGTGGAGCCTGCTGGCCGGCGTGATCTGGATCGTCCTGATGTGCTGGATCTGTTACATCGGGATAGAGATCAGCGCCCGTATCCAGTACGCCCTCCTGGGCATTGAGCTGGTCATGCTGGGCATTTTCAGCGTCACCGCTCTCGTCAAGGTGTACGGAGGCAGCGCCGGGCACCAGGCCATCAAGCCGGCGCTGTCGTGGTTCAATCCCTTCCACCTGGGGTTCGGGGCGCTCACGGCCGGNNTTCATCTACTGGGGATGGGACACCGCTGTTTCGATCAACGAGGAGACCGCCGACAAGGAGCGGGCGCCCGGCATAGCAGCCATCACCTCGACGCTAGTGCTGCTCGTCACCTACGTGCTGGTGACCGTGGCGGCCCAATCTTTTGCAGGGGTCAGCGCCAACACCAAAGGGATCGGCCTGGCCAACCCGAACAACTCCGGCGACGTGCTCTCGGTCCTCGGCGGGAAGGTCTTCGGGACCACCGGCCCCGGCTGGGTGCTGGCGAAGCTGCTCGTGGTCATGGTGCTGAGCTCGTCGGCGGCCAGCACCTTGACCACGATCCTGCCGACGGCTCGGACGTCGCTGGCGATGGCCGCCTACCGGAGCATTCCCTCCCGCTTTGCCCGCATCCACCCCCGCTATCTCACCCCGACCTGGTCGACCATCGGCATGGGAGTGGCGTCGATCGCCTTCTACGTGATCATGACCGCGGTGAGCACCAGTGTGCTGGGCGACACCATCTCATCGCTCGGTCTGATGATCGCCTTCTACTACGGCCTCACCGGTATCGCCTGCGCCTGGTGGTTCCGCCACGACCTGCGCAATAGTGGCCGCGAACTCCTCGTCAAGGGCATCGCCCCTCTCCTGGGAGGGTTGATCCTCTTCGCCTTCTTCTTCTACGGGGCGTACGAGTTCTGGAATCCTGACTATGGATCCACGTCGTGGACCATTCCGTTCTGGCCGGACTGGCATATCGGTGGGGTGTTCCTCACCGGGGCGGGGGCGCTGATAGTGGGACTGATCCTGATGTACTTCTACCGGTGGGTCAACCCATCCTTCTTCCGGGGTGAGACACTCAACAAGGACACGGCCGTCCTGGTGCCTGACAACTAGGAGAGAAGGGGACCACCCGTGAAGATCGGTGTTCCGTCAGAGGTAAAAAATCACGAGTACCGCGTGGCGTGCACTCCCTCCGGTGTCCACGAGTTGGTGCGGCACGGCCATCAGGTCTTGGTGCAACGCGAGGCGGGCAGCGGGTCGTCACTTCCCGACGCCGATTTCGTCACAGCCGGGGCCGTCATGCTGGAAAGCGCGGAGGAGGTGTGGGGCGAGGCCGATCTCATCCTCAAGGTCAAGGAGCCGGTCGAGGAGGAGTACCACCTGCTGCGCAAGGACCTGGTCCTGTTCACCTACCTGCACCTGGCTGCCTCCCGGGCGTGCACCGAGGCCCTGCTCGCGGCCGGGACCACGGCCATCGCCTACGAGACCGTACAGCTGCCGGACGGGTCGCTGCCGCTGCTAGCCCCGATGTCAGAGGTGGCCGGGCGCATGGCCCCTCAAGCCGGCGCCCACCATCTGCAACGCGACGGCGGGGGACGGGGGGTGCTCATGGGCGGCGTGTCGGGTGTGTACGCCGCCAAGGTGGTCGTCATAGGGGCCGGGGTGTCGGGCATGAACGCGGCAGCCATCGCGCTCGGCATGCAGGCCGAGGTGCTGCTCCTCGACCGCAACGTCGCCAAGCTGCGCGAGGCCGACCGTATCTACCAGGGGCACTGCCAGACGGTGGCGTCCAACGCCTACGAGATCCAGCGCGCCGTGCTCGACGCGGACCTCGTCATCGGGGCGGTCCTGGTGCCCGGAGCCAAGGCGCCGATGCTCATCAACAATGAGCTGGTCTCCCGTATGAAATCCGGCTCGGTCCTCGTCGACATCGCCATCGACCAGGGCGGCTGTTTCGAGGACTCGCGGCCCACCACCCACGCCGACCCGGTCTACCGGGTGCACGATTCCGTCTTCTATTGCGTGGCCAACATGCCGGGGGCGGTGCCGCACACGTCCACCTACGCGCTCACGAACGTGACCCTGCCGTACGTGGTGGAGATCGCCGACCGGGGATGGCGGGACGCCCTGCGGTCCGACCCGGTGCTGGCCCTCGGGCTCAACACCTTCGACGGGGTGGTCACCTATCCCTCGGTGGCCGACGCCCACGGCTTGCCGGCCGCGTCGCTGGAGGCGGTGCTGGCGTAGGCGGCGCTGGCGCCGCGGTGATGGAGGTGGCGGCGGCGGCGAAGCGGGGCAGCGTCGCCCGGTTCAGGCGGACGCGTTCCGGCGGTCGCTCAGGTCGGTAACGGAGGCAGGGCCTCTGGTGGAGGTTGACCCGCTGCTGGGGGAAGGGTCTTCGCTGGAGGCGGCCTCGCTTTCCCCGCTGTGCTCCTGGAGCAGGGCCCGGATCCCCTTGGCGGGAAAGCGACGGTGGCCGCCGGGGGTCCGGACCGAAGGGATTTGGCCGCGCTTGGCCCACTCCGACACGGTCCGTTCCGAGACCTGGAACAGCGCCGCCACGTCGGAGGTCCGCAGCAGTTGGCCTTCGAGGGCCTGGGGCACGTTCGAGCCGAAGAGGACGCCCAGGAGGTGGTGACGGTAGGATTCTTGCGAGTCGTCGTAGTTCATGCGTTCGTGGTCCCTCGAGGTGTCGCGCCGTGGCGGTGCCGCGGGCGGCCTACCCATCTGGAGCATCCCTGGCCGAGCTTGATCCCGCAATGGTCCGGGCGGACCATTGGTGACCGCCATTGTGACTAGTCAGTCGCGGCGGCAACCGGCGCGCCAGCCCGCCCGCTCCCGCTACCGTGGCGCCGCATGCTGCTCGTGGGCCTCACCGGGGGCATCGGTTCGGGGAAGTCGACCGTCGCCGCCGGCTTGGCCGAACGGGGCGCGGCCGTTGTCGACGCCGACGCCATCTCCAGGGAGATACTCGAGCCGGGTGGCCCCGCCTACCAACCGGTGGTGGATCGCTTCGGACCGGGTGTCGTCCGCGCTGACGGGACCGTCGACCGGCCGGCGCTGGCTGCCGCGGTATTCGGGGATCCCGACGCCTTGGCTGACCTCAACGATCTGACCCACCCGGTCATCGGCCGCGTCATGGGTGAGCGGATGCTCCAGGTCGCATCCGAGGGTCGAATCGTGGTCCTCGACATACCCCTGCTCAACATCGCCACCAAGGCCCAGTTCCAGTTCGGTGCCGTCGTGGTGGTGGATACCCCGGAGGATCTGGCCGTGGCCCGGCTGGTGGAGCAGCGAGGGTTCACGGAGACAGACGCCCTCGCCCGGGTTGCGGCCCAGATAAGCCGAGAGGATCGCTGCCGACTGGCTGACGTGGTGCTCGACAACCACGGTGATCGCATCGCCCTCGAAGGGGAGATCGATCGGGTGTGGGCATGGCTGGAGGAACGAGCCGCCCGGACTTGATCGTCGCAGGGGGCCGGTACCATCAGAGCAATGCCTGATTTCCAGATGGTGTCCGATTTCGCCCCGGCGGGAGACCAGCCTTCTGCGATAACTCAGTTGTCCGAGGGGGTCCGGCGCGGCGACCGCTTCCAGACCCTGCTCGGCATCACCGGTAGCGGCAAGAGCGCGACCATCGCCTGGACGATCGAAAAGGTGCAGCGGCCGACCCTGATCATCGCGCCCAACAAGTCGCTCGCAGCCCAGCTGGCCAACGAGATGCGGGAGTTCTTTCCGCGCAACCGGGTGGAGTACTTCGTCAGCTACTACGACTACTACCAACCGGAGGCGTACCTCCCCTCCAGCGACACCTACATCGAGAAGGACAGCTCGATCAACGACGAGATCGACCGGCTCCGCCACTCGGCGACCTCGGCCCTGCTCACCCGCCGGGACACCATCGTGGTGGCCTCGGTCAGCTGCATCTACGGCTTAGGCTCGCCAGAGGAGTACGCCGACCGGATCCTGCACCTGCAGCAGGGCGCCGAGCAGGACCAGCGGGCCGTCCTGCGCCGGCTCGTCGACATGCAGTACGAGCGCAACGATGCCAACCTGGTGCGGGGCAAGTTCCGGGTGCGCGGCGACACCATCGAGGTCCACCCCGCCTACGAGGAGCACGCCGTCCGGATCGAGCTGTTCGGCGACGAAATCGAGCGCATCAGCATCGTCGATACGCTCACCGGTGAGAAGGTCGGGGAGCCCAACGAGTTGGTGATCTTCCCCGCCACTCACTACGTCGCCGGTGACGAGCGCATGCAGGTGGCCATCGGGGGCATCGAGCGCGAGCTGCAGGAACGCCTGGCCTGGTTCGAGGCCGAGGGCAAGCTGCTCGAAGCCCAGCGGCTCCGGATGCGGACCTCGTACGACCTGGAGATGCTGGCCGAGGTGGGCGTGTGCTCGGGCATCGAGAACTACAGCCGGCACATCGACGGCCGCCAGCCGGGTGAGCCGCCGCATACCCTCCTGGACTTCTTCCCCAAGGACTACCTGTTGGTGATCGACGAGTCCCACCAGACCGTGCCGCAGCTGCACGGCCAGTACCACGGGGACCGGTCCCGCAAGGAAACTCTGATCGAGCACGGGTTCCGCCTGCCCTCGGCGGCGGACAACCGGCCGCTGCGCTTCGAAGAGTTCTACGAGCGGGTCAACCAGTGCGTGTTCCTGTCCGCTACCCCCTCGGCGTATGAGATCCAGCAGTCGAGTCAAGTGGTGGAGCAGATCGTGCGCCCTACCGGTCTGGTCGACCCGGAGGTGATGGTGAAGCCCACCAAGGGGCAGATCGACGACCTGATCGCCCAGATCCGGGATCGTACGGAGCGGGGCGACCGGGTGCTGGTCACCACCCTCACCAAGAAGATGGCCGAGGACCTCACCGACTATCTGCTCGAGAACGGGATCCGCGTGCGCTACCTGCACAGCGAGGTCGAGACGCTCGAACGCATCGCGATCCTGCGCGACCTGCGCAAGGGCGAGTTCGATGTATTGATCG
>PMHH01000064.1:0-40768 GCA_003156595.1 Acidimicrobiaceae bacterium
GTCACCGATCCGATGACCGGTCTGTCTGCTATCTCCTGCCCGGACCCGGCCCTGACGCCCAATGAGGAGGAGACCTGCGCGGCCACCTACACCACCACCCAGGCCGACGTGAACGCCGGCAGCATCAAGAACACCGGGACCGCCAGCGGGACACCGCCTGAGGGATCGCCGGTGAGCAGCACTTCGTCGCTGACCGTCCCCTTCAAGAACACCATCTCCTCGGGCAGCGGCGATAGTCCGATTGGGACCGCTGCGCCGCCGCCCGCTGCCCAGGTGGTGCCGACATCGAGCGGATCGCTGCCCTTCACTGGCGCAGCAGTGACGCGATCGCTTGAAGCGGCGACGCTCCTGATGCTGTTGGGCTTGGGTCTCCTGGGCCTCGAGAGAGGCTTCCGACTGCGTCGGCGGATGCGACCAGGGTCAGAACCCTCATAGGGCCAATCCGTCCACTGTCGCGGTCCGGGATCCCCATCTGGGTTCGGCTCCACGCCTTGACGTGAGGGTAGAGGGGATCCACCAACAGGGCCGGAGACCGCGGCATCATCGCGGCCGACTACGGCGATGAGTGAGGGAGGCCCGAAACGATGGACAGCCGTAATTGTGTCCGCGGTGTCCGCCGGTCATTATGTCGGGGGAGCACAAGACGGCCCGGACCCAGTTTCGTGACGCCGGGCCACTGCTTATGGGACGAGAAGTGGCGTTACCATCACTATGAGCGTTCACTATCCGGGCTCAGTAAGCACCGCAGACATAGAAATGACGGAAGGGCGCTCTAGACAACCACCAAGCGTGTTTGTTAGCGTGCCGCCGCAGCGTGTATCAAGGGCCACAAGCGCGGGACGGTGTGAAGCGTGTGGCTGGCCAGAGAGACAATGCCACGATGTTCCAGAGCGGCTACGCTAATGCCGCCCAGCGAGAGGTAACAAATGGGCCGACAGGCAATCTTCAAAAACGTAGGGCGGAACGTTATTCGCGGTTCAGTAGTCGCGAGTCTGCTCATAGGCGGCATCTCCTGGCTTGGCACTGGCACGGCGTGGGCGTGGGGGACTGGGCTCCAGCCGTCGATCTCCGTCGGTGCCGTCACCTCGCCGGTATGCACTACGGGTAGCGCGGTCTGGACAGTCGACTTGACAGTGACCGTCCAGAACATCGAAACCGGAGACCCGGCGTATGTCACCGCTGTCACCTACACCTCCAGCCCTTCGGGACCGGTGACCGTCGTCGATTCGGGCGGGCTGGCCAGTGGCACCGTTGTGCCTGCTGGAAAGTCCACCACGACCTACCACCCGGTGCTCGACATAACCCTGCCGAGCAATACGACATCGGCCTCGGTCAGCGTGGACATCGCTGCTAACTGGGGTACCGCCGACCCGAAGACCTACGACTACACGGCTACCTCGAGCATCTTTACTCTTACATGTGCGGAGTCGCCGGCGATCACCCTCACGAAGACGGCGAGCATCACGTCCTTCTCGGCTGTGGGCACTCCGGTCACCTATTTCTACAAGGTGAAGAACACCGGCGATGTGACTCTGGATCCAGTAAACGTGACCGACCCGATGATGGGTCTATCCGCTATCTCCTGCCCGCACACGTCACTGACGGTCGGTGAGGTCGAGACCTGCACAGCTACGTACACCACCACCCAGGCGGATGTGAGCGCCGGCAGCATCAAGAACACCGGCACTGCCACCGGCTACCCGCCCGTGGGACCGCCGGTGAAGGCCACCTCGTCGGTGTCTATCCCTTACGTCCCGCCGGTGGTGCAGACCATCGCCGGCAACATTTACGAGTGCGTGAACGGGGCGGTGTCGACGACGCTGGCTTCGGCGACGGGGGCGGCCCTGTCGGCTCCGACCACCCCACCGGTGACGGGAACCAACACCATCCCCGCTACCGACGTGGCGGCGGGAACGTTCACCATGTCGGCCACCGCGCCGACCGGCGACGTGTTCGTGGCGTGCGGGGTAGCGACCCCGCCGACTATCGCCGGTGGCGGCCTGTCGGCGACGCAGCCGGTGATCGTGCCTTCGGGCGGAGCCGGTGTCGGCAACTTCTACGTCGTCACCGACGCCCCGGCCATCACGGTGCTCAAGTCGTCGACCACCACCTCGGTGGACGTGGTCGGCCAGGTCGTCCCCTACGACTTCCTGGTGACCAACATCGGCAACGTGACCTTGACCGACGTGACCGTCACCGACACGCCCGTGTTGACCACCGGCCCGACCTGCCCGGAGTCCACTCTGGCGCCCGGAGCGTCGGAGACCTGCACCGGCACCTGGACAGTCACCCAAGCCAATCTGACCGCCGGCCACGTGACCGACACGGCCATCGCCACCGGGACACCCCCGGTGGGTCCGCCCGTCAACTCGCCGCCTTCCACCGTCACCATCCCGGTGACGCAGACCAAGGCGGGGGCAAGCCCGGGCATTTCTCTGACCAAGTCGGCCAGCGTCACCACCTACTCGGCGGCCGGGACCGTGGTCACCTACTACTACAAGGTGACCAACACCGGTAACGTCCTCCTGGACCCGGTGGCGGTGAGCGATCCGATGCCCGGTCTGTCGGCCATCTCCTGCCCGGACACGTCGCTCACACCCGGTGAGGTGGAGACCTGTACGGCTACGTACACCACCACCAGCGCGGCCGTGACTGCCGGGAGCATCAAGAACACCGGCACCGCCACTGGGCTGCCGCCCACCGGGCCGGCGGTGACGGCCACGTCGTCGCTGACCATCCCGTATCTGGCGACCGGGCCGGCGGTGTCGCCCACTGCGACCACTCCGAGCGGGCACCTGGCCTTTACCGGGGCCCCATTGACCCGACTGGTCGAAGCGGCGATGCTCCTGATGCTGCTGGGCTTCGGCCTTCTGAGCATCGAGCGGGGTTACCGTCGCCGGCGGATCTAACCGGAGTTGACGGCGCCGTCGTCGACACAGCCCAATGCTCGCTCGCTGATGGCGGCGATGTGGCGGAAGATGTGGGGTGGGGGAAGCCGGATCAGTGAAGGCCCTGGGAGAACCCAGGGCCTTCACTGACTGGGTGCGGTACTCGCAGTCGGCTGTGAGGGGTGACCAAGCCATGGCCGTCACGGCCGGACGCGGGTCCTCTGAGCCCCCGGTGGCTTCATCCCCACATATCCCCAGCTTGGGGACAACTCTGGGGAGTGTCACACGCCTGTAACTTGAGGTTCTCGTCTGTTTACCTGAATGCCGCCTTCTGGTTGCCGGCTAGCGGCACCCGGTGGGGGGGCTCAGTGGTAGCGGGTGGCCGAGATGAAGCCCGCGACGATGCAGCCGAGACCGACGAAGAGGTACCAGTTGGAAGGCTCCCCCGGCAGCACATGCAATGGCAGGTAGTTGATGAGGATGCAGAGGATTCCTAGCCCGAAGAAGGTCAGGATCAGGACCGGGACCCACCGGGGGCTGCTGCGGTACTCGGCGGGGATAGGGGGGGTGTATCGCCCGCTGGTCGTAGCGCCACCCCTCGCGGTGGCCCCGCCCCGCTTGGCCGGCCCCCCCTTGGGCGTGACCCGCCCGGGCGCATCTTTGGTCTTCCTCGGCATGCATGTGATGTTAGGGCAGCTACCGTGGCGTCCGTGGCTCGGATCCTGGTCGTGGACAACTACGACTCGTTCGTCTACAACCTCGTCCAGTATCTCGGTCAGCTGGGCGCCGAGCCCCTGGTGTACCGCAACGACGCTATCGACGTCGCCACCGCTCGGTCGTTACGGCCGGACGGGCTGCTCATCTCGCCCGGGCCAGGCCGCCCCGAAGGGGCGGGAGTCAGCAACGCGCTGATCGTCGAGCTGACCGGCTCCGTGCCGGTCCTGGGGGTCTGCCTGGGTCATCAGTGCATCGGTGAGGTGTTCGGCGGGCGGATCGTGCGAACCGAGGTGATGCACGGCAAGACATCGTCGATCACCCACGACGGTCGGGGCGTGTTTGCCGGCCTGGCCGACCCGCTGGTGGCGACCCGGTACCACTCGCTGGTGGTGGACGCCGCGGCCGTCCCGGCCGAGCTCGAGGAGTCGGCCTGGGCAGAGGATGGCACGATCATGGGTTTGCGCCACCGCACCTTGGCGGTCGAGGGGGTCCAGTTCCATCCCGAGTCGATCCTGACCGAGGGCGGCCACCGGCTGCTGGCCAACTGGCTGGCCGCCTGCGGGCAACCCGAGGCGCTGGCCGCCGTCCCGGCCGCCTTCTCGTAGTAATAGGACATTCTTGGCGTCAAATCATGATGATTAGTGGACTGTTGATTAGTGGACGATCTGACGCCGAGAATCACGAAGTCCTACGAGAATGGCCGCGGCGGCTTCCTGACCGGGGCGGCGGGCGGTCGGCGCCACGCTCGGGCTGGGCCTCCGCCACCCGGGCCGCCTGCAACGGGGGAACGCCCTCCGCCCACCCGGGCCGCCACGACGCCGGGCCCGCGAGCGACGTCTAGGGCAGCAGTCCCGACGGGGCCGTGGTCGACGTCGTCGTCAGCGTCGTCGTTGTAGTTGACGACGACGGCGAGGTCGTGCTGCTGCCGCTACTAAACGAACCGATCACCACGTCGACCGTCGACCCCTCATTGACGGTCGAGTTCGGCGCCGGGGTCTGGCTGATGACGATCCCGTTCTGGCTCTGAGTGTCGACGGGTTGGGTGGTGAAGTTCGGGACCAGCCCGACCCCAGCCGCCGTGAGGGCGGTGGCAGCCTGCGCCTTGGTGTCATTTTGCAGGTTCGGGACGGTGACCTGCTGGGGTCCGGTCGACACGTACATGGTGACGGACGTACCGATGGCGACCATGGTGCCGGCCGCCGGGCTGGTCCGGGTAACCAGTCCGGCCGTCACCGTTGACGACGGTTCGTTGGCTTGGGTCACGTCCAACTGGAGGGCGCCGAGCTGCTGGCCGGCGGGCCCGGGGGATTCGTTGACCAGGGACGGAATGGTCACCTGGGCCTTGCCGGTCGAGACCACCAGCTGCACGGACGATCCCTTGCCTTGGGTCGTGCCAGCCAACGGATTGGTGCTGATCACGTACCCCGACGCCACCGTGTTGGACGTGGCGTCGGTGACATTGACCTCGAACCCATCGGTCGAAAGGGTGTTGGTGGCCGCGGCGGAGTTCTGGCCGACCACGTTGGGGACCTTGACCGGCGTGGGACCGCTGCTGACCACCAGTGCCACCGGCTTGCTGCTGCTCTGGGCGGAGCCGGGCGAGGGGTTAGTGGTGATCACGTCGCCCGCGCCGTACTGCGTGCTCGCTTGCGAGGAGGTCTTGATGTCGGTAAACCCGAGCTGGCGCAGCTGGGCGGTGGCGGTCGCCACCGGCTCGCCCACCACGTTGTTCGGCACAGTCAGGGTCTT
Organism: Acidimicrobiaceae bacterium; assembly: GCA_003156595.1. Lineage (GTDB taxonomy): Bacteria > Actinomycetota > Acidimicrobiia > Acidimicrobiales > Palsa-688 > PALSA-693. The sequence continues at coordinate 5,355 of PMHH01000064.1, forward strand.
GGCCGAGTCCCACCAGCCGAGCGACCGGCCCACGAAGAAACCCAATACGGCCAGCACCACGAGCAGGCCGATCACCAGGACCGCCAGCAGTCCCCTTCTCGTCGATCGCTCGGCCGGGCTCCCGCCGCCGGGCCCGCCGCCGTAGCCGGTGGGTATGGCGGTGGTGCGGGCCGCGTCCTGCACCCGGGTGGTGGCACCTCCCACCCCGGCCATGGCTGCCGTCGCACCCACCGCCCCCACCATCCGGGTTGGTTCCATGGCTGCCGCGACCGGCTGGCCCTGGCCGAAGCGCACCAGGTCGGCGCGCAGCTCCTCGGCGCTCTGGTAGCGGGCGCCGGGTTCCTTGGCCAGGGCCTTCAAGACGATGGCCTCGAAGCCGGCGGGAACAGTCGGGTTTATGGCACTAGGGGGAGTCGGCTCCTCCTTGACGTGCTTGTAGGCGATGGACACCGGGCTGTCACCCGTGAACGGCACCCGGCCGGTCACCATCTCGTAGAGCACGACCCCGAGGGAGTACACGTCGCTGCGGGCGTCGACGGCGTAACCCTGGGCCTGTTCGGGGGAGAAGTAGGTGGCCGTCCCCATCACCGAGCCGGTCTGGGTGAGGTCCTCCGCGGCGCCGGCGCCGATGGCCCGGGCGATGCCGAAGTCGGCCACCTTGACCTGTCCCGACGAGTTGATCAGCACGTTGCCCGGCTTGACGTCGCGGTGGATAACCCCGTGTCGATGGGCGAACTCCAGGGCGGCAGCCACATCGGCCCCGATGGCGGCCGCCTGCGAGGCTTCGAGCGGCCCGTCCTTGAGCATCGATGACAGGGTGCGGCCGTCGACGTACTCCATGACGATGTAATAGGTCCGCTCCCCCTGCCCCCAGTCGTAGATCGACACGATGTTGGGGTGGCTCAGATTGGCGGCGGCCTTGGCTTCGCGGCGGAACCGCTCCACGAAGGCCCGGTCGACAGATAGCTCGGGGAACAGCACCTTGAGGGCGACGGCGCGATCGAGCAGCAGGTCCCGGGCCAGGTACACCTGAGCCATTCCGCCCCGAGCGATGTGGTCGACCATCTCGTAGCGGTCGCTGAAGACCTGCTGGGAGGACATTTCGGAGTAGAGCCTAGGGGGCTGTGGAGGGCGGCACCGGTGCAGTCCCTCCCCCCAGATAGGCCTCGATCATGGCTTTGACTATGGGAGCCGCCAGGGTGCCACCCTGGTACTCGTCGGCGGACGGCTGGTTGGGGAGCACGACCGCCACCGCGATCGTCGGCGCCGCAGCGGGGGCGAACGCCGCGAACCAGTCGTCGGTCTCCCCGGTCCCGGTCTGGGCGGTGCCAGTCTTGCCGGCCACCGCCACGCCGGGGATCCGAGCGGCCACCCCGGTGCCGCGGTCGACCACGGAGACCATCAGCTGGGTGAGCTGGGCGGCGGTGGCGGCGGAGGTGGCCTGCAACCACGGCTTGGGTTGATAGGTGCTCACCACCTGGCTCTGGGCGTTGGTCACGTGCCCGAGCACGTGGGGCGTCATCATGGTCCCACCGTTTGCGATGGCGCCCGCCACCATCGCCATCTCCAGCGGGGTGGCCTGGACATCCTGCTGGCCGATCGCCGAGTAGGCCACGCCCGGCACGTCCTGGGCGAAGCTGGCCGCCGTCGGGAAGTACGACTGAGCCGCGAACGGTAGGTCGATGGGCGGGGTCTGGTCGAACCCGAAGCTGGTCGCTTCGTCGTTGAGGGAGTTGGCGCCCAGATCCAGGCCGACCTGGCCGAAACCGGTGTCGCACGACACCGTGAACAGCTCCAGTAGCGCGCCGCCGCACACCTCCCCCCCGAAGTTGTGCAGCAGGTTGGTGGTGTCGGGGAGCGGGAGGGCGGACAGCGTCGGGAACACCTTGGTGACGAGCGCGGGCTGGTGGTCGTACATCGCCGAGGCCGTGATGATCTTGAACGTCGAGCCGGGGAACCACCGCTGCCGGTAGGCGCCTGGGGAGAAGATCCCCGGGGTGGCGCTGAGCGCCTTGTAGCTGGCCTGGACCGTCGTCTGGTCATGCCCGGACAGCAGGTTGGGGTTGAAGGACGGGTTGGAGTACATGGCCAGGATGGCGCCGGTGCGCGGGTCGAGGGCGACCACGGAGCCTTCCCGCCCGGCCAGCTCGGCCTGGGCGACCTTCTGCAGCTTGTCGAGCGCGGTGAGGGTGATGGACTGGGTCCGGTTGTGGTCGGTCAAGAGGGTTCGCAGCTGGCTGAGGCTGGTTGGCAGCTTGAAGGGACTGTTGGATCCGGTGAGCACCTGGTCGTAGGTGCGCTCGACCCCGTCGGACCCGTAGGTAAAGGAGAAGAACCCGGTGATGTCCTCGAATAGGGCACCGGTGGGGTACTGCCGCAGGTACTTGTACTCGTCGTTGGTTGGCACCGAGTCGGCGAGCGTGACCCCGTCGGCGGAGACGATGTCCCCCCGCGGGGCGGTGTACTCCTTGACCACGCCCAGGCTGTTGAGCGGGTTGGCCTCGAGGGCGGGAGCGTGCACGATCTGCAGCCAGTTGAGCTGGAGGAACAGCCCGACGAACAGAACCATGATCCCGACGCCGACCAGGCGGATCTGCCGGTTCAACTGTCTGCTCCGATCAGGGTGCCGGCCGCGTCCGGCAGCCGCGCCGGGGTTTCGGTGTCATGTGAAATACGCAGCAGCAGCGCCAGCAGGATGTAGTTGGCGATCAGGGACGATCCGCCATAGGACACGAAGGGGAGGGTGATGCCGGTCAGGGGGATCAATCTGGTCACGCCACCGACGATCACGAAGGTCTGGACCCCGACGATCAGGGAGAGCCCGGTGGCCAGCAGCTTCTCGAAGGGGCGGTCGCAGCGCACCGCGATGCGTAGCCCGGTCCCGACCATCAGCAGGTAGGCAAAGAGCATCGCCGCCGCGCCGACCAGGCCCAGCTCGGCCGCGATCACCGCGAAGATAAGGTCGGTGGACGCCTCGGGGATGTTGGCGGCGTTGCTCTGGCCCGGTCCCTGTCCGAACAACCCGCCGGAAGCGATGGCGAACCATCCCTGGATGAGCTGGTAGCCCGACGTCGAGGCGTGCGCCCACGGGTCCAGCCAGCCCTGCACCCGGGTCTGGGCGTGGCCGATGACCTTGAGGACCAGAAACGCACCGAACCCGAACAGGCCGGCACCCAAACCCAGGTAGTAGGCCCGGCCGGTCGACACCCACAACATCCCGACGAACAGGGCGAAGAAGAGAAAGGACGAGCCCAGATCGTTTTCCGCCAGGAAGATCAGCAGCGAGAGGCCCCAGGCGGCGAGGATCGGGGCCAGGTACCTGGGGTCGAGGACCAGGAAACGACCGATGCGGCGGGTCGCCTGGCTCAGCAGGTCGGCTCGTTCGACGAGCACCGAGGCGAAGAAGATTGCCAGGGCCAGTTTGGCCATCTCCCCGGGCTGGAAGTTCAAGCCGCCCAGGTGGATCCACAGGCGGGCGCCGTTGATGTCCTCTCCGATGCCGGGAACGAGGGGCAGCAGGAGCAGGCCGATGCCGGCGAAGGCGAAGCTGTACCGGTAGCGCTCGAGGTCCCGGGCGTGGCGGACGAATCGGAGGGTGACGATGAAGGCGGCGATCCCGATGGCGGTCCACACCGCCTGCAGCCGGGCCTCCTGGGTTGAGAGGCGGGCGATGAAGACGTAGCCGATCCCGTTGAGCAGGCCGGCGGTCGGCAACAGGATCGGGTCGGCATTGGGGGCCAGCCAGCGCATGGCCAGATGCGCCACCAGCAGCAGGGCGAAGATGACACCGAGGAACGGCCCAATATTGGCCGGCAGGTTGCCGGCCTTGCCGAGCCCGGCCAGGGCGTACAGCCCGCCGGTCAGGACCACCGCCAGCAGGATCAGGCCCAGCTCGGTGCGCCGCCTCGCCGGGGCTCGGCCGGGGGTCACGAGGTGGGGCGGGTGGTGGGCGTGGTCTTCGCCGGCAGAGTCGTGGTCGGGGCCGGCGGGATGAGCGCCTGTCGGACGGTCTGCTCCTCGGACACCATGGAGGCGACCAGGTCACGGGCCGCGGCCAATGACGGTTCCGTTTGGCCGGCGGCCAGGGCGGAGAGATGATAGGACTCGACCTGGGAGGTGGTCACGCTGGTGGTGACGGCGACCGTCGGGTGGAACCAGAGCAGCCCACCCGGCTGGCCCCGGAAGATCACGATCTGGCTGCCCTTCAGACCAACGAAATACCCGTCACGGGCGTACCACGCCACGCCTGCAGCTGCCAAGCCAAGCAGCAGAAGGAGAAGGACTAGGAACCCAACGACCCGGAGAGTGATGAAACGGGTCGAGGGTCGCGGTACGGCTCGGCGTCTTTTANNAGGTACGGCTCGGCGTCTTCCCCCGCCCGCCGGTCGCGGGTCCTTGGCTCGTTTCACGATCTCTGGCGAAGCGGACGCGGCTATCGCCGTCGTGGGATCCCCCCCTTTTTCCCCTGATCCGACGGCCACCACCACGACCGTGATGTTGTCGTTGCCCCCCTTCCGTTTGGCCTCCTGGACGAGCTCGTCGGCGGCCTCCTCCGGGTCGGCCAGGCGGAGCAGCAAGGAGGCGATCTGGTCGTCGCTCAACTCCCGGAACAGGCCGTCACTGCACAGGAGGAGGCGGTCGCCGGGGCTGGCGTCGAGGAGGAACTCGTCCACCGGCACCTCCGGTTCCACCCCCAGGGCCCGGGTCATGATGTTGCGTCTCGGGTGGAACTCGGCGTCCTCTTTGGACAGCCGCCCTTCCGCCACCAACTCGGCCACCAGGTTGTGGTCCGACGTCACCTGGCGCAGCTCGCCTTCGTGCAGCTGATATAGGCGGGAGTCGCCGATGTTGATCGCCGCCAGCTGACCGTCGCCCACTTGGGCCAGGGCGACCAGGGTCGTGCCCATGCCCCGCATCTCGGGGTTGGCCTCGGCCTGGTCCCACACGGCCCGGTTGGCGGCCTGGGCGGCCTGGAGCAGGTGTTCCGGGGTGGATTCGCCGGCGCCGGCGAAGGCGTCGCGGAGGGCGTGGATAGCCGTGGCCGACGCCACCTCTCCCGCCGCGGCTCCACCCATCCCGTCCGCCACCGCGAAGAGGGGTGTGGCTACCAGGAGCTCGTCCTGATTGTTGGCGCGCACCCGCCCGACGTCGGTGGCCGACCCGGCCCGTAGTTCCGTCACCGGCGGACCTCCATGATCGTCTTGCCGATCTGGAGCTTGTCCCCCTTGCGCATGGGGACCGCCGCGGTCACCTTCTTCTTGTTGAGGTAGGTCCCGTTGGTCGATCCCAGATCCTCCACGTACAGGTCACCGTCGCGGCGGAACAGCCGGGCGTGCAGCTGGGAGACGAAGGTGTCGTCGGGGAGCGGCACCCCGCAGCCGCCGGCCCGCCCAACGGTCAGTTCCGCTGACAGCGGGAACTCCTGGTCCTTCCGCTCGGCGGGCTCGAGGATCACCAGGCGCTCGCCGTCGTGGCGACCCCGGCGACCGTTCCCCGAGACCGAAGCCGGGGTGGCAGCCGGGGCGGCCGCCTGGGCCGGGAGCGGAGCCGGTTTGGGCTCTCGCAGCTCGATCCACACGGCGCGGAGCACCCGCAGGAAGAATAAGTAGAGCAGGGCGAGGAAGATGTACTTGAGGAACGTCAGCAGCTGGTCGGGCACGGGCCGCTGGGATGTCCTAAGCCCGTTCGTACCGGATCGTGGTGGCGCCGACGGTGACGGTGTCCCCGTCGCGAAGGATCTGGGCGCCGACCACCGGGATGCCATTGACCTTGGTGCCGTTGGTACTTCCCATGTCCGACACCTCGTACTCGTTGGACCCGAGCGGATCTCCGTCGGGAGCCAACGCCGGCCGGAACTCGGCGTGGTAGCGGCTGACGTTGGGATCGGAGAGCACCAGCCCGGAATCGGGCAGGCGGCCGATGATCAGCGACTTGGGGCCCAGCTCGATCTTGCGACCATCCGGGAGCACCAGGCTGGGCTTGGCCGTCTCGGCCGGCTTGACCATCTCCCCCGACACCAGGACCATCCCGGCCCCCAGGTCCTCATCGGTCTTCATGGTGACGGTCACTGGTCCGAGAAACACGTAGTTCTCGGTCCCGGCGTGGTCGCGGGCGACGGCCACGAGCTCGGCGACGAGCTCGTCCTCGATCGGGGCGAACCGGGACCGGTCGCTGGGGGAGAGCAGGACGGTGAACTCGTTGGGAGCGATGGTGCCGCGCGGCGCGATCGTCCGGCGCAGGTCCATGTCCCGGGTCAGCCGGCGGCCGATCTCGACGGGTTGCAGCCCGCTGCGGAACGCGCGGGCGAACACCCCCTCGACCATGCGCTCCAGGCGCCGCTCGAACTGTTGGAGCCCCATCAAGGGCCTCCGAGATGCAAGCGGGCGGAGGTAAGACGACGGCCGCGAGCACCCCGTCCGAGCGGCGGCCCCGTGGGCGCGGTACATCCGGAGCGGCTCAGGTGCCGCCTTCTTCGCCTTCCCTGAGCTGGCATCTCGGAGGTCACTGGCAAGCGTTGAGCGTACTCGGGACTGGCGAAGGCTCGGCGGCACGCAAGTACACTGATGGGTCCACTCGGGCGAGTGGCGGAATTGGCAGACGCGCAGGATTCAGGTTCCTGTGTCCGAAAGGATGTGGGGGTTCAAGTCCCCCCTCGCCCACGCCGGCGGAGGCTGTCTGTTACGGGCAATAAGACCCTTTCGCGGTATTTCTTGGGGGTGTACGCTTGCGCTAGAGGGGTCACATCGGGGGGGGAACAAGGGTGCGCAGATCAGTCCTGGTTGCGGTCGTCATCTTTGCGTCACTCCTGCTGGGGATGGTCGGGAGCAAGGCCAGCGCCCAATCAGACTCGGTTACGGCGGCGGTGGTGGGGACCGGAACCGCCACCTTTGGGTACTTCGGTCCGACGTATCAGTACAGCGGGACCCTGGTTGGTGCCTCGGACACTGCTCTCTACGGGACCTTCAACATCAGCGAGGGTTGTCGGGGCGATTGGTGCAACGTGTGTCTCTCGGTTACGGACAACCTCGGCTCCGAATTACTCTCCGGGGGTTTTGATGACGGCTCCAGCGACTTGCCGAGTCTGGGGCTGCCGCTGGAGCCTGGGTCGGTTGCGATCACGCCTTCCGCGCTCGGAGACTGCGCGTCAGCAACGGGCGGGTACACGGGCCAACTCCTCATCGACGACGTAAGCAACAACGCGTCGGGTTCTGGCGTGGACGATCTCGTGATAGCAGGAACCGTTAGCTTTCAACAGCGACTTGCGCACTTTAGGCGTGTGATGTCCGGCTCTGGGCCGGTTTCGGCTAGTGGGGGTCGAACCGCGGTGAGCGTTGATCGATCCTGGGGCTGATACGATCGTGGGCAAGTTCGGCCCGCAGCCATCGCCCAGACCCCGCGAGTAAGTGTCCGCCAGATCGGTGTTCGCCGCGGTGCGGAGGCAGATAGATGGCATCAGGCGTTGAATCCCCCGAGCAAGTCTTGGATGACAGCATCGACTACCCGTCGATCGTGGTCGACTCGGTTGACCTTGCGACCGTGGTTGGTCCCGACGGCCGTTTTCGCTATGTGTGCTCGGCTTGGGCTCAGCCGTTTGGCTGGGAGCCGTCGACCCTGATTGGGGTCTCCGAGGAGGATCTCGTCCACCCTGACGACGTTCCGTCCCTCCGGACAAGTCGCGTCGATCGACCCTCAGGCGAGTCCGTGTCGATGAGCTACCGGTTCCGTGGCGCCGACGGGTCCTACCGGTGGGTCGAAGCGACGTCGCGCGTCGTCATCGCCCAAGGCCTGGAGCTGACGGTGTCCACCGTGCATGACATCACCGAACGTCAGCTACAAATCGCGGCCTTGGAACACCGGGCGACTACTGACCCCCTGACCGGCGTGGCCAACCGAACCGTGCTCATGGACAGGATCAATCAGGGTCTGCGTCGTCTGAATCGCACCTCTGGGCTGCTAGCTGTGCTGTACCTCGATCTCGACCGTTTCAAAGTCATCAACGATTCGCTCGGTCATCGCATCGGCGACATGGTGCTGCTGAAGCTGGCCGAACGTCTCACCCATCATCTTCGCCCAGCCGACACGCTGGCCCGCTTGGGCGGCGATGAGTTCGTGATCGTGACCGAGGGGGTTGCCGACGAGGCTGCCGCCGTACGGTTGGCCAACCGGATCGTAGAGTTCGGCCGCCAACCCTTCCGGGTCGGCGACGAGGACTACGAGTGCACCGTGAGCGTGGGTATCGCGTGCACCCTGGACTCACGGCGGAGTGCCGAAGAACTGCTCTCCGAAGCGGATATGGCCCTCTACCGGGCCAAGGACCAGGGCCGCGACCGCGCGGAGTCCTTTGACGAGGAGCTGCGAACCAACGCCGTCGGCCGGCTCGCCGTTGAGCGCATGCTGCGCCGCGCCCTCGACGAAGAACGCATCGTCGTCGAGTACCAGCCGATCATCGACCTGCGATCCGGCCGCCCAGTCAGCGCGGAAGCCCTGGTCCGGATCCAAGACCCCGAGCACGGGCTTCTCCTGCCGGCCGCGTTCCTGGAGGTGGCCGAGGAGTCCGGTCTGTTGATCGCCATCGACGAGCGCGTGCTGCGCGACGCGGTGCAGCAGGCTGCGGCCTGGCGCACCCGCTTGGCGCATACCGATTTCGCCGGTGTGGCGATCAACGTCACGGCCCGTCACTTGGCTGATGCAGGGTTCCACCAGGCTGTCCTCGATCAGCTCAACAAGTACGGATTGCCCCACGACAGGCTTCAGATCGAGGTCACGGAGCGAGTCCTGATGGAGGCCTCGAACTCGGCGATCACGGGACTGCGCAACCTGCGAGACATCGGCATCCAGATCGGCTTGGACGACTTCGGTACGGGCTACTCCTCGCTTGCCTACCTACGCCAGTTTCCTCTCGACTTCGTCAAGATCGACAAGTCGTTCGTCGACGACCTCGAACGCGAGCCGACCGAACGAGCCATCGTCGGCGCCATCATCGTCCTGTCTCATGCGCTGGGCCTGATAGTCGTCGCCGAGGGCGTCGAGACGCGCGGTCAACGCCAGATCCTCGTGGACCTTGGCTGCGACCGGGCCCAGGGTTACCTCTTCGCACACTCCGGAGCACCGTGGGCGGTGGACCAGCTCGTTCTCGCCGCTGGGGAGCCGGTCGGGCGGCCGAGCGCGCGCAAGTAGTAAGTACTACGATGAGGGCTCCGCCGCCTCTCTCCGGGGGGGGAGGGGCGGCTGGCGGGGGCCGACCGGGTTGTCCTAGCCGGCGGCCGTCCTAGCCGAGCGGCCGCGAGTTAGCCGGCGGCCGAGCTAGCCGGCGCGGCGACCTCGCAGCACCGAGGCAACCAGAGCGGCGATGACCAGCGCCGGCATGGCCACCCACGCCGCGGTGGTGGACACGCCTTTGGCGAGCAGGAGGGTCACCCCCAGGATGACGAGCATGGCGACGAACAGCTCCGGGGTGTCGCCGACGAGGAAGTCCCACCAGAAGTGCCAGAAGGCTCTGAGCCAACGGGCCGGGAGGGTGGCGCCGTCACGCGAGTTCGGCACGGCCGACCTTCCTGGTTTCGCGGGCTTTCTGCGCGTTGAGGGCCCGGACGACGATGAAGGTGACGGCGCCGTACAGGGCCACCAGGACCGGGATGGCCAGATCGCTCCCGGGCCAGCGCACGCCGATACCCTCACCGCTCCAGAAGCTGCCGAAGCTGACCAGCATCAACCCGACGGCCATCTTCATGGTGTTCTCCGGGACCCCGGCCAGCTGCCTGGCTACCACCACCCCGATGGCGGCCACGATCACCGCCGCGGCGGCGGCCGCCAGAGCAGCCAATCCCAGGTTGTGGTCAGTGGTACCGAGGGTCAGCACGATTATCACCACCTCCACCCCTTCGAGGAAGACGCCCTTGAAGGCGACGGCGAAGCCGACCGGATCCCGGCCCGACGACCGAGGTTCGCGCCCTTCCAGGTCCTCGACCTGCTTGGCGAAGATGGCGTTCTCGTCGTGCTTGGGCTTGTAGCCGGTAGCCCGCAGAACAGCCTTCCGCAGCCACTGCAGGCCAAAGACCAGCAGGATCGCCCCGACCACCACTCGCAGCGAGTTGATCGGGACCCAGCGCACGATGGCCGGGCCGAGTGCGGCCACCAGCACCCCGAGCACCACGATGGCTGCGGCCCCGCCTTCGAGGGCGGAGCGCCAGCCCCGGCTGACCCCCGCGGCGACCACGATGGTGAGGGCCTCGATCATCTCTACCGCGCTGGCCAGGAACACCGCCACCATCAGCACGATGGCGCTGGAGTCGACTCTCACGACATCCACGGTAGGCCGTGGCGCATCGGGTAGCGGGCCCGGCAGCAACAGGAGGCTGCTCCGCATTACATGAACGGACCAGCCTCCTGCCGTGCCCGCCCCGCTTCCCACTCACGCCAGCCGCTGCCAGGTCCGGAGCCGAAGTCTGACCGCGGCTGAGCGAGGCGGGTGCCGGCCCACCCACACACCAGACGCGACCACCGGCGCGCGGGCTTCGGTATCGTCGGGCCTATGGGGGACATCCACACATACGCCACCGCTCGACAAATCGCTGCCGCCATCCGGTCCAGGCAAGTCAGCCCGGTCGAGGTCCTCGACGCCTGCCTGGCGCGTATCGACGCCGTCAACGGTCAAGTCAACGCGGTGATCTGGCGCAACGACGAACAGGCCCGTGAGGCAGCCAAAGCCGCCGCAGACGCGGTGGTGCGCGTCGAGCCGGACGAGCTGCCGCCGTTCCACGGGGTGCCGATCCCGATCAAGGATCTAACTCCCGTAGCCGGCTGGCCCGTCACCTACGGCTCGTGGGCCGTACCGGACAAGCCGTCCGACGAGAGCGAGTTGATCGTGGCGGCCTTTCGTAAGGGTGGTTTCGTCCTTACCGGGCGGACCAATACGCCGGAGTTCGGCCCTATCACCGCCGCGGAGAACGATCGATACGGCATCTCCCGCAACCCCTGGAACCTGGACCGCACGCCTGGGGGTTCGAGTGGAGGGGCAGCGGCAGCTACGGCGGCCGGTATGTTCGCCGTCGCCCATGCCAACGACGGCGGCGGATCCATCCGGATCCCGGCCTCCTGCTGCGGGTTGGTCGGCCTCAAGGTGAGCCGGGGCCGGGTCCCCACCCTCGTCAACTCCTGGGAGGGCGGCGCAGTCGAGGGGGTGGTCACCCGCGACGTGGCCGACACCGCGGCCATCCTGGACCTCACCTGCGGACCTGACCGGGGGCAGTGGTACAACGCCCCCGCGCCCGACCGCCCCTTTTTGGCCGAGGTCGGCGCTGAGCCGGGCCGGCTCCGGATCGGGTTGCTGGAACAGGCGCCCTTCGGGTTGCCGATGGACCCAGTGTGCGTGGCGGCGGCCCGGGAGGCGGCGTCGGCGTTCGAGAGGCTCGGGCACACCGTCGCGCCCGCGTCCCTGGACGTCTCTGACGAGTTTCTTCAGGCCTTCCTCAACGTGGTGAACTCCGGCTTGGCCGACTACGACGCCGACTGGGACCGGGTCGAGCCGCACATCCGGGCCAACCGGGCGGCCGCCCAGTCCGTTGACAGCCTCACCTACGTCCGATCGGTGCACGAGTTGCAGCGCTTCTCCCGCCGGCTGGTGGCCCGCTGGGGGAGCGAGTTCGACATCCTGGTCTCCCCCACTATGACCATCGAGCCGCCTCGCGCCGGCGAGATCCTCGCCGCTGTGCACTCGGGGGCGGACGGCGGCGGGCCGGCCCTGCAGGTGTTCCAGATGGCCGCCTTGACGTCCGGCTTCAACATGTCGGGTCAACCCGCCATTTCCCTGCCCACCCATCAGAGCGCGGCCGGCATCCCCATCGGGGTGCAGCTGGTCGCCGGCCCGTGGGAGGAGGCCACCCTGCTTCGGGCCGCCTCACAGCTGGAGGCGGCCCTGCCGTGGGCGGACCGCCGGCCGCCGCTCTAAGCTCGACCCAGCTCCCGCGCCTACCCTTGAACGGGGAGGTGGTCTCGCCGTGCAAGACGTCGCTAATGCGGTTCGCAGGGGGGTGCGGGAAGGACGGGCAGCCGTCATCGGCCGAGTGGTGGACGTCACGGGATTCTCGACGTTGCCGGGCGACGAGTTGGTAGCCATCGACGCCGCGGGCAGTCGCTACGGCGACCTACTCGGACGCCCGGGGGCCGAACGGTTGGAGGCGGCGGCTTCAGCGATGTTCGCGGCCGGTTTGTCCGGGCTCGAGACGGTGACGATCGAGATCCACGGCAAGGAGGTCGCCGAGATCGGGTTGTCGTGTGGGGGCCGGGCCGATGTGCTGCTCCAATCGGTCGGCGCCATCCCGGAAAAGCTGTGGGACCTCCTGGCCAGTCGGGCCCCGGCCGCCCTCATGACCAGGATCGAAGGGCCGACCGCCGGCCCCGCGGCCATGGTGGTGGACCGGGACGGCCGGACGTGGGGTGGGCTCGGTGGGCTCGACGGGCTCGGCTCCGGCGATGACGCCTTGGCGAAGGAGGCGGTGACGGCGCTGGCCGCCGGTCGTACATCGACCCGCCGCCTCGAGGACGAGGCCGGCGTGGTGCTCCTCGAGGCGTGGGTGCCGGCGCCGCGGCTCGTGGTCGTCGGGAGCGGCGACCTGGTTGGCGCCATCACCGCCCAGGCGGATCTGCTCGGCTGGGAGACCGAGGCTACGGATAGCCCCGCCGCGCTCGACGGTCTCCTTGACTGGGCCGGCGCCACCGCGGCGTTGATCGTGCTCAGCCACGACCCGCACGTCGACACGTCGGCGTTGGCTGCCGGCCTGGCCCGCGGCGTGTCCTACGTCGGGGCCCTCGGCTCGCGCGCCACCCAGTCCCGCCGCATCGAGGGGTTGACCGCGTCAGGGGTCGATGCCGACGCCCTGGACCGCATCCACCGACCGATCGGGCTGGACCTTGGCGGCCGGCGGTCCTCTGAAGTGGCCCTCTCCGTAGCGGCCGAGATCCTGGCGTGCCACTGCGGGCGTGATGCCCGGCCCTTGCGGGAGGGCACCGGTCCCATCAACTATCGCCCTACCGCCTAACTGTCGTGGGGCCAGCATCACATAGGTGTTCGATCGTCGCGCCAATAGGGGGGATGGTTGCACACTTGTGATCGTTCGCCGGCGGCCGCCTGGCGGAGGACCTGCTTGCGTCGCCAGCGCTCTTCGGCCCGATAGGGGTCGGTGAGCGGCAGGAGACCGAACAGGCCTCCCGCCGCCAGCCACAAGACGGCGGCCGCGATGACGCCACCGGGCGCCGCCACCCAGATGAGCGCGATGAATCCGCACGCGACGACGAGCACGGCGTCTGCCAACAGGATCGTACGCACGACGATCCACCCGGCAAAGTGGCGCATGCGGCTCCCCCCGGTCGTACTCGTGTGGAGCCTAATGGGCCGGTGGGCCGCCAGCCACTAGCCCGCTCGCGCCGAGCGGGATGCCCGGTAGCGGCGGATGAGGCCGTTGGTCGAGCTGTCGTGGACGAGGGCCGGCTCGGCGCCGGCGGTGAGCTGCGGCACGATCTTCTGGGCCAACGCCTTGCCGAGCTCGACACCCCACTGGTCGAAAGAATTGATGCCCCAGATCACCCCCTGGGTGAGCACCTTGTGCTCGTAAGTGGCGACCAGCTCCCCGAGGACCCGCGGGGTGAGGCGGGGGGCGAGGAGGGTGTTCGTCGGGTGGTTGCCTGGGAAGGTCCGGTGCGGCACGAGCGCCGCCGGCACCCCTTCGGCCGCTACCTCCGCCGCGGTCTTGCCGAATGCCAAGGCTTCCGTCTGGGCGAAGAGGTTGGCCATCAATAGGTCATGGTGGGGACCGACCTCGTGATTGGGATCCAGGAAGCCGATGAAGTCCGCCGGGATCAGCCGGGTGCCCTGGTGGATCAGTTGGTAGTAGGCGTGCTGCCCGTTGGTGCCCGGCGTGCCCCACACCACCGGTCCGGTGCTGGCGTCGACGGGGTCGCCGGAGAGGGTCACCCTTTTTCCGTTGCTTTCCATGTCCAGCTGTTGCAGATAGGACGGGAAGCGGGCCAGGTAGTGGTTGTAGGGGAGGATGGCCTGCGTCTCGGCCCCGAAGAAGTTGAGGTACCAGACGCCGATCAGGCCCAGCAGCACCGGCAGGTTGCGCTCGAACGGGGTGTGGCGCATGTGCTCGTCGATGGTGTGGAAACCGGCGAGCATGTCCCTGAAGGCGTCCGGTCCGATGGCGACCATCAGGGAGAGGCCGATGGCCGAGTCGTAGCTGTAGCGACCGCCGACCCAGTCCCAGAAGCCGAACATGTTGTCGGTGTCGATGCCGAACTCCGCTACCTTGGCCGCGTTGGTCGACACCGCCACGAAGTGACGAGCCACCGCCTTGGGGTCGCCGAGGCCGGCGAGGAGCCAGTCTCGGGCGGTGGTGGCGTTGGTGATGGTCTCGAGGGTCGTAAAGGTCTTGGAGCTGATGACAAAGAGGGTGCGCGCCGGGTCCAGGTCCCGGGTTGCTTCCCATATGTCGCTGCCGTCGACGTTGGACACGAAGCGGCATTCGAGGCGGCGGTCGCTGTAGTCGAGGAGGGCTTCGTAGGCCATGGCCGGCCCCAGGTCGGAGCCGCCGATGCCGATATTGATGACCGTGCTGATCGGTTGGCCGGTGGCGCCTTGCCATTCGCCGCCGCGGACCTGGTTGGCGAAGCGGGCCATGCGGTCGAGCACCTCGTGCACGTCGGGGACCACGTTCCGGCCGTCGGTGGTGATGACCTCGTCCTTGGGGGCGCGCAGCGCCACGTGGAGGACGGCTCGGTCCTCGGTGACGTTGATATGTTCGCCGGCCCACATGGCGTCGATGCGCTCCCGCAGTCCGGCCCGTTCGGCCAGGGCCACGAGGAGCCGGATCGTCTCCGCGGTCAGCCTGTTCTTCGAGTAGTCGAGGTGGAGGTCGCCGGCGTCCAGGGTCAGGGTCTCGCCCCGGGATGCGTCGCCGGCGAAGAGATCCCGCAGGTGGACGCTCTCGAGTTGCCGGTGGTGGTCGATGAGGGCCTGCCATTCGGGCGTGGAAGTGATGCGCACCGGGGTGATCGCCATGGGGGAAGTCTGCCCGATACCGTGGCGCCGGTGATCCGCCGTCTGCTGCTCTGGGACGTCGACGGCACCCTGGTGCGGGCCGGCGACCTGGGAGCGGCGGTGTTCGACCTGGCCCTTGAAGACGTGCTCGGGAGGCGGCTGACGTTCCGGGTCGGTATGAGCGGCAAGACGGATCCGGAGATCGTGCGGGAGTACCTGGCGGAGATGGAAGTGCCCGGGACCCACGATCGGGTCGAAGCGATCCTGCGAGCTGCCGAGGAGCACCTGGCCGCGGCAGCCGCCGCCGGCGAACTGGCCGCAGGAGGTACCGCGTGCCCAGGCGCCGGCGAGGTGCTGGCCTTACTGGCGTGCGATCCCCGGGTGGTGTCGACGCTCCTGACCGGCAACATCGCCGCCAACGCCTTGATCAAGGTGGCGGCGTTCGGACTCGACAGGTGGCTCGACCTTGACATCGGCGCCTACGGAAGCGACGAGGCCGACCGCAAGCTGCTCGGCCCGGTGGCGCTCGGACGGTTGGCCGCACGGCGGGGCGTTCGGCTCACAGGTCCCGACGTCTGGGTGATCGGCGACACCCCCCGGGACCTGGAATGCGCGCGAGCCGTGGGCGCGCGTTGCCTGTTGGTCGCGACCGGACGCTACGGGCTAGGGGAGCTGGCGACGCTGGGCGCCGATGCGGTGCTGCAGGATCTTTGCGACGCGTCCGCCGTGGTCAAGCTGCTCGCGGGCGACCTTTGACCTGCAACTCGAGACGTTGTTGCAGCCGAGGCCCCCGATCGAGACGGTCAGGCCGGATCGGCCCAATTGCCGGTAGCGCATGATGACTATCGTGAGTGCGCTATGGCGCTGGCCAGCCGTTCTGCTCGTCGCGGCGGCGAAGGGAGCCGGTGGTTGCTCGTCGGGGTGGTGATCACCTTGTTCGTGCTGCTCATCGCTGCTTCCCTGAAGTCGCGTTCGCCCGGCCCCGGTCAGCAGCTCGCCACCGGGGCGTGGATCGACCGCGTCCTGCCGATCGTCACCACCTCGACTGAGGAAGGCCAGCAGTTGGCGACCATCTGGAGCAACGGCCTCCAGACGCCAGCCCCGTCGCTCACCACGCTGGTGAATCAGGTCGCCTCCGGGGCGTCGCATGCCTATCAGCAGGTGGTGCTCCTGCATCCTCCAGTCAGTCTGGACGGAGCGGCCGGCTTGCTGGAGGCGTGCCTGTTGGTCCGCAGCGAGGCGGCGACCAGCCTCAGAGACGCGCTCCGCCCGGTACTCACGGGAGGGGCCGGCGGCTCCTCAGGCGCCGGCCCGGGCCCGGTGACGGCCATCCAAACCGCCGGCGACGACATGCAGGTCGGCGACCAGGCCTACCGTTTGTTCACCCAGAGCCTGCCCAAGCTCGGCCTGACCATGCCGGCCTCCGTGTGGGCGAGCAACCCGGCGCCATACCAGCCGGTTGCAGCCGCCGCATTCCTGGCCAGCCTGCAGAGCGCCATGAGCACCACCCCGGTCCACGAAGTCAAGATCTACGCCGTCAGCACCTCGCCGGCGGCGGAGTCAAGCCAGGGGGGAACCCAGGTCCTACCGGACTCGTCCACCATGTCGGTGACAGTTGTGGTGGGTGACGTCGGTAATCAGTCGGAAAATGACCTGACTGTGACGGCTTCGATCGTTCCAGTCGGCAGCTCGGCTTCGGTGCGGGACTTCGTCGACCTGGTACCGGGTCAAGCCGTCACCATAGAAGCGATGGGGCCGCTCGCCCCGCCGCAGGGGGTAACCGTCACGTTGACCGTTACTGTTACCCCGCCGGCCGGGTCGCCTACGCCGCCGGCGACGCAGAAGCTGACCTTCATGATGCCCGCGCCGCCCCCGACGACCACGACGACGGCTCCGAGCGCTTAGCGAACCTGGCCGTATCCCATCGGGATGCCGTCCCAATCGACCACCTCGACCCGGACGACGGTGCCGGGCTCATCGGCGGTGACGATCTCGCCGTTGCCGATGTACATCGTCACGTGACCCGGCTGGGCGCCGCCGTCGCCGTTGTCGTAGAACACCAGGTCACCCGGCTCCAGCTGGCTGCGGCTGATCCGCACCGTGTCTTCATACTGAGCAACCGAGTAGTGGGGGAGCGAGACGCCGGCTTGTCCCCAGGCGTACATCACCAACCCCGAACAGTCGAAGCTCTCCGGTCCGGCTCCCCCCCACTGATAGGGCTTGCCGACTTGAGCGAGGGCGGCCCGAACCGCTGTCTGCGCCGCGGTGGTGGCCGGAGCGGCCGCCGGTTGGGAGTCTCGCCCAGGCGTAGCGGACGGCGTGATGGCTGCCCTGGGGGACGGGGTGGTACCGCCCGGCAGGGTGACGACCTCGCCGGGGTAGATGAGGTTCGGGTCGCTGAGCTGGTTGGCGGCGCTGAGGGCCGCGACGGTGGTCCCGAAGCGCTCAGCAATAGCCCAAAGGGTGTCGCCGGCCACGACTTGATACGTGGTAGCAGACGGCGTGACTGCAGCCGCTAGACCGGGCCCGGCGGACATGGCGGCGCTGACGGGGAGCGGGGCGGCGGATGCGGTACCCGTGAGCGCCGCCACGGTGCCGGCCGCGGTGACGCTGGCGGTGGTGGCGGCGGAGATGGCCAGGGTCCGAAGAGATTGCTCGCGGAGGCTTGTCTGGGCGGCCTGCAGGTTGGCGAGCCAGCGCTGCCCGGTGGTGTCCCGCGGTGTCTTGCCGAGCAGCAGGGTGAGAGCGAACACGAGCGGGGACAACGCCCAGCCGGCCACGTTGGCGAGCACAAACCTGGTTAGGGCCCAGGCCCCGGACCCGGTCCGCAGCTGACGCCCCGCTGGCCGCTGGATGGGCTGGGCCGCGGACGGTTCTTGCCCAGGTGCCATAGGCGGCAGACCCAGTTCGCGCCAGGAGGAGAGGTCGACCTCGGTGAGTGCGAACAGGGCGGCGAACTCCCGCTGCGCCATGACCCGCCGTACGTGATGCAGCAGGGCGAGATAGCCGGACCCCAAGCTCACCGTGAGGAGGACGGCCCACCACGCGGCGGCGCCGCCCGAACCGACGGCTGCGACGAGGGCGATCCCCGTCAGGCCCACCAATGCCAGGACGATCTGGCGCCTGCGTAGAAGAGCATGCCGGCGATGGCGGGCCGCCTGGGCCGCCGTTTGCGCCCGAAAGGAGCCGGCTCTGGTGACTGGGAGACTAGCGGGGGATCGGTCTTGCACGGCCACTTGGTGCACTGCCACGATCCTGACCTCCTGCCCGGGTCCGAGCCGCGACAGGAGCGCCGGCTCGGACTCCGCCCTTGGTGTCCACTGGAAAACCCAGACCCTACCTCCTTGGGACGTGTGGGTAAACGCCGGTGGAATTTTGCTCCTCCGTATTAACTCGATTGGAGCAACAGACGAAGACTTCATTGTGGTACTCGTTGATCGATCTGATTGGCGCGAATTGCTCGAACCGGGCAGATACGGTCCGGGAACAGTGGCGACCGGCATCAGCGAAGTCTCTTTGCGACCAGCGCCGGCCAGCTCGGTGCGGCTGAGCGGCACCGAGCTGTCGCCCACGTGGCGGGGCCGTCTCCATCTAGGAGCCCTGCTGGTGTCCGTTCCGGCCGCGGGCGCCCTGATCTGGCGAGACCGAACCGCGCCAATCATCGTCTATGCGTGCTGCCTGGTCGGCCTGTTCGCGGTGAGCTCCGGGTATCACCTCTTGCCACTATCGGTGGGGCGTCGGGGTGCCATGCGCCGCGCTGATCACGCCATGATCTACGTCTTCACTGCCGCGTCGTACACGCCGTTTTGCATTCTGGCCGTTCCGGGTGCCCTCGGCCGAGTCGTCCTCGTGCTGGTGTGGGCAGGAGCGGCGGTCGGCGTGGCCATCAAGGTGTTCGGTTTCCAGAAGACCCAGCTGGCCGGATCGGTCCTGTACGTCCTGCTGGGCTGGCTGGCGATCATCACCTTGCCAGGTGCCGCTCGCAACCTCGGGATCACGCAATGGTGTCTGCTCGTGGCGATGGGGGTGCTCTACAGCGCCGGGGCCGTGGTGCTCTTCACCCGCCGCCCGGACCCGGTCCCGCACGTGTTCGGCTACCACGAGGTGTGGCATGCCAGCGTGGTCCTGGCCTCGGCGTGCTACTTCGCGATGATCTGGGGCTTACCGGGCCTCCAGGCCAGGTGATCCGGGGTTTGTCCGCTGGTAGGATCGCCGCTTCCGAGCGCTCGTAGCTCAACGGATAGAGCATCTGACTACGGATCAGAAGGTTGGGGGTTCGAATCCCTCCGAGCGCGCTGGGCTGGGGAAATGCAGGTCAGCGGGGTGCGGCCGGGTGTGGCTCCGGTTCCTGCTTTACACCGTTGATGGCCTGACGGTCCGCCGAACCATTAATAACTAGTCACGCCCTGCCGATGCTCCATAGGTGAGGCGCCCTGTTCCGGCTGTCACCAACGTGATGCTTCCGCGCCGGCGCGCGGCTGCGGCTCGCGCCGTCGGCGCTCGGCTCGTCCGGGTCGTCCTGATCCTCTCCATGGCGCTGGGAGGCGCTGCTTATCTGGTTTCGACATCGAAGCCGGCAGCGGCCTCGCCCGGCATCACAGACGCGCCACCCACCTCGATCCCCGTTGCACCCACCGGCGTGAGCGCTACCCCAGGAGACGGCCAGGCCACGGTCAGCTGGATCGCGTCGGCCTCCGGTAAGCCCATCAGCACGTACGCGGTGACCTCCTCCTCGGGCCAGACCGCCACGGTGTCGGGCTCTTCGACGTCGGCGGTAGTGGACGGGATCAGCGACGGGACCTCCGTCACCTTCACCGTGGTGGCGACAAACACTCTTGGAAGCAGCCCCCCGTCGTCTGCTTCTGCACCCGTTACTCCGCAATATGGCGGCTCTGGCGCCATATATGTGGCCAACGTCCGGGGCAAGTCGGTCACCGAGTACGCCGCCGAGGCGAGCGGCAGCGCTCCTCCCATAGCCACCATCTCGGGATCCGACACGGGAACGGGCGGGCCGGTCGGGATCGCCTTGGATAGCGCGGGGGATGTCTACGTAAGCAACTTCTATGAGAGCAACACGGTCAACGAGTACCCCCCTGAGGAGAGCGGCAACGTCGCTCCCATAGCCACCATCTCCGGCTCCAAGACCGGGCTGCACGTGCCGGCCGGGATGGCGTTCGATGGCGCCGGGGATCTCTACGTAGCCAACTTCAACAACAACACGATCACCAAGTACGGCCCGGGGGCGAGCGGCAACGTCGCTCCTATATCGACCCTCTCGGGCTCTAGCACGGGGCTGGACGAGCCGGGCTTCATCGCGTTGGATGCCTCCGGGGATCTCTACGTGGCCAACTACGACAGCAGCACGGTCACCGAGTACGGCCCCGGGGCAACCGGTGACGTCGCTCCTATATCGACCATCTCGGGCTCCAGCACGGGGCTGGACGAGCCGGTCGGGATCGCCTTGGATGGCGCCGGGGATGTCTACGCAAGCAACTTCCAAGGCAGCACGGTCACCGAGTACGGCCCCGGGGCGAGCGGTGACGTCGCTCCTATATCGACCATCTCGGGCTCCGACACGGGGCTGGACGTGCCGGCCGGGATGGCGTTCGATGGCTCGGGGGATCTCTACGTGGCCAACGTCTCCAGCAGCACGGTCACCGAGTACGCCTCCGGGGGGAGCGGCGACGTCGCTCCCATAGCGACCGTCTCCGGCTCCGACACGGGGCTGGACGTGCCAGCCGGGATTGCTGTCGTGCATACGGCTCCGACTGTCCCTGTCGCACCGACGGCGCTAAGGGCAGTGCCAGGAGACGGCCAGGCCACCGTACGCTGGACCCCCTCCTCCGACGGCGGCAGCCCGATCTCCTCCTACACGGTGACCTCCTCCTCGGGCCAGAGGGCCACGGTGTCGGGCTCCTCGGTCTCTGCGACGGTGAGCGGCCTGTCCAACGGCACGTCGTACACCTTCACCGTCGTAGCCACCAATGATGTGGGCCACTCACCTGCCTCGGGCCTATCGAACTTGGTCACCCCGGTCGCCGCCCCCGGTGCACCAACCGGCGTGAGCGCGATCGCAGGAGATGGCCAGGCAACCGTCAGCTGGACCGCTCCGTCCTCCGACGGCGGCAGCCCGATCTCCTCCTACACGGTGACTTCCTCTTCGGACCAGAGCATCATGGTGTCGGACTCAGAGACCTCGGCAGTGGTGAGCGGGCTGATAGACGGGGACTCCTACACCTTCACGGTCGTGGCGACGAACGGCGTGGGCGACAGCCCCGCCTCGAGTCCATCGAACTCGGTCATACCGGCCACCGTCCCCGGCGCGCCCTCCGGCGTGAGCGCGACCGCTGGAGACGGCGAGGCAACGGTGGACTGGACCGCTCCGTCCTCCGACGGCGGCAGCCCGATCTCCTCCTACACGGTGACCTCCTCCTCGGACCAGAGCACCACGGTTTCGGGCTCTTCGAGCGCCGCTGTGGTGAGCGGACTCAAAAACGGGCACTCCTACACCTTCACCGTCGTGGCGACGAATGGCATGGGCGACGGCCCCGCCTCCTCCGCCTCCGGGCCTGTCGTACCAGAGCCTGGCACCACCGTCGCTGGCGCACCGACGGGGGTGAACGCCGTGCCCGGAGACGGCCAGGCCACGCTCAGCTGGACCGCTCCGTCCTCCGACGGCGGCAGCCCGATCACCTCGTACACCGTCACCTCGTCCTCGGGCCAGAGCACCACGGTTTCGGGCTCAGAGACCTCTGCAGTGGTGAGCGGGCTCACTAACGGGCGCCCCTACACCTTCACGGTGATAGCCAACAACGGCGTGGGCAACTCGCCTAGCTCGGGCCCATCGAACTCGGTCACACCGACCAGCGTCGCTGGCGCACCGACCGGCGTGAACGCGATCGCAGGAGACGGCCAGGCAACTGTCAGCTGGACCGCCCCCTCCTCCGACGGCGGCAGCCCGATCACCTCCTACACGGTGACCTCCTCCTCGGGTCACAACACCACGGTGTTGGGCTCAGAGACCTCGGCAGTGGTGAGCGGGCTCACAGACGGGCGCTCCTACACCTTCACGGTGGTGGCTACGAACGCAGTGGGCGACAGCCCCGCCTCGGTCCCATCGAACTCGGTCACACCGGCCACCGTCCCTGTCGCACCGACGGGTGTGAGCGCAGTGCCAGGAGACGGCCACGTAACGGTGGACTGGACCGCTCCGTCCTCCGACGGCGGCAGCCCGATCACCTCCTACACGGTGACCTCCTCCTCGGGTCACAGCACGACGGTATCGGGTTCGTCGAGCGCCGCCGTGGTGAGAGGACTCACAAACGGGGACTCCTACACCTTCACCGTCGTGGCGACTAACGCAGTTGGCGATAGCCCCGCGTCCTCTCCATCTGCGGCCGTCACACCAGAGCCTGCCACCATCGTCCCGGTCGCACCTCCGCCACGATCACCGCCGCCCGGTGCATCACGTCCGCCGGCTGCCTCACCGTCGCCACCATCACCGCGGCCGGCTGTGTCACCTCCGCCACCATCACCGCGGCCGGCTGTGTCACGTCCGCCACCATCACCGCCGCCGGCTGCGTCGCCGCCGGCTGTGTCACCGCCGTCGGTATTTCCCGCACCCTCTCCGACGCGCGCGCCCTCTCTGACGCGCGCCCGCTTTCCGACGCACGCGCCCTCGCCGTCGCCAGTGGCTATTGCGAGGAAGCGGCCAGTTGCCAGTACATCGGTGCCGGCGGTGCTCCGCCTTTTGGGTCAAGACAGCCAGACGGTGTCAGAAGGTTCCGCAGCGACCTTCTTGCTGTACCTCATCGTCATCCTGTTCTTGGCGATCCAGGACCGAATCGACCGCAATGACCCGAAGCTGGCGCTCGCACCGGTGTTCGGAGAACCTGACCTCCCCTTCGACGATCCCCCAAACCCACGAGACGAGTTCGTATGAAACCCCACTCCCGCTGGTCGACAAACGAACTGATTCCCTTGGCAGACCGGTGGCGTTACATGTTCGTGGTGCGAGCATTTCTTATCGGCACCATCGTTCTTACCGCGGCAGTAGCTCCAGGTTTGGTCGGAGCGCTCCCCGACCACGTCTACGCCATCCTCGGAGCGTGGGCCGGGGCTTCTTTGGCTGCCGAGACCGTTCGGCGCTTGTGGCATCGCCGGGCCCTGCCGCTCTTCGGAGCGACGTTGATCCTGGACGGGCTGGCACTGGTGTGGCTCTCCGAGGTCGGCAGTGTGACCAACGTCCGATATCTGATCTTCCCCTACATGGTTGCCATCGTGTTGTTGGCGTCCTACCGCACCGGCTTGAAGATGGCGCTGTGGTTCGCGTTGTTGTCGTCCACCGTGTTCTTCGCTCCGCACAATGGCGCATTTGCGATGCCGCATGTGGAGGCGGGAACCGTGGCGAAGTGGGACCTCGGACAGCTCTCGGTGTTCGTGGTGGCCTTGTGGTTGGCAACCATTGCCTCTGCCAGCTTCTCAGCGGTTAACGAGCGTGAACTTCGACGGCGTCGGTTCGACCTGGAGGCGCTGGCGCGCTTCGCGGTCTCGCTCGAGAGTGCTTCGGACCGACAGACCGTTGCCGCGGTGCTGCTGGACAGCCTCGCCGACGCCTTCCCGCTCGGGCGGATGCTGTTGACGACGGCGGGTCGCCACCCCGTCGTTCTGAGCATGCGAGGACTTGTTCCCGAAAGTACGAACCCCCCCCAGTTGGAGCTGTCCTCTGCTCTCCTCCGGGTGCAGTCGACTCACCAGACACTGCTGCTCTCGGGCTTCGACCGAGAGTCGGATCCTTGGCTGAACGCAGTGATGGTCGACGCAGGCAACTTCGTGGTGGTCCCTCTTCACGCCGAAGGAGGCTGCGTGGGAGTCCTCGTCGCCGAGCACTCAGCGCGCAACAGCTCCCGAGTGGAACGGCGCCTCGTGACGATCATCGAACGCTTCGCCTCCCAGACTGCTCTGGCCTTGCGTAACGCCGCCCTCTTGGAGGAGATGGAACAGATGGCCACCACTGACGGTCTTACTCATATCGCGAACCGCCGGGCATTCCAGGAGACCTTTGAGCGAGAAGTGGCCAGGTCGATCCGCTCCGGCGAGCCCATCAGCTTGCTCATGATCGACATCGACAACTTCAAGGTCCTGAACGACACCTATGGTCACCAAGTCGGCGACGAAGTGCTGCGACAAGTGGCAGCCGCTATCCAGGCCGGCAGCCGTGACATCGACACCGCCGCCCGTTACGGTGGCGAGGAGTTCGCCGTGATCCTGCCCGGCTGCGGCTCTCGGGACGCCCTCGTCAGTGCCGAACGCCTGCGCCGCTTTGTAAACGACTCTTTCGTCGGTCGCGCCGTGACCGTGAGTGCAGGGGCGGCCACTTTCCCCGACCAGGCGTCGACCGCTGAAGCATTGGTCAAAGCGGCTGACAATGCCATGTACCGGGCCAAGCGAGCCGGCCGCAACCGCGTGCGAGTGGCCGAGTTCCAGAATGAATCCCTTGTGAAAGCTGCCAATCTCCCGCTCGGTCCCAACGGAGGTACCGACCAGTCATACGACGGGAGCTGGCCGCCATGACGCTCGCGATCCTCGTCGTCGGGAGCCTGCTGACGGTCGTACTGGTGTCGGCGGCCCCTCGTTGGTTGGAGCTGCGCCGCGCCCGGCGCCGGGCTCAACCAGCTGCCCATCTGCACGACGAGCTGACCGGGTTGCCCAGCCGTGCCTGGCTCCATAGTCGCCTCGATCAGGTACTGGCCCGAGCGAAACGGCATGGGTTCCTCACAGCCGTTCTGGTACTGGACCTCGACCGGTTCGCTGCCGTCAACAACCGTATGGGCCACGAGCAGGGAGATCAGGTTTTCGTGCTCGTGGCTCGCCGGCTGCAAGAGTTGGCCCGGACCGAAGACACCGTCGCGCGCCTGGACGGTGATCAGTTCGTCGTGCTTCTCGAGGACGTTGCAGACCCCAATTCACCCGCTCGCGTGGCGCAGAGGATCATCGAAAGCTTTCGGACGCCACTGCTGCTCGGCGAGAACGAGGTGACGGTGAGCCTCAGCATCGGCGTAGCGATCTGCGGGTCCGGCGATGCTTCTCCTTCCGACCTCCTGCGCGACGGCTCACTGGCGATGCAACGCGCCAAGCAGAAGGGCAAGGCTCGCTTCGAAAGCTTCGACTCCGAGTCGGGCCAGCTTGCAATCAACAGGCTCATTCTCGAGGCAAGGCTGAGAGACGCTGCTTCAGAGGGGGAACTGGTGGTGCACTACCAACCGGTTGTGGTGCTGGCTACGCGAGAGATCGTAGGGATGGAAGCACTGGTGCGATGGCAGCATCCAGTGCAAGGGCTGCTTTCCCCAGACCAGTTCGTCCCGGTAGCCGAGGAGGCGGGCCTCATCGTTCAGATCGACCGCTGGGTCCTCGAGCACGCAGGTCGATTCGTGGCCCGTCTCGATCAGCAAGGGCTGATCAGCCCCCGGTTCCGGCTGAACGTGAACGTCTCCGTCCATAACTTCGGCGACCGTGACTTCCTCGAGCACATCGCGTTGACGCTCGCCCGCAGTGGACTCGCTCCAGAGCGTCTTGTCATAGAGATCACCGAAACTGGCCAAGAGATAGAGCCACTTACTCCGGGGCTCGAGCAACTCCGGCTGATGGGCGTAGGGGTGGCGCTGGACGACTTTGGAATCGGATATTCGTCGCTCTCGCGCCTCCGCTCCCTTCCGGTCAGCGTCGTCAAGATCGATCAGGAGTTCGTTCGCGGTATCACCGAACCTTCCAACTTTGCGATCGTCCACTCTATTACCGACCTCGCGAACGTCCTGGGCATGGAGGTCATAGCAGAAGGCATCGAAACGCAGCGGCAGCTCGAGTTGGTTCGATCAGCTGGTTGCAAGCGGGGCCAGGGCTATCTGTTCTCGCGTCCTGTGCCCGAAGAGCAGATCGGTTCGATCCTGGCGCAAGGTTCTCTGTCGCCGAGATCTGGCGAAGGATTTCACGGCTCTTCTACGGTTCAAGTTCCTGTCTCCGAAATAATGCCAAGCGCCGCCCAGGTTCCTGTGACAACCGCGGAGCACTAAAACGGTGGGGGAAGCAACGAACTACCCGGACCGGCTGAGGTGGTGCATGCGGCTCGACCGCATGCACCACCGTGGTCAGCTAGTGAAGTTGTTGCCTGTGCTGCTTGATGTCGATGTCACCGTGGCGTTGGACGACGTGGGCGTGAAGGTCGTACTGCCCATCGACGGCGTCAGGGTGTAGGTGGTGCCACCGGAGCTCGCCGGGTCGTTGCTGAAGCCGTAGTAGCCCTGGCTGTTGGTCTTGACCTTGACCGAGGGCTGCCCGCCGCCCGACCTCGTGATGGTCACCCCCGACACGCCGACTGCGGACGAGTTGACGACCCGTCCGGATATGTAGATGCCTGTCATGTCGACGAAGTTCAAGTTCTTGACCGTGGCGGTCGTCACGTTGACGGTATAGCTCGCCGGGTTGAAGGTGCTCGCGCTGAGCGATGGGGTGACGACGTAGCCCGACGCGGCGGTCACACTGCCGAAGGCGTAGTACCCGAGCGAGTCCGTCGTCGTGGTGGTGGTCGGACTCGGTCCTGACAGGGTTAGGGTCACACCCCCGACCGCGGCTGCCGCGCTGTTGGCCACCTCTCCCTCGATCCCCAGCCCCGTGATCCCGATGAACGGCGTGGAAGCGGGCGCCTTGCCGAGTACGGTAACGGACTCGCTCGTCGGTTCGAACGACTCGCCAGTCAAGGCCGGGGTCAGGGTGTAGACCCCATCGATGGTGTTCGGGATACTGAAGGAACCGTTGGTAGCACTGACCACCGAGACGCTGGGCTGGTCATTCCCGGATCGGGTGACCGTGACCCCGCTGATGCCGGTGCCCGCAGAGTTGATGATGGTTCCGCTGACCGTGAAGGTGTCCAGGTTGTACACATAGATGGTCTGGTAGTACGAGTTGATGGTGGTGTTGACCGCGTTCGATATCTCGAAGTAGAAGTACTGCACCCCGGTGAAATCCGGGTCGCCCGAGATGGTGATGGGCACGGTCTGTGTGGTCTGGCCTGGGGCGAAGTCGAGTGTTCCGGATGTGGCTGTGTACCCTCCGGATGCGGCCGTGGCCGAGCCGTCGGCGGTCGTGTAGTCGACCGAGATGGGATAAGTCTCGGCCGCGCTCAGCGTCACCGTGGCATTCACCGTTTGAGACCCCGAGTCCCCCCGGTTGACCGTGAGGTCCGGCCCCGTCCAGGCGTAGTTGTCGGCTTGGGCGTTGAGCATCCAACCGTAACTGCTGCTGCGGAAGATGTTGGTCGATCCGGTGTTGTTCGAGAGCTCGACGTAGAAGTAGAGGTTGCCTTTGGCCAACCCTGTGCCATTGACCGTGACGCTCACGGTCTGGCTGGTGGTCCCGGGCGCAAACGTGAGCGTCCCCCGTGTCGAGTCGTAGTTCCCCGAGCCGGCTGTGGCGGTGCCGTCCGCAGTGGTGTAGCTGACGTACTCCGTGGTGGTCGGGGCCGGGAACAGGTCGACCGCGAACGTCTCGGTCGCAGTACCCGAGTTGGGCGTGGCGACTCCGTCGTCCTGGACCGTGAAGTAGGACAGCCCGGACGTGGGCGCCACGCTGTCGACGATCAGCCCGTAGGCGGAGCTTCGACCGGGGATCTGGGCGTTCGTGGGCGACGACAGGTTGAGGTAGAAGTAACGGTCGGGCACGCTCGACGAGCTTCCGTCGACCGTGACCGAGACCTGCTGCGTCGTCGTTCCCGGGCTGAACGTGAGGGTGCCGCTGGTGGCGACGTAATCCGTGCCGGCCGTCGCCGAGCCGTCGCTGGTCGTGTAGGCGACGGTAACGGTGTTGACGCTGGCTGGATCGAGGTCCACGTTGAACTTCTCCGTGGTGGTTCCCGATGACGGCTTGAGCACGCTCGCATCGTTGACCGTGAGGAGCGGGTTCACGGTCGGATCGATGATGGTGGCCGTGTTGGAGGAGTCGTTGCCCAACAACGCGTTGGTTGCGGCGCTGAGATTGAGATAGAAGTACTGGTCCCCGGTGTGGACGGTGGAAGCAAGCAGCGGCACATCCACGACCTTGCTGGCTTGGCCGGGAGAGATGGTCAGGGTTCCGCTCGTCGCCGTGTAGGCGGTCCCGGCCGCGGCCGATCCGTCACTCGTGGCGTAGTTGACCGTGACGGTGTTGGGGCTCGGAGGCGACACCGTCACAGTGAACGCCGCGTTCGCGCCTGACGTCGCAGGCTTCTGGATGGATGTGGCGTCCACCGAGACGTACGGCTCAACGCTCGAGTCGATGATGTCCACGACAGCCTGCCCGGACACGATGGAGGCGTTGGTCGGTGAGGCCAGGTTGACGTAGAAGTAGCGGTCCCCCGTGGGAAGGGTGTTCCCGTCGATGGAAATGCTGATGGATTCCGACGTCTTGTCGGGGGCGAACGTGAGGGTCCCGGACGCTGCTGTGTAATCGATCCCGGCAGTCGCCGAGCCGTTGGAGGTCGAGTAACCGACGGTCACCGTGTTGGGGATGGCCGACGACAGTACGACGCTGACGGTCACCTTTGTCGTCCCGGATTGCGGTTTGTAGATGGCCGAGTCCGAGACCGACAATGTCGGGCTCTGGTTCGGGTTCTGGATGATCCCGTAGGCACTCGGCTCGGCGATCTGGGCGTTGACAGCCGAGCTGAGCGAGAAGTAGTAGCTCAGGTCCGGGCCGGCCAGCGTGTTGCCGAGAACGGGCACGTTGACGGTCTTGCTGGTCGAGCCCGGCGCGAAGGTGAGCGTTCCGCTCGTACTGGTGTAATTCGTGCCCGCAACGGCGCTGTTGTTGCTGGTGCTGTAATCCACGGTAACGGTGTTCGGGCTGGAGTTTGACAATGTGACGAGGAAGGGTTCTGAGGTCGTACCGGTGGCCGGCTTGGTGACGGCCGGGGTCGAGACCGAGACCACGGGCGGTACCAGCGCGGCGTTGATGATGCCGTAGCCGTCCCGGTCGATCGTGGCCCCTCCGGTCGCGGCGGACAGATTCAGTGAGAAGTACGTGTCGGAGAACTGGCTCGTGTCCGCATCGACCGGCACCGTGACCGTCTTGGAGGTCTGTCCTGGCGAGAACGACAATGCGCCGCTGGTGGCCGTGTACTCGATACCGGCGGTGGCCGAACCATCGGCCGTCGCGTAGTCCACCGCCACGGTGGAGGTGCTCGGCGGCGACAATGTGACCGTGAACGTGGCGTTCGTCGTCCCCGTGGTCGGCGCTACGACACCGGTGTCGTCGACCGCCAGCTGGCTGTAGGTGGACGAGCCGACGATCGTGACGTCCGAATCGGATCGCCAGATGGTCGCGCCGTTGCTTACCTCGTTGAGGTTGACGTAGAAGTTCTTGGTGGAGGTGATCCCGCTGGCCGTGACGGTGACCGGCACGGTTGGCACCGTGCTACCGGCCGGGATGGTCAAGGTGCCCGCCGTCGTGGTGTAGTCAGTTCCGGCTAGGGCGCTGCCGTTGCTGGTGTAATAGTTAACGGTGACCGGGAAGGTCGAGCCGGCGGCGACACCTACCGGCACGTTGACGGTGGTCGACCCCGACGCCGGCTCCTTGACGGTTACGTCGTCGGCCGTGACGTAGGCCAAATGGTTGCTGTTGAGAATGGTGCCCTGCGCCTGATTCCAGCCCAGCGCCGCATTCACCGGGCTGCTGATGGAAAGGTAGAAGTACTTCATCGTCTGATAGATGCTCTCCGCGGTGACGGGTACGCTCACCGTCTCGGATGTCGTGCCCGGAGAGAAGCTGAGGGTGCCGTGGGTGTAGGTGTAATCGGTCCCGGCGAGGGCCGATCCGTTTTGTGTGGTGTAGGCGACCGAGACGGTATTGGCACTCGGAGCCGAGAGTGAGACGGTGAAGAGGGCGCTCGAAGCGCTGCCGCTCCCCTGGGTGGTGGTCGCGTCGCTGACGCTCACGTAGTCCTGCGGCGTGGTGTCGACGATGGTTCCTGTGCCGGTACCGGTCTGAATCACGGCGTTGACGGCGTTGCTCAGATTGACGTAGAAGGTGCGGTTCCCGGTATGCAGCGTGGTGCCGTTGACGGTGACATCGATGGTCGCGGTGGTTTTCCCGGGCCCGAAGGTCAGGGTGCCCGACGTCGCGTCGTAATCGAACGTGGATGTGGCGCTGTTGTTTTGAGTGGCGTAGTTGACCGTCACCGTGTCTAGGACGGCGTGCACCAACTTGACCGGGAAGGCGAACGTGGTCGTACCCGATGTGGGCCGGGCCTGGGTGACATTGCCGATAGCTATCCACGGAAGGCTGTCGGCGTGGGCCTGCGGGCTGGTCCACGCGGCGAGTCCCATCAAGGACATGGCCATGACCAGCACCCCCGATGTGACCCGCAACAATCCCGCCCAAAGATGCCCGCGCTGGCTTTTCTGCGAACTCAACACAATTGCCCCTTTTCCCGAATCCACGAAGCCCCTCAGCCTCTTGGTGCGCCCACCTAGTGCACGGGACCGTACCCTAGGGGCAACTGTCAGGCCGCACCGCGAAAGATTGAACGATCGGCTATTTCGTTGGGTCGCCGGTCGCCGGTTCAAGTCGGGGTCCTGGCGGTCCGACAAAGGACGATATGGGTGCGGACGTCCTATCCATCGGTTCCATTAGTTCCATAAGTGCCCGGGCGAGCCGTAGGTTCGCCTGGCGAATCGCGGGTGGCCGGATCCACATCACCGGCGATCGGGTCGTCTTTGCTCCCAATGCTCTCGAACGCCGCAACCCGGCCACCGAGTGGAGTTGCTCGTTGGAGTCGGTAGTCGAGGTCGGTCTCCCCGGCCGAGGGTGGCTGTCGGTGCGCACTGACCGAGGCACGGAGCTCTTCCGGGTGCACGGCGCTCAGCGTCTGGCCGAGGGCCTCGCCGACGCGGCGGGGTGTGCCGTCGCCACCGGGCTGGTGGGGTGCGCCGGGGCGTCCGAGGCCGCCGGCACCCACGCTGGCAACCCCTGGACTCACGCCGTGACGGTTGCCGCCCTGGCTTGCACGGTCGCTTTTGTCTGCTGTGCGGCAGTGGGGATCCTGATGCATCTGGGCCACGGCGCGATTCGCGGGGCCGGCAACGTCACGATCCTGGTCGGCTTCGCCCTGATCTTGACCGCGGCGCTTCTCGGCCTGGTAGAAACGGCGCGCTACCGTCTGTCGGTCGCCAGGGGCGTCGCGCCAGGGCGCTGAACCAGTTGGACCGCCCGGAGCTCGGCGACCGCCGCGGTTATGCGGATCTCCAGATCGCGCTCGAGGTCATCCAACCTCTGGTAGAGGGAAGCCATACAGAGGTCAAACGGCAGGGGGCCAATCACGGCCGGCCGCGGGTCCATTGCGCCTGCGGTGGAGCCCGGAGACGTTGTCGCCGAGCCACCGTCGTCGGCGCTGAGATCGTCGGCGACGTCGTCGCTGACGTCGCCGACGGGCACCACGTCCGCGGATCTGGGCTCTTCTGAGCGCTCACCGTCCCGCATACCGGGCACGAACAAGAAGCCGAGTGTCACCGCGGCACCGACCGTCCCGGCCAGGAAGAGCGTGGTCCGCGCCCCGAGGGCATGGGCCACCGGTGCGGTCAAGGCGTAGCTGAGGGGCAGCAGGGCGGTCGAGACGAACCAGTCGATGCTCGACACGCGCCCCAGCATCGAGTTGGCCACCCGCCGCTGTTTCAAGGTGCCCCAGACGACGGCACCGACTGCTTCACCTCCGTTGACGACGAGTGCGGCCAGCGCCAGGCCCCACGCGTGGGTGGCGAGCCCGTAGCCGGCGACCGCGAGAGTGGCTACGGTCCACCAGGCGTAGACCCAGGTCACGGGCCGGCGCGGCTGGCGCGCCCGACCCATCATGACGGCGCCCACCAGCGCGCCGACCCCGCCCACGGCGAGCACCGCGCCGTAGGTGAATGCTCCCTGGTGCAACCCATTCCGCACCAGGTACGGGAGGAGCACCTGGGTGGGCCCAATGAACAGCAGGTAGGTGAAAGTGGCCGAGACAAACGTGCCCCACAACCAAACGTGCCCACGGACGTAACGCAGTCCCTCCCAAACGTCGTGGCGCAAGCTAACCCTGCTGTCATCAACGGACCGCCCTGGGAGCCGGGTCATGCGCCGAACGCAGACAGCCGAGAACGCGAACGTCAAGGCGTCGAAGCTGAATGCGCCCTTCGGACCCATGGTGGCGACGGCCAGGCCGCCGAGCGCTGGTCCAGCGAGCTGAACGGCGGCCGGCCGGACGAACTGTTCGACCGCGTTCGCCTGGATCAGCTCCCCCTCGGGCACCAGCTGGGGGACGAGCGCGTCGAGCGCAGGGGAGGCGAAGGCGGTGGCGGTCCCGATCAATGCGCTCACCAGATACAGCTCCCAAAGCCGGAGGTCGCCGGCGATCGCCAGCGCCGCGAGCGCGCCGACCGCGACCAAGCGGGCCACGTCCGCCCAGAAGAGGACTGTCCGACGAGGAATTCGGTCGGACACGGCGCCGCCGATGAGCAGCATCACGACCTGAGGCAAGGATGCCGCGAGCCCGACGTATGCCAGCGCAGACGGCCGGTCGGCGATGGCGTAGGCCTGCCAGGCGACGGCGACGATGAAGACCCCGTCACCCAGTAACGAGACCGCCATGCCCGTCCAGAGGAGACGGAAGTCGCGTCGGCGCAGCGGCGTCGGAGGCCGCCCGGCTGCCCCCTCAGCCAGGAGTCGGTGCACGCTGCATGTCGAAACACTTGGCGAGTTCGCCCAGTACTTCGTTGAGCTGCTCGATCTCGTCGTCACCGTTGGCCGCTGTTACCTGCACCCGGAATCCCACCTGCGACTTGGGAACGAGAGGGTAGGCAGCGAGCGTCACGTAGATCCCCCGGTCGAAGAGAAAGCGTCCAACCGCGTCAATGTCGTCTCGCTCCCCGAGGGGTAGCTCGATGATGGGGAAGCCAGACGAGTTCAAGGTGAGCAAGCCCAGTTCGGCGACGCGATCGAGCACCCGGATCGTCTTCCGGTACAGCGCCATCCGGAGGTCCTCACCTTCGGACTCGTTGACCCGAAAGCCGGCCAGCACTGTCGCGAGCGAAGCCGTCGGTGACGGCCCCGAGTAGAGATAGGGCGGGGCGGCGACCTTCAGGTGGTTCTTGAGCGAGGTCGGCAACGCCAAGAAGGCGAGCAGCGACGAGTAGGCCTTGGAGAAACCGCCGACGAGGACGATGTTGTCGTAGCTTTCCCCGAAGTATCGGACGATGCTGTTGCCTCGTAGCCCGTACGGCATCTCCGGGCTCGGAGATTCTCCGATCACTCCGAATCCGTGGGCGTCATCGACATAGAGAAGTGCGTCGTACTCCCGGCAGATGCGGGCGTAGGCCGGCAGGTCCGGTGCGTTACCCGTCATGCTGTTGACCCCGTCGATGCAGAAGACACGCGGCGTGCTGCTCGGCAGCGAGCGCAGGATCTGCTCGAGATGTCCGAGGTCGTTCGTCCGGACGCGGCAGAGGGTCGCGCCCGCGCCCCGCGCGATGGCGGCCCCTTCGTACAAGGTCTTGTGGGCCTGAGAGTCGATCAGCACGGTCCCGTGGCCGGCGAGGACCGGTATCACCGAGGCATGAATGAGCGTGATGGTCGGGAGGAGAAGGGTGTCGGGGGCTCCCAGCAGGTCCGTGAGCTGCTCCTCGATCTCGATGTAGGGCCGGGGATTGCCGAGCAGCCGAGACCAGCTCGGATGCGTACCCCATCGCCACAGCTCGCGCTCGACGGACGCGATGATCTCCGGGTGCAGATCGAAGCCCAAGTAGTTGCAGGAAGCGAAATCACAGAGCCACTTGTTGCCAATGCGGATCTTCCGGCCGCGCACCTCTTCGATGATGGCGTCCATCATCGGGTGTGACGCCCGCAGCCGGTCGAGGTCGTCCAATCGGCGATCCTGCTGTAGTGGATGCGACTTCGTTTCGACGCCACGGCCATTCTTTGCCGGCACGCCGGGCGCCAAGGGCGAGCTGACACTCATCCTTTTACCTCCTCACTGATAGCGGCGGCTGCCAGCGAGAGCTGGTCCGACGATCGTCGGGACAACAGGTCATCGATCTCGTCCGGCGGCAACGCCTTGGCGTAATAGAAGCCCTGGCCAAATTGGCATCCGAAGGCGCGCAGGCCCTCGACTTGGCGAGGCTCTTCGATGCCCTCCGCCACCGTCTGAAGATGCAAGGTGTGGCCGAGCTGGACGACGGCCTCGGCCAGCGCCCCGTTCTCCCGCGAGTCGCCCACGCCGTCGACGAAGGACTTGTCGACCTTCAAGATGTCGATCGGGAAACGCTTCAGATAGCTGAGCGAGGAGTAGCCCGTGCCGAAGTCGTCAATGGCGAACGCTACGCCGAGCTGCTTGAGGGCGCGCATCCGGGCCACCACGCCGTCGGCGTCCTGGACGAGCACGCTCTCGGTGATCTCGAGGATGAGATTCTCGGGATCGAGGCCACCCGCTTTCAGGGCGCTGGAGACATCCTCCACCAAGCCGTCGTGCTGGAAGTGTCGGGCAGAGATGTTGACGCTGACGCGCAGGCGACCGCTGATCGGGTGGTCGAGTTGCCACTGCCGCGCCTGTCGGCAGGCCTGCTGCAGCACCCACCGCCCGAGGGGGATGATGAGACCCGTCTCCTCGGCGAGGGAGATGAACTCCGACGGGAGCAACAACCCGCGTTCGGGGTGACGCCACCGGACCAACGCCTCTACCCCGACGGTCTGGTCGGTATCGAGACTCACGATCGGTTGGTAGTAGACCACGAACTCTCGCTCTTCGACGGCGCGCTGGAGTTCGGCGGACCGCTCCAGCCGTTCCGTGATGGCCTCCTGCAGAGAGGGGTGGTACACCTCATAGCGCCCCTTGCCGCGGCCCTTCGCCGCGTACATGGCGACGTCCGCGGCCTGCAGCAGATCGGCGGGATTCTCGCCCACTGTTGGGCTGAGCGCGATACCGATGCTGACGCGCGCCTGGACCTCACGATCCGCGATTCTCATCGGCAAGCGCAGCTCTTCGATGATGCGTTCCGCCAACCGGCACGCCTCTTCGGGCCCGGAGGTCTCCTCGAGCAGGACGGCGAACTCGTCGCCGCCGAGCCTGGCCACCAGGTCGCCGGGCCGGACGCTGTGGGTGAGCCGGTGGGCCACGGTCTGCAGGAGCTGGTCGCCGGCCGGGTGCCCGAGCGTGTCGTTGACCTCCTTGAAGTGGTCGAGGTCGANNTGAAGTCGTCGAGATCGAGGAAGAGCACGGCAAGTGAGGTTCGCGATCGAGCGGCCCGGGCCGACGCGTGGTCGAGTCGATCCCGGAACAGGGCCCGGTTGGCGAGTCCGCTCAAGGCGTCGTGGAACGCCTGGTGCTTGA
>PMHH01000064.1:40782-56056 GCA_003156595.1 Acidimicrobiaceae bacterium
GCGGTGATGGGCGTGCCCGCTCGAAACGCGACCGCGGTGTACACCGCTTGGGCCTGCTCGAGGTCGTCAGGATGCAAAAGGGTTGTGTACCGTTCGCCCTCGAGCGAACCGGGCTCGTAGCCGAGGATGCTGGTGGCCGACGGGGTCTGGTAGGTGATCGTGGTGTCGGGGCGGGCGATCAGGATGATGTCGGAGGCATTCTGGACGAGCGTCTGGAAGCGGGCCTCGCTCCGGCGGGCGTGGATCGTCTCGGTGAGGGCCTCGCGGTCGAGCGCCATACCTACCTGGGCAGCCAGCGTCTCGATGGTGTTCGTGAGCTCGACAGGTAGCTCGGTGGCGCTGGTGATCGCGATCAACGCTTGCAGCTCGCCCTTCTCGACGATCGGGCAGATGAGCACCTGCTCCGGAGTGCCTTGGTTGGCCGGATCCGTAAACGGCTCGGTCGGCCCGAACGTGCAGCGCGCCACCTTGCCTTCGCGGAGCGTCTCCCGTACGTCGAATCGGTGGGCCATCAGACTCAGCAGTTTCTTTGTCTCGGGCTTGCCGGACTGCGCCGCGACCGTGAAGCCGCCCGTCGGGCTCGACACGGCAAAGGTGACCCCGACGATGTCGCGCTGTCCGCTGACGATGGCGCTGATGGCCGTGATCGTGGCTTGATAGATCTCGGTATTGTCCGGCGCGGCCACCAGTTCTGCGGCCGCCGTGCGGAGGACTCGCTCTCGCGTCATGGCTTGCTGATGGGCTTGCACAAGGCCAGCCATGCGCGTCAGCACCAGGAGGAACATGACGCCTGCCACGACTGCGATGACCGGGGCGTCGACCGGATCCCCNNAGTCCCACCTCGACGAGAAGGACGGCGGGGGCGGTGAGTGACGCCGCCGCCAAGAGAATCAGCCGGGAGCGGCTCGTGTGCGGCGGGCCCGCCGGGCGTGGCTCAGACAGCGTGCGCATGGAGGGGTGCAGTGCTGCCGCGCCCCAGCATGCGTAGAACAGGATCCAGCCGAGATCGATGGGGTTGCCGTCGCTCCAGTTCCAACTCGAGTGGAGGTTGCACAGGCCGTACAGTGAGTCGGAGACGAGCGTCCCCATAGCCCCGATCGCCAACAGCCGCCCAGCGGGGTTGCGGAGCCCACCGGCGCTCCACAGGTGGGCCAACATGGCCAACACCAGAATGTCACCGAGCGGGTAGGCGGCCGCGGTCAGCCGCTCGNNTCCACGACAAGAGACCCACACCGAGCGTGACCGTGAGGGCGTCGATAAGGCTCGCCCGGTCGCCGCCGCGAAACCGGGCCCGAGCGAGCAGGAGCAACCCCACCGCGACCACCGGGTACATGGTGATGTAGATGGCGTCGATAAACGACGGAAACGGGATGTTTTGCTGCCCCATGATCTGGTGCCAGAACTTGTAGGTCGTGTCACCGGTGATGAAGAGGAGTACACCGCCGCCGAGGAACCACCATGCGAGGGGGGCATTCGGTCGGTTTCGCTTGATTCCGTAGGCGATTGCTGCCACCGCCGACAGTCCGAGCATTGCCCAGGCAGGCACCTGACCCGGCCACTCCATCCAGGGAATGAATCCCAGGATCGGCGGCTTGCCCGAGGGGACGCCGAACGGAAAGTAGATCAGGGCAAAGACGGCTTCGATCGCGAGAAACCAGCGCCAAGTGGTCGGCGAAATGGCTCGCACAGGCGACGGCGCAGTTACGCTGTCTACCAGCATTTTCTCGTCGTGGGCGGCCAGCAGAGACATTGTCCCTCTCAAGGAGTCTTTCGTTCTCTTTTCTCATCGGCGGTGACTGTCATTAACTTGAATTTCGGGCGTTGTTCAGGACGGCTGGGAGGGCTGGGAGCCCCGCGGCTCGACACCTGGCGAGCACCGCCGGGGTTTGTACCGCGATGAATCGGATGGTCCGCATCCGCCCTGAAGGGTGTTCTCGAGTACTCTTGGCGTCTGGAAGGCGGCTCAGATCGTCCGCCTACCGTGGCGCCCGCCTGTCACCGATGGCCTCAGTAACGGCCGCCTCCGGTGTACCGCTTGCGATTGGTCAGCCGGCGGCGCCAGCGGCGGCTTGGACGTGAGCCAGGTGTTGCCGGTCGAACTCCTCGGCGGCGGCCTCGTCACCGGCCATCTCGGCATCGAGGTCCGAGTCGGCGAAGGCGATGACGCCCATATCCTCGAACGCCTTGCGGATCTTTGGTCCCCACAGCCCGATGTCGCGGATAACGGGGACGATCCGGGTAAAGAGATACACGCGGAACTGCCGGAACAGCTCGCTCTCTTCGACCCACTTGGTGGTCTCGGGAGGCAGACCAAGCCGCTCCCATACTTCTTCGGCCATGAACCGGTCCCGCATCCGGTAGCAGGCGTCGACGCAGAACTCCTCCCGCTCGTTGCGTTCGGCTTCGGTGAGCTGCGGGTAATAGTCGCGAAGCGCCAGGCGTCCGAACATGACGTGGCGGGCTAANNGGCCCTCGATGAGGACCTGCATACCCAGGTAGGTCATGTCCCACCTGCTGTCGCCAACCGTGTCCTGGAGCAGGCTGGCCAGGTTGTCGTTGATCGGGTAGACCAAACCGATCTTCTCGTGGAGGTACCTGCTGTAGACCTCGACGTGACGGGCTTCGTCGATGGTCTGGGTGGCGGCATAGAACTTGGAATCGATGTTTGGCACCGTCTGCACGATCTTGGNNACGGAGATGAGTGCTCCCTGTTCCCCGTGCATGAACTGGCTGAGGCGCCACGCCTCGAACTCGCGGTGGGCTAGGTCCTTCTGTTTCCTGTCGAATTTGTCCCACCAGGGCGAACCGCAGAGGGCGTGGGCCTCGTCGGGCATGCCTATCGGCCGGTCGGGGTCGACCTCCTGGTCCCAGTCCAGGCGATCCGAGCCGACCCACTGCCGGCGGGTGCCCTTGTCGTAGAGGCGCAACAGTTGGTCGCGCCCATCGGTGTATCCGAAGTCGAACACAGTGGTCGACGGTGACGCCACGCTCCAAGTTCGGCTGCTCTCGTCCAACGTGTCTTGGAGCGTCGAGGTGGTCGCGGCGCCGGCCCCAGACGTGTCGTTGTGTTCGGTCATGTCTTCCCTCCCCATGCGCCCGTCACCGAAGCGTGACGCGCGTCATAGTGTCGCACGGCCGGCCGCTGGTCGCCACGCCGACCGCCGGCCGCCAAGCGCCGAGCGCACCCGGCCGGCTCAAGGGGCAGCCCGATCTGCCCTCCTGGGCCGTTGCTGCGAACTACGCCCGGGCGTACGCTGATGGGTGGCTCGCTTGGCCCGAGGGGCGTTGGCGCCTGCTCGCTAAAAAGGTCGGGCCGGGAGGTAACCATGTCGGAGCACGAGTTCGAGGACAAGAGCACAGACAGTCATGCCAAGCCTCGTCGGCCCGAGGCAGCCAGCGCCGACGGTACCAGCCAGGCGGCCCGTGCCCTGGCGGCGCTGGCATCGGGAAGGACGGTGTCGCCCGCCGCGGTCAACCATCTGCAGCGCACCGCGGGTAACGCCGCGGTGGCAGAGCTGCTGGAACCGGAGCGCTCGCCCGTGCTCGACGTGGTGGGTCACGGTGGCGGACAGCCGCTCGACGCGGATACGAAGTCTTTTATGGAGGCTCGTATGGGTACGGACTTCTCCGATGTGCGGATCCACACCGATGCCCGGGCGGCAGAATCGGCCCGGGCCGTTGAGGCTCGCGCCTACACGGTAGGGACGGACATCGTCTTCGACGGCGACACCTTTGATCCCGGATCTAACGCGGGAAGGCGGATGTTGGCGCACGAGTTGACGCATGTCGGCCAGCAGACCGAGGGCGAGGTCGATGGCACCCCGGCCGCGGGGGGTATCAGCATCTCGGACCCATCGGACCGCTTCGAGCTCGCCGCGGACGCCAACGCGGATCGGGTGATGGCCGGCGGTGTCGCCACCACAGCCGCGGGCGGCCTCGGCGGTGAGATGGGCGGAGCGGCCCTCCAGCGCCTATCTGACGAGGAGGACGTAGCCGGCGGCGAAGCGGGCGGTCCGGCGGTACAGCGCGAGGAAGCGGAAGAAGAAGAGGACCAGAGCCACGAGGGCTGAGGGAGGGCGACGGGACCGCTTCCGCGCCGCCGTCCCCTCCGGATCGTGACCAGGTCACCATAAGTTCGGACGGTCTTCGCGCCAGGATCACCGGGAATTAACCCGGGTAGTTCACCATGCGTGGCATGACCTTTACGCGCATGACCCAGGAACAGGCCAAGAACCTGAGCATTGCCGAGCAGCACGAGTGGTTCCGGCAGCAGCGATCGCGCCGCGCCGTCCTCAAGGGCGGGGTCGTCGGCGCCGGCTCGTTGCTGGTAGGAGGCGCATTACTCGGGCGGCCGGCCACGGCGGAGGCGTCCACGCTGACCAAGCCGGCGGCCACCCCGGCGTTCCGGCCAGGCTTCACCCCGCCCAACGGTTCTGGCGTCGTCCCGTTCGGCCGCCACATCTCATACGGAGCCGACCCCACCGGCCACATGAACATCGCCTGGCAGGTGGCCGGTCCGGTCGCGAACCCGTTCGTGCGGATCGGCCCCAGCCCCTACGAGCTGGGTGAGCAAATTCCCGCCGAGTTGAAGAACGTCAGCACCCCGTGGGCCGACATCACGGACTTCCTCGACAGCGTCCCGCCGGCGGCTTCCCTAGCCCAGGCGCCTGAGGAGCAGTACTACGCCCACGCGGCGGCGGTGGGGCTCGAACCGGGACGGACCTACTTCTACGTCGTCGGCCACCAAGGCTTCGACCCTCCGTTCGCGGGCCTGGCGCAGGGAGCGATCTCCAGCTTCACCACCGCCCCGGACTGGCCGGTGCCCTTCACCTTCACGGCCTTCGGGGACCAAGGAACCACCTACGACGCGGTAGCCACCAGCAACCTGATCCTGGCCAACTCGCCGGCGTTCCACCTCCACGCCGGCGACGTCTCGTACGCCGAGAACGGCGGGAGTGGGCTCCTGACCGACAGCTACGACCCGCGAGCCTGGGACTCGTACTTCGTGGAGACGGCCGCCACGGCCGCATCGGTGCCGTGGATGATCTCGCTCGGCAACCACGAAATGGAGGCGTGGTATTCGCCTGACGGGTACGGCGCCGACGTGGACCGCTTCGACTTCCCCGGCAACGGACCGAGCGTGTGCCCCGGCACCTATTACTTCACCTACGGCAACGTGGCCGTCATCAGCCTCGACCCCAATGACGTGTCCTACGAGATCCCGGCCAACTTCGGCTACAGCGGAGGCAGTCAGACCACCTGGCTCGGTCAGACGCTGAGCGCGCTGCGCAGCGACCCGAAGGTCGACTTCATCGTGGTGTTCTTCCACCACTGCGCCTACTGCACGTGCACCACCCACTCATCGGAAGGTGGCGTACGGCAGTTCTGGACGCCGCTGTTCGACCAGTACCAGGTGGATCTGGTGATCAACGGTCACAACCACATCTACGAGCGAACCGACCCGATCCGGGCCGGTAAGCCGACGACGACGGCGCCGATCGGATCCACCATCGAGCCGGTGACCCAGGGGACCACCTACGTCTGCGCCGGCGGCGCCGGGAAGAGCCTGTACCAGTTCAGCGCGCCGGACAGCTATGAGGGCGACATCGACAACGTGGCCTCGGTGAGCGCCTATGTCAACGAGGCCGGCGGTACCGAGGTGCCCGAGACCGTCACCTGGTCCCAGGTTCGTTACACGGGCTACTGCCTTCTGGTCGTCCAGGTCACCCCGCCCCGGTTTGGCGGTCCCACGACGCTTCTGGTCCGGGGCCTCAACGAGGGCGGCACCGAGATCGACCGCTTTACCTTGGCTCGTAGCTGAGGTCCTCCAGCGTGAGTCCCGGCCTAGAGTCGCGGTGTGGAGGCTCAGACGGCGCCGAGCTTGAACGGGGCGGTCCTCGGCCGGTGGATGGATGCCCAAGAGCTGCCCGGGACACATCTTCCGGCCGAGCTGGAGTACATCTCCGGAGGCAGCCAGAACGAGATCTTCGAGGTCCGCCGGGGAGATTTCCACTGTGCGCTGCGGCGGCCGCCGGCGTCGGCTCCCGCGGATCGCGACGGCGGGATCCTCCGCGAGTGGCGGATCATCCGGGCCTTGAACGGCACGGATGTGCCCCACACCGAAGCCATCGCGGTATGCACCGATCCCGATGTGCTGGGACGGCCCTTCTATCTGATGGGTTTCGTGGATGGCTGGTCGCCGATGAACACGCCCGGCTGGCCGGCGCCGTTCGACACGGACGCCAGCGCCCGTGGCGGCCTGGCGGTGCAGCTCGTCGATGGCTTGGCCCGCCTGGCCCGGGTGGACTGGCAGGCCCGGGGCCTTGATGACCTGGGTCGCCCTGACGGCTTCCACGACCGCCAGGTCGAGCGCTGGACCCGGTTCCTCGACCGCATAAAGGGCCGAGAGCTTCCGGGACTAGAGGAGGCGTCCCGCTGGCTCGCCACCCATCGTCCCCTCGACTACGTCCCCGGGATCATGCACGGGGACTACCAGTTTGCCAATGTCATGTACCGCCACGGCGCACCGGCGCAGCTGGCCGCCATCGTCGACTGGGAGATGGGTACCGTCGGTGACCCCAAGCTCGACCTGGGATGGGTGCTCCAGGGATGGCCCGAGGACACGAGCGAGAAGAGCGACATTGGCTACGTCGACGTCACCGGCATGCCCGGGCGGGCCGACCTCGCCAGCTACTACGCCAGTGCCTCCGGTCGCCAGGTGGACGACCTGGACTACTACCTGGTCCTGGCCCGCTGGAAGCTGGCCATCGTGCTCGAGCAGGGTTTCCAGCGAGCTGGGGACGACCCGAAGCTGCAGGCGTTCGGCCCGATGGTGCTCGATCTGATGCACCGGGCCGCCGAGCTGGCCGAGACCAGTGACTACGCCTACGCCGGGGCGGGCGGAAGGTGAAAGCCGGCCGCTGAGGGCCTTTCACCTGTCGATCTGACGACTTGCGTTCGTCGTCCTTACTGAAGTGCTACCAAGGACAACAAACAAGGAGGAGCCCGATGCGCTACCTGCTACTGATCTGTGGCGACGAGAACGCCATTGCCGGTGTCAGCGAGGAGGAAGGGGCGGCCATGACCGCCAAGTACGGTGAATGGATGGAGGAGATGGGCAGCCGGGGCCTGTTGCAGGGCGGCGAGCGTCTCCACCCCACCAGCGACGCCACCACGGTGCGGGTCCGTGAGGGCGAGACGCTCACCTCCGATGGGCCCTTTGCCGAGACCAAGG
The DNA here is from genome assembly GCA_003156595.1 of Acidimicrobiaceae bacterium. GTDB lineage: Bacteria > Actinomycetota > Acidimicrobiia > Acidimicrobiales > Palsa-688 > PALSA-693. The sequence goes on from PMHH01000064.1 coordinate 48,017, forward strand.
AGCAGATCGGCGGGTACTTTCTCGTCGACTGCAAGGATCTTGACCAGGCCATCGAGATCGCGGCCAAGATTCCGGGCGCGGCCGGCGGTTCGATCGAAGTGAGGCCGATCTGGGAGATGTAGACGCGGGCGCGTCTGCGGCCGCGTCCCCGGCCGATGTCCAGGCCGCCGTTGCCACTGCCTTCCGGGACGAATGGGGCCGGATCGTGGCGACGCTCATCCGCCTGACAGGAGATTGGGACGCGGCCGAGGAGTGCGCCCAAGACGCTTTCGCCTCGGCGCTGGCCAGCTGGCCCCGCCAGGGCATCCCCCGCCGGCCCGGCGCCTGGCTCACCACCGCAGCCCGAAACCGAGCTGTCGACCGGATGCGCCGGGCCGCCGTCGGAGCAACCAAGCTCGAGGAGGTGGCCATGAGCTCGACCGGCGACGAGCTGGGCGGATGGGCCGGTGCCGGCGAGGGTGCCCGCGAAAGTGGCCGCGANNGACCCCAGCGGCATCGGGGACGACCGCCTGCGGCTGATGTTTACGTGTTGTCACCCGGCGCTGTCGCTCGAAGCGCAGGTCGCCCTCACTTTGCGTACCCTCGCCGGGCTGACGACCACTGAGATCGCCCGGGCGTTTCTCGTACCAGAGGCCACCATGGCCCAGCGGCTGGTCCGGGCCAAGCGCAAGATCCGCCATGCTGGCATCCCTTTCCGGATCCCGCCGGCCCACTTGCTCCTGGAACGGACCGGAGCCGTACTGGCGGTCTTGTACCTGCTGTTCAACGAGGGATACTCGGCCACGGCGGGCCCTGAACTGGTTCGCGGCGGGCTGTGCGTCGAGGCCATCCGGCTGGCCCGCACTACGGCCGAGCTGATGCCCGATGAGCCCGAGGCGCTGGGCCTGCTCGCGCTCATGCTGCTCCATGAGTCTCGCCGCGCCGCACGGATCGACCCGGCAGGCGACCTGGTGCCATTGGAGCAACAGGACCGATCCCGCTGGGACCAGGAATCCATCGTCGAGGGTCTGGCCCGGCTCGGCCTGGCCCTCCGTCGCCGGCGGCCAGGCCCGTACCAGGTGCAGGCCGCCATCGCCGCCTGCCACGCCAACGCCCCCACGCCAGGGGAGACCGACTGGGCGGAAATCGCCGCGCTCTACCGGGGGCTGGCGAGCATGGCTCCCTCACCAGTGGTGGAGCTCAACCTGGCCGTGGCGGTGGCCATGGCCGAGGGACCGGCCGCCGGTCTGGCCCGTCTGGCCGCGCTGGAAGCATCAGGGACATTGCCTCGTTACCACTTGCTGGTAGCCACCCGGGCCGATCTGTTGCGCCGGCTGGACCGACGCCCCGAGGCGGCCGTCGCCTACCGAGAAGCGATCGAACTCGCCGGCAGCGATGCCGAGCGCCGCTACTTGGGCCGCCGGCTCAACGAGGTCAGCGGCGTCGACGGCGTCGACCCCCACCGTGGTGCGATCTCGCCCCCGATCGGGTAAACGATTGCACCAACGTGCGTCGAATGGCCCTCCAAGGTGTCGGCACCGGGTGTCAGGACGCCAGTAGCCAGCGCCTTAGGAGCGGGCGATCCCGGCCGCGGCCGCAATCCGGTCGGCTTCGGCCTCGACGTCGACGTCGGGCGGTACGGACACGAGGAGCCGTTGCCAGCGGGGCGGTCCGTTGAGGTCTACCTGCACCGCCCGCTGCTGCCCGTGTACCGCGGTGAAGTCGTAGCCGTCGGCGTGCCGGCGGGTGCCGAGGACGATCCGACCGGGGATGCCGGTGCCGGCCATGCGCCAGCCCCGCAACGCCAGCAAGGGGTACTCCGGCACGCTCACGCTGCGCACCGCGGCGAGCGGCACCCGCACGTTGCCGTGGAAGCCCCAAAACTTCTCCGGCCGGGTGAGGCCAACCACCAGCTCATCTCCCTCGACCAGCAGCTGCGCCATTCGGCAAGCATATGAGCCATGAACGGAGCCCAGTCCCTCGCAGCCACCCTCACCGCATCCGACGTCACGATGTGNNCTGTGTCTCTTCGAAGGGGTGGCCACCGGATCCGCGGATGGATACGGGCGGATGCTCGGGCGGCCGGCTGCCACTCTCCTGCATCTCGGCCCCGGCCTGGCCAACGGCCTGGCCAATCTGCACAACGCCCGCCGGGCCCGCAGCCCGATCGTCAACATCGTCGGGGACCACGCCACCTACCACAAGCGATTCGACGCCCCTCTCGAGTCGGACATCGACGCCCTGGCCCGCACCGTGTCCGCCTGGGCGCGCCGGCCAAGCCGCCCCGGCGACGTCGGTCTCGATACCGCCGATGCGGTCGCGGCGGCCCGCTCCGGCGGGGGCCAGGTCGCCACGCTGATCCTGCCGGCGGATGTCAGTTGGGGAAAGGAGGGGGCTGTCGCGGCCCCTCGTCACTGCCGCCCGCCGGCCCGCGTGGCCGACGAGGTGGTGGCCGAGGTGGCTGGCGCGCTCAGCGGAGAGGAGCCGGCGGTGCTGCTGCTCGGCGGCCCCGCCCTTCGCGAGCCGGCCCTGGTGGCGGCCTCCCGTATCGGCGCCGCGACCGGCGCCAGGGTGCTGACCGAGACCTTCACGGCTCGCATCGAGCGGGGCGCCGGCCGGCCCGCATTCGACAAGCTCGGTTACTTCGCGGAGGGGGCCGAGGCCCAGCTCGCTGGGACCCGCCATCTCGTCCTGGCCGGAGCTGCCTCCCCGGTGGCGTTCTTCGCCTACCCCGGCCGGCCCAGCGACCTGGTACCTGCTGACTGCCAGGTCCATCTGCTGGCCGGGCCCAGTGAGGACGTTCTCGGCGCGTTGGTCGCGGTGTGCGAGCGGGTCGCACCCGGTGCCGCGTCAGGCGCCGGCCGGGAGGGGCCCACCCCAGGGCGGCCGGCAGGCGCCGGCGGGTTCAGCGCCGGACCGATCAGCGCCGAAGGAATCGGGGCCGTGGTCGGGGCCAGCCTCCCGGAGGGATCCGTACTGGTCGACGAGGCCATCACCGCCGGCGTGGGGCTGGCGGCGGGCACGGTTGGGGCGCCGCCTCACGACTGGCTCGGCCATACCGGCGGGGCCATCGGCCAGGGACTCCCGGTGGCGACCGGGGCCGCGGTGGCCTGCCCGGAGCGAAGGGTCGTGTGCGTCGAGGCCGACGGCAGCGCCATGTACACCATCCAGGCCCTGTGGACCCAGGCCCGCGAGGGTCTCGACGTGACCACCATCGTGGTCAGCAACCGGGCCTACGGCATCCTCCAGATCGAGATGCACCGGGTCGACGCCGACCCGCCCGGACCGGCGGCTGCCGCTCTCCTCGACCTGGACCGGCCCACCATCGACGTGGTCGCCCTGGCCCGCGGCTTCGGGGTCCCTGCCGTGTCGGTCACCACTCTGGAGGAGTTGGACGCGGCCCTCCGTCGATCCCTGACCGAACCGGGTCCAGCGCTGATCGAGGCGGTCATGCCGGGGCGCTGACGCAACCGGACGCATCTACGATCGCCTGGTATCGGTCCCGAAACGCCCCCAGATACGTACACTCACGGCCACCAAGAGGCGGTCCTGCGTTCGCACCGCTGGCGGACGGCCGACAACTCGGCCGCGTATCTTCTGCCCCGGCTCCGGCCCGGTCTCGCCCTACTCGACGTCGGCTGCGGCCCCGGCAGCTTGACGATCGACCTCGCCAGACGTGTCGACCCTGGACCCGTAGTCGGGATCGACCTGTCCTCCCAGGTGATCTCCGAGGCATCCGCCACGGCGAGGACGGCTGGCGCCCCCAACGTGACGTTCCTCACTGGCGATTTTCGATCCACCACTTTGGCGCCGGCATCATTCGACGTGGTGCACGCCCATCAGGTGCTCCAACATCTGCGCGATCCGGTTGATGCCCTCGTTGCCATGCGCGGCTTGGCCCGACCCGGCGGCATCGTGGCCGCTCGGGACAGCGACTACTCGGCGATGACCTGGTCGCCCGCGAGTCGGTCACTGGAGCGGTGGCTCGAGATCTATCTCGCGGTCACTGCCCGTAACGGCGCAGACGCCAACGCCGGTCGCTGGCTGGCGCGTTGGGCCCAACAGGCTGGCTTTGACGAGGTCGCCTACACCGCTTCCCGCTGGACGTTCGCAACTCCATCGGATGTGAGTTGGTGGGCCGAGCTGTGGGCGGAGCGAACCGTAGCGTCATCGTTCGCGAGACAGGCCGTCGACTACGGGATCGCTACGACAGACGAACTGGCCACCGTCGCCACCGGCTGGCGCACCTGGGCCGCGGAGGCAGGCGCCGCCTTCGTCGTCCCGCACGGAGAGGTGATTGCGCAGGCCTGACCTAGGACACTTGTCACGGCTGATTAGGTCGTGGGGTTGGGGTTTTCTGTCAACCATGTCAGAGAAAGCGCCGCGCCTCCTCCACCCACTCCTCCAAGCCATCGGGGGTCTCGTAGTCAGAGTCGAGGAGATACAGACCTCGTACTGGGCAGTTGGCCCCCAGCTCGACCAGCACCGGCTTGAGGAACACTTCAGGGGCAAGGCCGTGGTTCCAGGCCCCGCCGAGCATCAGCGGGAAGGCGATCACCCCGCTGAGCCCGCCCGAGGGAACTGTTCGAGGAAGAGCTTGAGCAGGCCGGTGTAGGTGGCCTTGTAGGTCGGCGAGGCCACCACGACCGCCGTCGACGCCCGCACTGATTCCACCGCTTCGGTCACCGCGGGGTCGCCCCATCCCAACAGGACCGGGCCGAGAGTCACCAGGTCGAGCACCGTGTTCGGTCCCTCTCCGCCCAGCCGGGTGGCCAGACGGGTCGCGGCGTCCAGGGTTCTCGATGACGGTTTCGGGTTGCCCACCACGACCGCGACACTCATCGACCACCCTCGTGGCTCAGGCGCCGTTCTGCTGTCACCGGCTGCTCCACTCCTCGGCAAGCAGCTGGTAGGACCGTACGCGGTCGCGATGGTCGTGGGTGATGGTCGTGACGATCAGTTCGTCGGCGTCGACGGCGTCCCGGAGGATCTCGAGCTGGTCGGCGACCTGGGCCGGTGTGCCCACGAACTGGGTTGCTACCCGGTCCTCCACGACTGACCATTCGTCGTCGGTCCATGAGTGGGTCGCGGCTTCCTCGGGGGTCGGGAAGGGGATGGCCCCTGATCCAGAACGGATACTGAGGACCCACTGCCCGTACCCCGACGCCAGCCGACCTGCGGTGGCCTCGTCATCGGCCACGACCACGTCGGCGGACACCGCGACATAGGGACGGTCGAGATCCGCGGACGGCTGGAAGGCGGACCGGTAACCCTCGACCGCTTCGAGCACGGTCGCCGGGCTCACGTGGTAGTTGGCACCGAAGCGAAGGCCCCGGGCCCCGGCTACCTGGGCACTCTCCCCGCCGCTGCTCCCCATGACCCACAGCTCGATGTCGGCCCCTTCCCCGGGGACCACGTGCGCCTCGGCGCCGTCGGCACTCCGGTACGTACCGGCGATAAGGGCGAGCACGTCATCGACTTGCTCGGTGTAGTTCTGGGCCTTCGCTCCCGGAAGCAGCAGCAGCGTCTTCTGCATCGCGAAGCGGGGCGAGCCGATCAACTTCGCAAAGGAGAACGGCCTGGGGATGCGCAGCCCGTTGGCGGTCCGACCGTCCACCACGGCGGTGGAGGCTCCGACCAGGGCCGGCTCTCGAGGTCCGCCACCGGACCGGCCTAGGCCCAGATCGAACCGCGACGGGAAGGCGGCGTCGAGCAGGCCGAATTCCTCGACTGTCGAAAGGGCGGTGCGGTGGCCCATCTGCACCGCTCCGGACCCGAGGCGGATGGTGGACGTTGCGCCGGCCACCAGGGCCAGCACCACGGCCGGGGAGGTGCCTGCCACTCCCGGGTTGAGATGGTGCTCGGCGAACCAGTACCGGCGGTAGCCGAAGGACTCGGCGGACCGGGCCAGGTCGATGCTGTTGCGCAGGGCCTCGCCGCCGCTGGAGCCGGACGGCACCGGAACCAGGTCGAGGACGGAAAGCGGGACGCCGCTCATCGCGCGTTCCCGGAGATCTGGGCGACGAGGATCCGTACGATCAGGGTTATCGCCAGGGATCTCAAGACGCCACCCTCTGTCTAGCCGTCGCCTGCCTCGGCGGTCCGAGACCCAGGTGGTCACGCAGGGTGGTCCCGCTGTACTCGTTACGGAACACACCTCTCTCCTGCAGCAGGGGAACCACCCGGTCGACGAAGGGTTCGAGCCCGCCGGGGGTGATGTGCGGGACCAGGATGAATCCGTCGCTTGCGTCGGACTGAACCAAGTCGTTGATGGCCCCGGCCACCGTCCCTGGAGAACCCACGAAGGACTGGCGTCCGGTGACCTCGATGATCAGCTCCCGGATGGAGAGCTTCTTCGCCGCCGCCTTCTCCCTCCACTCGCGGGCCGTGGCGATCGGATCGCGGTGCATGCGCACGCTCGCCCGCCCCTTGGCGATGGTGTGTTCACCGGTGTCGGGGTCCACCTCGGGCAGAGGCCCGTCGGGGTCATAGGAAGAAAGGTCGCGGTTCCAGAGCTGCTCCAGGAACCGGATGGCGGTTTGACCGCTGACCTGCTGGAGCCGGACTTGGTGGGCCAGTTCCTTGGCTTCGGCATCGCTGTCGCCGAGCACGAAGGTAGCCGCGGGCAGGATCAGGAGATCCTCGGGGCGCCGGCCGAAACGGGCGAGGCGTCCCTTGACGTCGGTGTAGAAAGCCTGGCCGGCGTCGAGGGTGCTGTGCCGGGAGAAGATGGCGTCGGCGGTCGCGGCGGCGAACTCCCGCCCCGCGTCCGAGTCGCCGGCCTGGAAGATGACCGGACGCCCCTGGGGGCTACGTGGCACGCTGAATTGCCCGGAGATGTCGAAGTGCCGGTCCCGGTGCTCGAAGTGCCCCGCGTCGGCCCGGGACAGGAATACCCCGGACTCTTTGTCGGCCACGATCTCGTCCCCCAGCCAGGAGTCGAAGAGCTCCCAGGTCGTCTGCAGGAACGTCTGGGCTCGCGAGTAGCGGTCGTCCTCGGCCAGGAAACCGCCCCGACGGAAGTTCTCCCCGGTGAAGGCATCCCATGACGTCACCACGTTCCAGGCCGCCCGGCCGCCGGAGAGGTGATCAAGGGTGGCGAACTGGCGGGCCACCTCGNNCCTCGTAGGGCTCGTTGAAGGTGGAGTTGATGGTGCCGGTGAGCCCGAGCCGGTCGGTGACGGCGGCTAGGGCCGCGAGGATGGTGAAGGTGTCGGGGCGGCCCACGACGTCAAGGTCGTAGATCAGGCCGTTCTGCTCCCGCAGGCGCAGACCCTCGGCCAGGAACAGGAAGTCGAATTTCCCGCGCTCGGCGATCTGGGCGAAGCGCGTGAAGGAATCGAACTCGATATGGCTGCCTGCCGCCGGGTCGCTCCATACGGTGGTGTTGTTGACGCCCGGGAAGTGGGCGGCGAGGTGTATCTGCTTCAGAGGTTTGGACACAGGGCGGGACCTTTCATGCCGTGACGTAGCGGTTGGCTGGTCGATCGAGTCCGAACCGGCCCCGGAGGGTTGGCTCCTCGTAGTCCTGGCGGAAGATTCCCCGCTTCTGTAATTCGGGGGTGAGCTGGCCAGTGATCTGGATCAGGTCCTGGGGCAGGGTTCCCGGGCGCAGGCGGAAGCCGGAGAGCCCGACAATCGCCCAGTCCTCGATCAGGTCGGCCAGTTGGGTGGCCGTACCCGTGAAGACGAAGGCGTCGGACCGGTACTTGACACCGGCCCACTGATCGAGGCGGGCCTTTCGGTCGCCGGCTTTCTGGGGCGTGTCGCCGAGGAACACCACGATGTCGGCGAAGACCNNGCGGATCTCCTCGACGATGGCGGCGGCCGAGACCTGATCGGTGGGAGTGATGAATCCGAGGTCGGTCGAACGGGCGACCAACTGGTAGGGCCGGGAAGCGTGGCCGAGAGCGGCGACTAGCGGCTGCCCCTGCGGAGGCCGGGGCGTGATCGAGGGGCCCCGGACCGAGAACCAGCGCCCAGAGAAGTCGATGTAGTGGAGCTTCTCCCGGTCGATGAAGCGCCCGGTCGCTACATCCCGGATCTCGGCGTCGTCCTCCC
>PMHH01000064.1:56123-58185 GCA_003156595.1 Acidimicrobiaceae bacterium
TGTGGAACGGCTCGGTGTGGGTCAGCACGACCGTCGGGATGAGACCGATGTTCCCAGTGGCCGGAGCGATCCGCGACGCGATCAGGACCGAGTCGAGCTGCCCTCTCACCCGGTCCGTCCTCTGGTCGGGATGGTATGGGTGGTCGGATTGCAATCGCATGGCATCCTCGATGGTGAGGAAGTCCANNGATGCCAGCCCGCGCCGTCGAGGGCCACGCCGACATGGAGGTGTCGGGGCTCAGGCACGAGTGCCGACCCCGGGGCGTCGGCTGTCCAAGTCCGTCATCGTCTGCCTCCCTTTCCGACCTACACGTCACGGGGGTGGGTACTGACTTGACCCGGACGCCAATTTACTATTCCGATAGCTTTTGTAGGCTTTGGAATCCGGCTCGCATCCTCTCGACCGTCGACCAGGCTGACATCGACAGAGCCCAGGCNNGGGGGCGCCAGCCGTCGCCGGGGGGGATGGCGGCGGCTGGCGCCTTCGATAGAGCGACCCAGGGCCTGCCCTTCGAGGAATGTCGGTCACGGCGACTATGGTAGGCCAATACTTGACTATTTCAATCGGATTTATAGTTAAGTGTTCTCCTTGCGTGACTCAACTGGCGTCAGTCACGGGGTCGGCCCCTTCGTCCTGACCCTCACCGGCGACCGGATCTGCGCGATCACCCGCTTCGAACACAATGTGCTCGCACCAGTTGTCCACGTACCCGTCGTTGGCGCCGGCGTAGAAGACGTTTATCGTGGGGCTAGTCGTGTAGAGAGCCGTCATGCCGCTTCCGGCCTCGGCCGGCTCGCCCTTACCGCTGACCGAGTTGGTATCGAGGGCGGAGTTGGTCCAGGTATCGGTGTAGAGCCAGTTGTACACCTGGCCGTCGGGGCCGACGTAGAAGACGTTCTCGTTTCCGTTGGGCTGCACTACGGACGCCAACTCGGTGTCGGCCGCCACTTTCGCGCCCTTACCGAGCTCGGTATTGATCCAGCCGTCGTCGTAGTACCAGGCGTAGACCTGGCAGCGGAGCTCTACCGCGAGGCGATCCGCTCCGTACGTGAGGCCGGGGATCGCCGATATGAGGGCCGGTGGATCGGCAACCTGGGTGGAACCCNNGTCCTACCTCGGCGACTCGGTCGAGGCCGAGAGTTGTTATGAGGAAGCCTTGGCTATCGCCCGCGAAGTCGGCGACCGCCGTTTCGAGGCAATGCATCTGGGCAATATCGCTGATAAGGACGCCAAGCGCGGAGACTTCGAGAAGTCCCGCCACCGGTACGAGGAAGCGCTGTCGATCGCCCGGTCGATCGGCGACAGGCGGATCGAAGGCATGTGTCTCGCCAACCTGGGCGAGGCCATGGCCACTAACGGGGACTCGTCCGGTGCTAGAGATCACTTCTACTTGGCACTGGGCGTCGCCCGTGAGGCCGGTGACCGACATACCGAGGGATACAGTCTGGCTCAGCTCGGCAATGTGGCGTTCCATCTGGGCGACTACTCCAACGCCGCCGCTACCTACCAGCAGAGCCTGAATGTTGTCCGCGAGATCGGGGATCGGCGCAACGAGAGCAGGAGCGCCGGAGGCCTCGGCAATGTCGCCCTGGCCTTGGGCCACTTCCAGGAGGCACGCGGCCACCTCGAGGAAGCTATGAGCATCGCGTCAGCCATGGGCGAGCGGCGCTTCGAAGCGCAATGGAGCAAGAGTCTCGGGGCCGTCGCCGCCGCGGAGGGAAAGCACTCTGAAGCCGCGGACGACTACCTCCTCTCGCTGGTGATAGCTCGCGACGTAGACACGCGCGACGCTGGCGTCCTGGTCGGCTGCTCCGAACTAGCGGCCCAGTTGCATCACCAATCGGAAGCCGCCCAACTGCTGGCGGCGGTCGACCATCTCGTCGCGGGGACCGGCCCGACTCTTTGCGTCGCCGACCAGGCTCGCTATGACGCCACCGTCGCCACCTGCCAGGCACGACTCGGGCCGGAGGCGTTCACCGCGGCAACGGCACTTGGCGGCACCCTCGACTGGAGATCCGCACTCGAGATCGCGTCGCAAACGCTTGGACAGCGGTCAGACGC
>PMHH01000064.1:58226-58351 GCA_003156595.1 Acidimicrobiaceae bacterium
GAAACCTTACCTTGGCTGGTGATGATCACGGCACATTCACTGACCAAGCGCTACGGCGCTACGACGGCTGTTGACAATCTGACCTTCGAGGTCCCGCCCGGTGTGGTCACCGGATTCCTCGGGCC
>PMHH01000010.1:0-2313 GCA_003156595.1 Acidimicrobiaceae bacterium
GCGTTTGGTCAGGCCGAGCTTCGCCTCCAACTGGGTGAGGAGCACGTCGACCCACCAGACGTCGCGGGCCGAGCGCGCCTTGGGCACGATGAGCACATCGAGCGACTCCCGGGCACCGGTGACGACCTCGATGATGTCGCCATGGCACCACGGCGTATCCAGTCCGTTCACCCGCACCGCCCGGACCGTGCGACCCCAATCGCACCCCGTCAGCGCGCCGACGGCGATGCCGCGCGCCGATTCCTTCGCCGAGGGGGCGCAGGCGTCCTCCAGGTCGAGGAAGACGAGGTCGGCTCCCGAACGCGAGGCCTTCTCGCACATCTTCTCGCTGCTGGCCGGTGTGGCCAGCTCGGCCCGGCGGGCCCGGGGTTCTCGCACGGCTTCCTCCATCACTCTTTCGGTCAGATGCCGCCCGCCGCCCGGAGGGTGGGGAGCCGATCGGGGTCGACGTCGAGCAGGTCACCGAACACTTCGGCGTTGTCGGCGCCCAGGTGGCGCCCGAGGTGGGCGATGTGCCCCGGCGTCTCGCTCAGGACCGCCACCGGGGCCTGCACGGTCATCGGTCCGAGGTCGGGATCGTCGACCGGCACGAACGTCCCCCGGGATACCAGGTGCTCATCGGCCCGTAACTGCCGGACGTCGTAAATGGGCGCCGCGGCCACCGAGGCCGCCTCGAACACCGCCATGCTCTCCTCGAGCGTGTGCCGGCCGATCCAGTCGGCCACGAGCTCGTCGATCTCGAGTGCCCGCTTCTGCCGGAGCACGGGGTCCATGTAGTCCGGATTCTCGGCCAGCTCGGGCCGGCCGATGGCCCGGTAGACCCGTGCCGCGATGTTCGGCGAGGCGCCCGACACGGCCACCCACTTGTCGTCCGCGGTGCGGTAGGCGTTGCGGGGCGCACTGGCATCGAGGCGGTTGCCGACGCGGCCGGTGACGGTCCCGAGCTGATCGAAGGCCAGGGTGGAGGACTCGATGAGGCGCGCCAGGGGCTCGATGAGATTGACGTCGACCAGCTGTCCGCCTCCACCGTGCACGTCGCGGTGATAGAGGGCCATCATCACGGCGTACGTCGCCGCCATGGCCGCCACCCCGTCCGCCAACATGAACGGGGGGAGCGTCGGCGGCCCGTCGGGTTGACCGGTGAGGTGGGCGAACCCGCTCATCGCTTCGGCCAGCGTGCCGAATCCCGGGCTGTCGCTCTTCGGGCCACCCCGACCGAACCCGGTGATGTGCAGCATGACGAGGTGGGGGTGCCGGTCGTGCACCGACTCGTAGTCGATGCCCCACCGTGCCAGCGCGCTGGGCCGGTTGTTGATGACCAGCACGTCGCTCACGTCGAGGAGACGGTGGAAGAGCTCCTGACCGTCGGCGCTGCGCAGGTCCAGGGTCACGCAGCGCTTGTTCCGGCCCATGCTCTTCCACACCAGACCGATGTCGTCCTTGCGGTCACCCCAGGTACGCATCGGGTCACCCGCTCCGGGCTGTTCCACCTTGATGACGTCGGCCCCGAACTCCCCCATCGCCGTGGTGACGAGAGGGCCGGCGGCCAGCGTCGCCGCATCGATGACGCGGACTCCATGGAGCGGACCCGGCGACTCAACCATGCGGCGTCGCGTCCGGGCGGGCCAGGCCCAAGGTGTCGCGCAACGTGGCCCCGGTGTAGCGGTCGCGGAACCGGCCCCGACGTTGGAGCTCGGGGACGACGAGGCGGACCACATCTTCGTAGGCGCCCGGGACGTGCGTGGCCGCAATGACGAAGCCGTCACAGGCGTCGGCCTCCATCCACTCCTCCATCTGGTCGGCCACCTCGGTCCCCGTGCCGACGAAGCGCGGGCCCTGGAGCAAGGTGGCCCGGTGGCCGGCCAGATCGGCCAGCGTGATGGTCTCCCCGCCGATGTGCGTGCGGAGGTTCTGCACCAGACCGCGGATGCCCGAGACCGACCCGATCAGCTCGTCGGTGATCGGGTCGCTGAGCTCCAGCCCGGAGAAGTCGTAGTTCATGAGCTCGGAGAGCAGGGTAAGGGATGCTTTCGGATCGACCAGCGAGTGGAGGAAGAGGTCTTCACGTTCCTCGGCGTGGGCCCGGGACTCACCGACGACGGTATAGGCCATCGGCAGCATCTTCACCGACGAGGGGTCGCGCCCGGCCGCCGCGATCGATTCCTTCTTNNGCCTCCCACGTGTCCCACAACCCCGTCGCCACTTCGAGGAACTCATCGGCCCTGTCGTAGCGGGCATCGTGGTCGAGGTGCTCCTCCAGACCGTAATTCTGGGCCTCGCTGTCGTTGACCGAGGTGACGACGTTCCACGCCG
>PMHH01000010.1:2376-2973 GCA_003156595.1 Acidimicrobiaceae bacterium
CGTCGAAGAACATCATGTCGAAACAGCCCTCTTCGAGCGTCCGACCCAGCTTGGCGTAGTAGCTGGCGTCCAGGAACCCGTGCGCGGTGGCCGGGTGGCGCCACGATCCCGCGTAGACCGTGGTGCTCCCTGCCTGCATGAAGCCCACCAACGACATCTGCCGCTTCGCCATTAGCGGGACAGTCCTCCGACGGGCCGGCGGTGCCTCAAGTTCCGGCGGCGGCGACGGCCCGTCGAGCCCGGGAACGGAACCCCTCGAGCTTCTCGTCCGCGGTACGTCCACGGGTGCTGCGCGCCATGATCGACACGTCGTGACCCACCGCCTGGCGTCGTAGCGCGCCCACCGTCGCCTCCTCCTTGGCCATGTGGGAGAAGGGGTCGAAGGAGAACCAGCGCATGGCGTTCTCATGGGTCATTTTGGCGACGTCAGGGTCGGACACGCCATAGGTGGCGAACTCGGAGGCCAGCTCCTCGGGGGCACTGGGCCACATCGAGTCCGAATGGGGGTAGTCGGCCTCCCAGGCGATGTTGTCGATCCCGATGCGGTCCCGCAGGGCGATGCCGACCGGGTCGCTGATGAAGCAGGTGAGGAAGTGC
>PMHH01000027.1 GCA_003156595.1 Acidimicrobiaceae bacterium
CCCCGTTCGGCCCCACCGTCACTGGCCTGGGCGGGACAGTCGCGTTCTTCGAAGGCACCTAAGCTTAAGCTGACCACCGCCGAACAGCGGGACTACCACTGGCAGGCCCCTTTGGTCGGCTGCCAGATGTCGACATACCAACGACCCCGCTGGTAGAGCAGCTTGGCGATCGTGACGTAGTAGCCGCGGGTTACACCGGGATCGGGTGCGCCGGTGGTGTCGCTCACCAGGTACCAGTCCTTCTCGTCGAGGCATCCGACTATGGCGGCGGTGGTGGCGCCGGTGATCGTGACGCTCTCGTGGTCACCCCTCAGGGTGCCGACCGCATGATCCTGGCTCTGCCCTATGACGTCCACGGCCTCCTGGGCGGCGTCGACCAGACCCGGGGTGGCGACCTGCTGAAGGGCATCGAACCAGCTCCGGTTGAGATAATCGTCCAGGCCGGCGAGATCGGTCAGGAATACCGTGTAGACAGCCTGGACTTCTTCGGTTTGAGAGTCACCAATGGTCACCGGTGGTTCCGTGGTGGGCGCGGCAGGAGAACTTCCGGAAGGACCCGGGAGGGTGATCGCTGGGACGACCTGTGAACCAGTCGTCAGGGGGGAGGCTGGAGTCGACCCCGGCGAGGTGGTGGCGGATCCGGGGCCGGCGGTGGTCGCCGACGCCGAGGTGGCAGGTGGGCCGAGGAACGTGATTCCGCCGCTGCTACTCGTCGCGGTTGTGGGGTCGACTGCGGTTGATGACGCAGTCTTCGCCCCGTCTCCGCAACCGGCCAGGGTCAGAGCGATCACGAGGCAGCCAGCCACCGTTGCGGTTGCGGAAGGTCGCAAGTTCTTGATCGCCGAGGGTTAGACGGACAACCGTCGGGAGGGCCCAATGGAGCGCTGGTTGAGGTGGAGGCGCACTCCCAGGAGGCGGAGGACCTGTGACCCGCCGAGGGCGGCGAGAGCGGCAGCGACGAGTACCAGGTAGAAGCTGTCCGCTGACGGCCCGGTGGCGGCGGTCCGGGTTGGCTGGCCCACCGCTTGTGGGGTCGGGCTGGAAGGTGTTGCGGTCGGGGCCGCCAGATCTGGCGAGGTGGGAGTGGTGGCGGGGGTCCCGGTCGCGGGTGTCACCGGACTGGTCTCCGAGGGCCCCGACGAGGTCGGTACCGTGGCGGGGCTNNGGAGCCGGTCCCGGTCTGGCTGGCGGCCGGGGTGATCCCTGAGGTGGTTGTCGGGGTCGATCCGACGACGGAAGAGGTGGGGACTGATGGGACAGTCGTGTCGGTCGCGATCAGGGTCACCCGCCCGAGGATGTAGCTCACGGTGACTTTCCCCTGGGTTGGGACGTTGCTGCTCTGTTGCACTTCGAGCCCGCCGGAGGTATACGACTCGATGGTGTTGGTCCCCGGTACGTCGGTAGTGATAGACGGCAGGGTCTGGACGGTGATACCAGCGGCGGACAAGGCGGAGTCCACCACGTTGCTGAGAGCGGTCAGCGACCCCAGGAGTGGCAGGGTGTCCCCCAGGACCTCGAGCCCGTTCTGATCGAAGCCCACCTTGATCCCCGCCACGGTGGCGGTGCCCAGATCGGTGGTACCGGACAGGGTGGGTGCCTGAGAACCTTGCTCGGTCATGGTCTCGGTCGAGGTCACGTCGCCGATGTCGATCGGACCGACGTTGAGAAAGTCCGATCCCGCCGACGCGGTCACCGTCACGCTGCCGTCGGAGTTGGCGGTGGCGATGGCGCTCGCAGACACCTGGGGTTGGCCGGTATTGTTGGCGGACACGCCGAATCCGGCTTCGGCGCTGGAGGAGTACTGCGAACTGTTCGCCGTCAAGATGTACGGTCCGTTGCTCTCGTCGGCGGTGTTCTGGGTCGGGTAGCTGGTCTGTACATACCCGGGCGCGGGAGGCACTGACGGTATTTGCCCCGAGCCCAGACCGTCGACGAGGCCGGGGAGCGAGGATATGAAGCTGCCGAGATAGGGCACCCCGGCCAGAGCCGTGCTCTCGTCGATGCTGTTGACCGCCGCCTCGGCGCTGTAGGGGCTGGCGGAGACCGACGAGGTGAGAGGCAGCGAGTTGTCGTCTACCTCGATCCACATACCGTCGCCCTCTGCACTGAGGTTGAAGTTGTTGGGGTTAGCGGCTTGGGGCTGCGCGCTGACGGGGCCTGCGCCGCTTATGGCCCCCACGGCGGCGCTGGCCGCAACGAACAGAAATGCGGCAGCCAAGTGACCAACTCGCGAATGGGTCACGATGCCAGCGCTCCGAGGTAGGACCTGAGGACGGTCTCGCTGCTGATCTCCTGAGGCTCGCCGGCAAAGGTGATGCGGCCGCGGTTGAGGATGTACACGTAGTCCGCCAGCTCCAGTGCTCGGCTCACGTACTGCTCGACCAACAACTGTGAGATCCCCTGGCCGGCTAGTTGGCGGAGGTAGTCGAATATCTCGTCGATGATCTTAGGGGCCAGACCCATCGACACCTCGTCGAGCAGGACATAGGAGGGGTCTCCGACGTAGGCGTGGCTCAAGGCGAGCATCTGCTGTTCTCCCCCGCTCAATGTGCCAGCGCGCTGCGACCGTCGCTCGCCCAGGCGGGGAAAGACGCTGGCCGCCTCGTCCACCGCGGCGCGGTCCACCCTCGCCGATGCTTGTAGGCGAAGGTTGTCAGCCACACTGAGGGCCGCGAACACGCCACGTCCCTCGGGGACGTGGCACACTCCTCGCCGGGCCAGTTGGAACGGCTGCTGACCGGTCACGTCGACTCCGTCCAGGATCATTTGGCCACTTCTGGAGCGCAACAAGCCGGAGGCCACCCGAAGGAGCGTTGTCTTGCCTGCGCCGTTGGGGCCCAGCAGGGCCACGACTGCATTGTCGGGTACCACCAGGGTCACGTCGTGCAAGACGGTCCCGGTGTCGTAACCGGCCGTGATGTTTCGCAACTCAAGCATGGGCACTCCCGGCTACGTGGGCGTGGTCGCCACCTGTTCCCTCACTGCCGAGGTACGCCGCCTGCACGACATCGCTCGCCAGGGTTTCCGCGGTTGAGCCGTAGAAGATGAGCCGCCCGAAGTCGAGCACGTAGATGGTGGAGCACACGCTCGATACCAAAGACATGTCGTGCTCGACCAAGAGGATCCCCATGCCGGTCTCGGCGACGAAGGCGACCAGGATCTCACCAAAACGCTCGGTCTCGTGCACGTCAAGGCCGGATGAAGGCTCATCGAGAAGCAGGAAGCGGAACGGGCTGGCGACAGCTCGGGCCAGCTCCACCAGCCGTCGCTGTCCGGTCGACAGATCGCCTGCAATGCGCCGGGACAGTTCGGCTATCTCGCACAGCTCCATCGCCGCCCGAGCCCGTTCTTCGATGTTCCGAGTTTCGCGACGGGGGGAGAAGAGCTGGCCCCAGGGGTGCCGGCTGGAGAAAAGCGATTCTGGCCCCAAAGCGACGTTCTCTTTGACCGTCATACTGTCGAACAGCTCCATGCGTTGGAACGTCCGGCCCAACCCGCGGCTGGCCCGCGTCGCGGGACCGCGGTGATTTAGTGACTCCTCTCCTAGCCGAACGCTGCCAGAGCTGGCGCTGACCAGACCCGTGCAGGCATTGAACGTCGTCGTCTTACCGGCACCGTTGGGTCCGATCAGGCCGGTGATCGTGCCGGCGGGCGCATGCAGTGATACGTCGTCGACGGCCACCAGTCCGCCGAAGCGCACCGTCACGCGGTCAACGGTCAGGTCAGGCATGGCGACGTTCATGTCAAAACCTTCTCCCGATGCACGGGTGCGCTCCGGGCGAGGACCGGACTGCCTCGCTGATCCCGCTCCTGAGCCCGCCCAGAGGAGCGGATCGAGCCCAGCCCGGGCCAGACGGCGACCCCGATGGCCAAGATTCCGAACGCGACTCCGTCGTATTTGAGCACCGTGGCGTCCCGGAAGAACGGATACACCTGGAGCACCTGGTAGAGGAATGCAGCGATGAAAGGAGACAGGATCGGCAGTCGCCAGCAGAATGCCAACACCGCGATCATCGCCAGCGACACGCTGAAGTCGTAGGTAGCTTCACTGCCCGATTGGGTCACGCCGGCCAGAAGGGCCCCGCCGATCCCAGCTAGAAACGCGGAGATGCAGAACACGAACACCCGGGTGATGGTGGTGTTGGCACCATGGGCGGCGAGGGCGGTAGGTGAGTCGGCCAATCCCCGTAGCAGCCGGCCGAGGCGGCTGCGTCGCACCAGCAACACCAGGACACAGCACAGTGCCGTAAGCGACAGAGTCACGTAGTAGTAACCCTTGTCTCCTGTCAGATTGAGTCCCAACAGGTGCGGCCGGGGCGTCCTGATGGCGTACTGGTTCCCAAACATCAGGAAGCTGGTGAAGAACAGACGCTCGACCAGGATCCCGAAGCCGAAGGTGGCGATGGCCAGGTAGATTCCTGAGAGGCGGATCGCGGGGATCGCCACGAGCGCTCCCATCGGCATCGCTATCAGGCCGGCGACGAGCAAAGCCAGCAACCATGGGAAGCCGGCGGCTAGGGCATGACCGAACGTCGACGCCCCCACCGCGGCGAAGGCCATCTGGCACAGCGAGATCTGCCCTGAGGTCCAGGTCAGCAAGGCCAGGGACATGAACAGCACCGCGAACGCCAAGCCAGCCGTGTAATCGTTGATGTCGTAGGCGGGAGCGACCAAAGGGACGATGATGGCCAGCAACGCGAAGCAGGCCATCGACACCCCGACGGTCTGGGGCTTGAAGGTCGGCATGGGTCGCAATCTCCGGACCCGGCGGACGCCCTGCTCGATCAGCAGCCGCGACGGCACGAACAGCATGACCGCGAAGAGGACCAAGAACGGCAGGTTGGGCGCCAGCGACAAAATGGCGATGCTGTGCGAACCCGACAGCTCCTGGCCCAACACGTTGATGCCGACACCGATGATGATGCCACCCGCGAAGGTCAGGGGCAGGTTGGAGAACAGGCCGATGGCGGCAGCCCCGTAAGCGACAATGATCAGCAAGATGAGATAGCTGACATTGATGCCGATCTCCGGAGCCAACAGCATTCCCGACACGGATGCAAAACACGACCCGATGGTCCACGCCAGGCGGCGCACGACCACCGGGCTGATCCCCTGCATGCTCAACAGGTCAGGGTCGTCCACGACCGCCTGCATCGCCACTCCCAACCGGGACCGCTTGAAGAACAGGTATAGCCCCACAGTGGCCACGATCGCCAAGGCCAACGTGATGAAGTCAGAAGCGGCGATGTTGACCCCGCCTACCCGGGTGGGTGATTGAGGCAGGAAGTTCTTGAATGCGATAGTCGATGCACCGTAGATAGCGGTCAGCAGCGAGTCGAGACCCACGAGCAATCCGACCGTCGCCACCACCCGCATTACAGTCGGGGCCTCCGCCAGGGCGTACGACATCCGTTCGAGCAAAAGTCCGCCGATCACCCCGACCACGAGCAAAGCCAGAACAGCCGCCAAACCCCACGGCATATGGTCGCGATCGCGGAACTGGTAGAAGACGTACGCCGACGCCGCCGCCACGGCACCGTGCGCAAAGTTGAATACTCCCGACGTCTTGTAGGTGAGGACCAGCCCGAGCGCGCAGATGGCGTACACCGCCCCGTCGGATATGCCCGTAACGATGACCGGTCCGAGATCGTTCACGGACGGCACACCCCACACGGCTGCCTGCCGGCGGCCTCCATCTCGCCCCGACCGGCACTCGGCCAATCGCGAGAGCCGGCCAACGTGCAATCGGCTCGGTGGTAGTACCGCAAACCTTCGCCGGCGATCAGGTCGTCCGCGCCACCTGGGACCGACATCTCCCGAGTCACGTCGACGTCCTCGGAGACGGACACGGTCGCGGCCGCAGGTTCACCCAGCAATACCCGGCGACGCTCACCGACGGCTCGACGGCCCGACAACAGCCAACTCACATGGCCGACACCGGCCACGATCAACCCTCCGACCGCCAGGTTGGCCGGCCCGATCTGCTTTCCCATGGTGGCGTCCTCTGACGCCAGGTACCAGCCGACGATGCACATGACCAAGGCCACGCCTACGACGAGGCCCCAGCGCAGCAAGTCCCCCTGGTGCCACAAGGGTCTGCCCAAAAATCCTTGCGGCGCTGGCGGGGCACCGACGTACTGGTCGGCCATGCTCATCGACTGGCGCCCTTGCCGTTGGAATCCTTGCTGCCATTGGAAGCCTTGCTGGCGGCCGGACTCGGGGTCCGCCGCCGCGCCGTGGTCGTGCTGGCCGTAGATCGACGAACCGCGCTCGCCGCAGCCCGGGCCGCCTTCGGTCGCTCACTAGCCGGCTGGAACGCCTCATCAGGGACCGGAGCTGGATCTTCGACCGGCCCTTGAGGAGCGAAATACGCAGGCGCATACCCGGCCGGCACCCAGCCCGGCGGGGGATAGCCGGGGACACCAGCCGGCGCGGATCCAGGACCCTGGCCGTAGTAGGGGTCGTACATCATCGGGCCGGTTGGCTGGACCTCCTGGTAGTACGCGCTGTTGTATTGAGGTTGCACCCCGTGCCGCATGTTCTTCTCGATGGCGTCAAGCTTTCGCCACTCATCGCGCAGGTCAGCTGACAGCCACAGCATGGCTCCCACCCCGAGCAGGAACACGCCCGCCACCCCACCCGACAAGATGTAAGGCAGCTGGTCCGCCGGGTACGCCGTCCCGCTCACTCCGACCCAACCAACGATCAGGGCGATGCCACCCGCAACCACAAACAACCACGCACCCACCCGATCCCACTGCAGTCGCAGCCACTTGGTGATCTCCAACGGATTCCCTCCTGTCGAAATACCTTGAACTCGAAATACCTTGAACTCGAACTTCTCTGGCTGACTGACTCAGGTGCCCTCGAAGAATGCGACTGTCCCGCCGAGTCCGGTGACGGTGGGGCCGAACGGGGCCATCGAGGTGCCGTAGTTGGTGCCCTCCAATACCAGGGCGGAGGCCATGTCCGCGATGATCGGGTTGGCCAGGGTGTTGAGCCCATTCGCCTGGTAGCTCTGGGTGATGGCCTGCTGCAGGTAGTTGTCACCCTCCTGCTCGATCTGGCCGCACTGGTTGTCCAGGTTCGAGATAAAAGGGGAAGCCGCCGCGGACAGATTGATCTGCGACGCCCCCGCTCCTATGGCCGACAGCCCGGTCTCGCA
>PMHH01000160.1:0-6915 GCA_003156595.1 Acidimicrobiaceae bacterium
GGTGAACACGCCGCCGTCGCTACCCACCAGCCAGTAACCCATCCCGTTTGGGGTCTGGGCGTAGCCGACGATGGGCGCCGCCAGGTGGATATTGCCGAGAGAACCGTAGAAGCCGGCAGACCCGAAGGCGTAGACACCGCCGTTGTTTCCGGCAAGCAGCAGCCCGGCCCGAGGGATGGCGGACACCTCGTTGGAGGCGGCCGAGCTCCCGACGACGTTGACCGCTTCGACCACGAAGTAGTAGGTCGTGCCGTCCGTCAGCCCGTTGACCGGCCAGGATGTCCCGGTGATGAGGCTCGAGTTGGCCGGGATGGACGACCAACTTCCTGATGTGGTGCTGACGAAGACGTCGTAGCCAGTGATCGGACTGGTACCGCTGGAGGACGGCACATCCCACGTGAGGTCGACCCGGCCATCGCCGGCTCCGGTCGTGGTCGCGGCCAGCGCCGTCGGGGCGCTTGGGGGGGCGGCGGTGATCACCGTCTCGGTGAACGCCATCGAGGTCGAGCCGGAATAGTCGCTGTTGCCGGAGTACTCGGCCGTGATGGACTGGATACCGCCCGTGCTGTAGGTCTGCTGGCAAGTGGCCTGGCCGGCCGATACCGGCTGCGCCGGGCAGGTCGCGACAGGGCTGGTGTCAGCGAAGAAGGCCACGGTGCCCGAAGTAGGCGTGCCCGACCCCGGGCTGTTGGCGGCGACAGTCGCCGTGTAGGTCACCGGGTGGCCGATCTGCACCGTTGGGGACGACGAGGTGACGGTCGTGGTTGTGCCGTCGGGGCCGACGGTGACCGTGGTCGACGAGGAGGTCGAACTCGCATAATTGGGGTCGGTCGGGGTGAACTTGGCGGTGATGCTGTCCGTCCCGGCCGGCAGGGTCGTCGTGGTGAGGGCGGCCGTGCCGGTGTGGCCGCTGACAGTGGTGGTCACCGGCGAGCCGAGAGGACTGGTCCCGTCGTAGAACTGGACCGAACCGGCCAGACCGGTAGTGACCGGGGCGTCGCTCTCGGTCACCGAGGCGGTGAATGTCTCGGACTGGCCGTAGGTGATGCTACTCGCGCTGTCCGTCAGAGCCGTCGTGGTGGCGATGGCCGTGACAGTGACCGTCTTCGCGGAGGAGGTCGAGCTGGCATAGTCTGTGTCGGTCGGGGTGAACTTGGCGGTGATGCTGTCCGTCCCGGCCGGCAGGCTCGTCGTGGTCAGAGTGGCCGTGCCGGTGCTGCCGCTGACCGTGGTGGTCACCGGCGAACCGAGGGGATTGGTCCCGTCGTAGAACTGCACCGAACCGGCCAGACCGGCAGTGACCGGCGCGTCGCTCTCGGTCACCGAGGCGGTCAAGGTTTCCGACCCGCCGACGTTGATGCTGGGGGCGCTGTCCGTCAGGGTCGTCGAGGTCGAGATCGACGCGGCCTGGTAGGTGACCGTATGGGCGGTCGAGGTGGAGGAGGTCACCACGGTGGCCGAGCCGGAGTAGGCGCCCGTCTCGGAGCCCGGGACCGGGACGAACGAGGCGGTGTAGGAGTGGCTGCCGACGGTCGGACTGGTCACCGTGTAGGTAGCGGAGCCAGCCGAGGCGGCCACAGTGGCGACGACCGTGCCATTGTCCTCGAACACCACATCACCGGCCGGGGTGGTGGGCAGACCGGAAGCCGTCAGCTGCTCCGGCGTGCCGGTGTTGACCGTGCCGGTCTGGCTGAGCGTCAGGGTCGGGGTCGCCGGCGTGCTCTGCAGCGGGAAGAGCTGGACCCAGCTGTCGGCCGGGACGTTGATGCCGTCGACGCTGATGGCCGAGGCGCCCGTGTTGTAGGCGATATCGGTCGACCAGTAGAGGTTCGGGTCCCCGTTGATCGCAGTGTCCTGCAGGATCACCTGGATGGTGTTGGCGAAGCCCGCGGTCAGACTCGGCGTGGTGCTGGTCAGCCAGCTGCTGACCGTGGCGGTCGAGTACATCAGGGCGACGGGCTCGCTGGCTGCGTCAGCGACGAGAGTGGCCGGGGTCCCCCCCGGCGGCGGGGTGAAGGGGGTGGTGAAGCTCTCCTGTGGACCGGACCAGGTCGCCGGCGGGTTGGAGGCGCCTGATTGCGGGTCGCGCCAGTACACGGTCGCCTTGGTNNGACCCGGAGTCGGGAGCCGTGGTGGCGGCGGCGTAGGCGAAGGCCTGGCTGGACACCGAGCCAGAGGTGATCACGACGCCGTTGGCGTTGAACAGCTGGACGTTGCCGTAGGGAGAGCCGGCGTTGGCGTCCGGCTCCCACGGAGGCACACCGCCGTTGGCGGCGAAGCTCACACCGGCGAGCAACGGTGAAGCGAACGCCATGAGGGCGACAGCTGCAGTTACTGCGGCACATTTTGTACCTAGCCGGGGAATCAAGCGCACGTTTCAAGCTTCCTTATGTTCGGGGCCGGACAAACGACCTTGCCGGGGCTGAAACCGCAAGTAATTGCGGCAGCAGGTCCAAATCTTTACTCTAGTATTTCTCGCAATGCGGAGGTCGAAACACTTCTAACTCGGTTCTGCCGTGATCCGAGATCGGCTCCTTCGCCGGAACCATATCGTGCCGCCGCCGGCGAGTATCACGGCCACGACACCGATCAGGAGCCCCACGAGAGCGCCGTCTCCTCCACCCGAGCCGGAGGACTTGCCCGACGTTGCCGGCGCAGCCACCCCCGACCCGGACCCGGACGAGCTACTGGGAGACGAGCTCGAACCGGCGCCGGTGGTCGGGGTGACGCGTGGCGCGGAAGTGGTTGGTACGCCGGGCACGGTCGGCAGGGTCCGCTGTACGGCCAGGGGTACGGTCCGGGGCGTGTCCAACTCGGACGTGGGGAAGCGGTCGGCCTCCACCGACACTCCGGATCCGGCGCGGCATGATCCGCCGCCACCCTGGATCAGCGTCCAGCTCGACCCGCTCACCTGGATGACCGCGGCCGGATAGCTGGTCGTCCAGGGTGACTGCTGGGGTGAGGTGAAGAACATCCTGAGCTGGTAGTAACCCTCCCAGTAGGGCGGGTACTGCAGATACGGTTGGAGGAGTGGCTGGTCGGCGTAGGTCAGCTGCGACACCGGGTGGTTCGAGTTGGTGAAGACGGTCGATGACGTCATCTGATACGAGAACCACCCCGACGGGTCGACGTGCTCGATTGGTTGGGCCACCGCCAGGTAGGCCTCCTTGTAGCCCGACGGCGCCGGCGAGGAGGAGATGACCTTCCAGATGAACGGTATGTCATACAGGCTCCCGGAGGTCACCGACTGGCCCTTTTGATTGCACAAGGTGAGGGTGCCGGTGACATTGGGATCAGTGAACGGCACACTGGCGGCCGACGCCCGCGCGCTCGTAGCCAGCGGGCAGAGGGACGCCAGCAGACCGACGCTCAGACCCGCCAGGACCGATCTGGTCGACTTCATTCTGTCGTAGCTCCTAATTCGATTCGGCCCGGTCGGCCGCGGCCGGGACCTCTACGGGCTCGGACTTGGCCGGCACGTCGGGGCTCTCGTTGGGGGCCTCGGAGGCGGACTTGCCGGTGGGGGTACCGGGCGAGGGTGGCCGCCGCTTACGGCGGCGCCTCCGCCAGATGAGGTAGGCGAGGACGACCAGGATGGCGAGGACGATGCCGAGGAGCACCCAGGGGATCGCCCAGAAGGATTCCTTCGCCCCGAATGGCCCGCTCGCCGGCTGCACCGAGCCGGGGATGATCAGGCGGGTCACTTTCACATGGGCCGATTCGCGCAGCTCCGGGTACACGCCAGTGACCACGGCTGTCTCGTGGACCGAGAAGCCGGGGAGCAGCAGCTGGATCTCGGGTAGGTGTGACGCACTGCTCCTGCTTCCCAGCAGCCCCGACACGGAGGCGGTCGGTAGGCCACCGAGGGCGACATTGCCGACGTTGCTGACCTTGTACGTGAGCACCGCCCGCCCATCGGAGAGCGGATCGATCGGGTCGGAGTAGCGAACCGTCAGGTCCTGGACGGCCAGCTTCGGGTGGAGCGGGCCACTGATCCTCACGAATATCCGGGTCCCGACGCTCTGCAGCAGCCGGATGTGCTGCCCGCTGGAGTTGGTGATAAAAGACTCCAACGTGGCCGTGATCCCGCCGACGTGGTCGCCCGGTGAGGCATTGGAGGGAACCCTGACCAGGAACGGGATGATGTCCGTGCTGCGAGCCGGAACGATGAGGGTGATGTCGTTGCGGGGCAGGTATATCCATAGCCCCAGACCGGTCGCCGGCTGGTTGGGAGGGAGCAGGGCAAAGCCTCCCTGGGGGGTGTTGACGCCGTCCGTACCGTGAATGAGAAGTTGGAGCGCGAAGGTCGAGAAGTTCTTGATGGCGATGTGGTCTTCGACCTGACCGCCGGGGGTGGCGCCGAAGCTGAAGTAGCCCCGGCTGTCGGGAGCGGTGGCGGTGGCGGTCTGGGTACCGAACACGGCGACGTGCTTCTTGACGGCCGATGCAGCGGACTTGCCGGGGTCCGACTTGTACCCGGCCGACGCCGGGGTAATACCCAAAATTCCGGACATCGCTATCAGGCCGACAACCATCAATGCTGTCAGTCGGAGCCACCGGTAAAGGACCAAAGATCCTAGGCCTGATTTTGGTCGCCGTTGAAGGTCAGTCACCGCAACTCTCAGATCGTATTTCGGTCTCAGGCGGCCCCCACAGTACCACCTGATGTAACGCCGGTAACAGCAGGAGCGGGACGAGTTTTCACTCGTCCCGCTCCTTCAAGTTTGCTGCTCAGGTGCGGTCCAAGACCGCCCTTGGTCAACCTTCGTGGTCCCTTAGGAGATGGTGAAGGTGATGGTGCCGGTGTAGGTCCCAGCCGGGGTGGCGGTGGAAGCCAGCAGGGTCAGGGTCCCGTCCATCACCGCCGTGCCGTCCGCCGCCGTGCTGTGGGCGAACGTCTGCGGGGTGGCCGTCAGGCCGCTGTTGGTGTCGGTGTCCACCGGGCTCGGGTTGTGGGCCGGGACGTTGGTGAAGGTGACGGCGCCGGGGTAGGTGCCGGCTCCGGGGCCCGGGTTGAGCAGGGCGCCGTTGGTCAGGCCGAGGCCGGACGAGGGAATCGTCCCGCCGGTACCGTCGCTCAGGGCGGTGCCTGAGACCGACAGGGTCCAGGCGTACGCCGGGGCCAACTGGCTGGTCACCACGATCTGCTGCGTGCCCGGGTTGCTAGCCGGCGGGAAGGTCGCCGAGCTCTGCAGGTAGGTGCCGTCGGAGCTCAGCTGCATCGCCGGGAGCACGAACGGGCTGGCCGGGGTGTACGGCGTGGTGATGGTGATCGTGCCCGGGTTGACCGTGACCGTGATGCCCTGAATATCGGTGCAGGACGAGCCGGTGAGCGAGCAGGCCGCAGGAGCCGCCACCGTGACCGTGACCGCCGACGAGGTCGACGGCCCGTAGGCCGCGCTGCCCGGTGTGAAGGTGGCGGTGATGCTGTCCGTCCCGGTCGGCAGCGACGACGTGGTCAGCACGGCCTGGCCGCACTCACTTCCGCTCGGCTGCCCAGCGGGGCAATTCGCCGCGGAGACGGTCGTGGTCACCGGCGAGCCGAGGGCGCTGGCCCCGTCGTAGAACTGGACCGAACCGGTCACACCAGTGTCCGTCGGGGCGTCGTTCTCGGTAACCGTGGCCGTCAATGCATCCGAAGCGCCGTAGTTGATGCTGGTGCTGCCGGCGGACAGGGACGTCGAGGTGCCGATCGTCGGGGCCGAGTAGGTAGCCATCTCGGCGGCCGAGGTGGAGGAGGTCACCACCGTGGCTGAGCTGGAGTAGGCACCCGTCTCGGAACCGGGGACCGGGACGAACGAGGCGGTGTAGGAATGGCTGCCGGCCGCCGGGCTGGTCACCGTGTAGGTGGCGGAGCCACCCGAGGCGACAACGGTGGCGATGGTCGCGCCATTGTCCTCGAACACCACATCACCGGCCGGGGTGGTAGGCACACCGGAAGCCGTCAGCTGCTCGGGCGTGCCGGTGGTCTGGGCGCCGGGCGCGCTGAGGGTCAGGGTCGGCGTCGCCGGCGTGCTCTGGAGCGGGAACAGCTCTACCCACTCGCCGGCCGGGACGTTGACGCCGTCGACCGTGATGGCCGAGGTGCCAGTGTTGTAGGCGATATCGGTCGACCAGTAGGAGTCTGTGCTCCCGTTGTTGAAGCTGTCCTGCAGGATCACCTGGATGGTGTTGGCGAAGTCCGTGGTCGTGCTCGGTGTGTTGGTGGTCAGCCAGTTGTTGACCGTGGCGGTCGAGTACATCTCGGCGACGGGCTCGCTGGCCGCGTCAGCGACGACAGTGGCCGGGGTCCCGGACGGCGGCGGGCTGAAAGGGGTGGTGTTGCTCTCCTGCCCACCGGACCAGGTCGCCGGCGGGCTGGAGCTAAGAGGCGCCTGAGGATCACGCCAGTACACGGTCGCGTGGGTGGAGCCGGAGTCGGGGGCGGTGGTGGCCGCGGCGAAGGCGAAAGCCTGGCTGGATACCGAGCCCGAGGTGACGACGACGCCGTCGGCATTGAACAGCTGGACGTTGCCGTAGGGAGAACCGGCGTTGGCGTCCGGCTCCCACGGGGGCACACCGCCGTTGGCGGCGAAGGCGGGGGCGGCGGTGGCGGCGAGGAGACCCACGCCAGCAATCGCCGTGGCGAGCGTCCCGCAGAGCGTCGCCTTGAGTTTGTTCTTCACGTGAGAAGAGTTCCTTTCAATGGACGGTTATTCGGACTGGGTATTCGGTTATTGCTATTTGGTTTGCATGTCGGCTGGCCCCAATGGCCGGCAAGGTCTTCGGTCGAAGGGAGCACCCCTGGGCGTGCACCGGAATCTTCTCAGGCCCCGGTGTACACCCAAGAGCCGACCGGTTAATAAGGAGTAAACGAGCGGCGCACAGTTGAGACGAAGCCGCGAAGAGATAGCGCGCCCCACTTCCCGGATCCGG
>PMHH01000160.1:6979-7146 GCA_003156595.1 Acidimicrobiaceae bacterium
GCCAGTCCTTGGTCGAGTCCAGATCGGCCGAGCGCACGTAGAGGTACAGGGTGTCGGTCGGGAAGAACAGGCTGCCGCCGATTCCGGCTGGGGTGCCCGTTTCGGGGGTGATGTCAGTGATGGTGATCGACTGGGGCTTGAAGGAGCTGGTACCGCCGCCCGTGCCG
>PMHH01000076.1 GCA_003156595.1 Acidimicrobiaceae bacterium
GGTCGCTGGGTGGCATCAAGCTGGACAAGCCGGTCGTCGGCATCGTCCCCACCGGTGACGGACACGGGTACACGCTGATCGCCGGCGACGGCGGAGTCTTCAACTTCGGGGATTCCAGGTTCCTCGGGGCGGCACCCGCCTCCGGTGGTGCGATAGTCGGCTAGCGCCACCGCCGGGACCTGGCCTCGGCGCAGATTTCCTCATCGCAGGATGGGCCCCGCTGCGGCGGGGCCTTTCCTGTTCTTCCACCCGAAATGAACGCACGGCTAACCATCCGTAAACTGGGAGTGGAGGGATTCGACTTCGGGGACAACGCTCGACGAATATGTCACCTCGTTTCTAGATGGGCGCCATGCTGGCAATCGATAGATCTGGGGCGATGTTGAAAGGGGCAGTTCAGGCTGTCGGCAACCGGGCGTATGCCCAGAGCTAAGCGGGGCCTACGAGGCCTCGTTGCGGCCGCTTGCGTCCTGGGCGGTTTCAACCCAGTCGCGGTCCTCCACCCGGCTTCGGCCGCGGCGGCGACCGAGCCGACGTACCCGTTCGTAAACCAGAACTTGGACGCCTCAGGCATCGACACCCACGACTTCCAGCCGGCGATCGATCCTGGGGCGCTCACCATATCGACGCCCTATACGCCGTCCAACCCCTTCGTCCTGCCGCCCCTGACCTTGAGTTCCGACGGCAGCTACCTGAGCACTTCGGCCACCTTCCCGGCTTCGACCGATCCGAGTACCCAGCAGATCGTCGTGGCCAGCACGCTGGCCGGCGACCCCGGGTGGACGCTCACCGTGTCGGCGTCCGACCTGACCAACGGATCAGGAGGCGCGATCAGCGACTCCGGCCTGGGACTGACGGAAGGAACCCTCGACGGGGGCTCGTGCAGTCCGGGGCCGGCACCCTACTACCAGACCTGCTCGGCCAGTTCCTCGTTCTCCGGGTCGATCTCCTTCACCGACCGACCGGCGCACAACCCCAGCCCGGAGGACACCGACTCCAACATCGGTTTGTCGTCCACCGGTGGCAGTTCCGGCGTGTATCAGTTCGCCACGACTCCGGCCGGGATCGGCACGGCGGTCATGAGCGGGACCCTCACCCTGCTGGCCCCGACCAGTACCCCTCCCGGAACCTACTCAGGGACCATCAGCTTCACCGTGTCCTGACGAGCGGGTCGCGGCCGAAACCTGGTTCGCTAATGGTAAGCCCACCTTCACCTACCGTTTACCTAGTCGTTTGGTTGTAATAGTAGAAAATAGTAGGGTTGAGATCCTGGTTGAGCACGGCCCCCTGCTGGGCCGTCTGATTACCCTTGCGGTTCCTAATCCGGCCCCGAACAAAGGAACGTTCCAACGTGCGCTTGATCCCCCGGGTCTTTGCAAAAGGAGCTGTCGTGACCGCCGCCGTGGCGCTTCTGGCAGTGACCTCGCCCATACTCTCCGGTGTGAGCTCCGCCCAAGCGACGGCACCTCCGTGGGAGCCGGACCCCAATGCCGCTCCGCCTTACGGCAACATCCAGCTGTTCGACGCCAACGGCGTCGTGATCACCTCTGGCTCGGTGTCCAGCCAGGCCTTCGCCTACGCCGCCGCCACCACGGCTCCCGACTCCGGGTCTACCAAGGCGACCGTGTACTGGCGCGATCCGCAATCAGGCGCCTCCAATCCACCCGCGACCTGGTCCGGTCCCCAGGAGAGCTACAACACCCCCTTCACGCCGCCGCCGGCGGGGACCCCGGCCACACTCGTCGCAGATGCGGCCAGCGCGCCCGTAGCCCTGATGTACTCGACGGCCACGGTCAACAGCTGGCTGTCCGGCGTCACGCCGAGCACGACCGCGGGCTACGCCGACACCATCCAGGTGATCCTGCAGGACACCGCGATCAACGGGGACACCGACTTCTACTGGTCGACCGACATCGCCTACAACACCGGAAGCTCGGCCATCACGGTCGACGGGACCAACGTCCCGGCCGACACCTGGGTCCAGCTGTTCCCGTTTAGCGCCGCCCCGAAGACCACCCCCAAACTGGCGCTCAGCGCTCCAGGCCCGTTGTCAGCCGGCACCTCCGAGACCTTGACCGCCACCGATGTCCCGACTGCGACGGCCGGCTTGGTGGTCTTCGAGGACAACGGCAGCGCCATCGACACCGCCTCGATCTCCGCCGGCAAGGCGACCTACACCTACATTCCGGCCCAAGGCAGCCACGCCTACACCGCCTCGTACGTGCCGGACACGGCGAAGGATGAGACACACGCCAATACGGCCACTGCCACCCAGGTGAGCTCGGCGACCTCCACCACCGTCGACCTCACCGTCACTGCGGCGTCGTCGGTGACGGTCACCTCGGCCAGCCCCGATGCCCTTGGTCAGGGTGCGAAGGGCATCAAGGTGACTATCACGGGGACTGGATTCGTTTCCGGGGCCAAGGCCTCCAGCAGCAACACGGGTTTGACCTTCGGCTCCACGACGTTCGTCAGCTCCACGGAGATCACCGCGAAGGCGACGGTCAAATCGACGGCAACGACGGGCGCGGAGACGCTCACGGTCAAGGATCCGAGCGGGGCGACGGGCAGCTGTTCCACCTGTCTCGTGATCGATGCCGGGCCGGTGATCACCAGTGTCTCGCCGGCGACGCTCGCGCCCGGCGCGGCGACCACGGTCACCTTCACCGGCACCGGTTTCGCTACCGAGGTGAAGTTGAAGGTGTCCGGCACGGGGATCACCATCTCCAAGGTCAAGTTCGTCAACGCCACCGATGTCACGGCCCTGTTTACGGTGAGCCCGTCGGCCGCGTCCGGCACGTACACCGTGACCATGACCAACCACGACGACGGCGTCACCACCACGACCGTCACGGTGTCCTGACCCAGAGCCGGCTTCTGGAGGCGCAGCAGACCGCCCTGTAGCCAGCCGTGCCCCACTTCCCGGATNNATCCGGGAAGTGGGGCACGGCTATCCCTGTGCCGGCTTCGTTTCCCCTCCGGGTCACCGAGGCAAACCGCCGCAATGCTCCGAACGGCTCGGCTCTCAACCGGTCGTTTCAACTGTCCGCCGCTCGTTAACTCCTTGTTAACCACTCGGCTCTTGGGTGTACACCGGGGCCTGAGAGGATTCCGCTGCACGCCCAGGGCGTGCTCCACGGAAACGACTTGAAGGAGAACCCTTTGCGACACCGCCCTCTCAAGCTTGGCTTGGTAGCGGCCACCGCTCTTGCGGCTGCTCTTCCGCTGTTGGCGCAGCCGGCTTACGCCGATTACGCGCCGGCGAAGAACGACGTGGTAGGCGTCGGCTCCGACACGCTTCAGTACATGGTCGACTTCCTGGCCAACGGGGACGCCTACGGTGACTCCGGCTTTGGCGCCTCGAACCCCCACTACCTGCTGGTCAGCATCGACGCCACCGCGGACGCCAACGCCCGCTTGGCCTACGGCGTCAACGGCGGCCCGGCTGAATCTCCGATCGTAGACACGGTCAGCTCGTTCGCCAGCGGCGCCACCACGATCACCCTCACCGGTGGAACAGTGCCCGGCCCCCAATACGTGGGCGGGACGGTCGCCGGTCCCGGGATCGCCTCAGGCACGACGATCGTCAGTGTGAGCTTCGATACGGTCACCTTGAGTGCCGCCACCACGGCGTCGGAGTCCGCCGAGTCGGTGACGTTCAGCCCGTCCGGGGCGTGCACGCCTGGCACCGGCGGTAGTCCGGGTGTGGACACCGGCACCGGTAACGGCACCACGCCGAACACCGGTGGTTACCCCTGCGTGCTCAACCCGACCGTCGTGCTGCGGGCCGGCACCCAGGCGGTGCAGCGGCCGAATGGGTCGACGGCTGGTTTCCTGGCGTTCCAGCAGGACATCCTGGCCGGTAACAACACGTTCGGTAGCAACGAAGTGATCAGCTTCGCCCGGGCTTCCAGCCAGGAGAGCGGAAACCTGAGCGCTTCGGTGCCCACCGGGGCGATCGATCAGATCACGGTGGCCACCGATCCGCTGCCGATGCTCGTCAATGCCAACCCGTCGAACCACGCGCTCGACGGCGGGAAGACCGACTATCCGTTGTCGGCCCAGCAGCTGTCGATCATCTACGGGGCCAACAACGGGTCGTGCCTCACGTGGAACGATCCCCGCATCAGCGGCGTGGTGGACACCAGCGTCACCAGCGTGACCAGCGGCGTCGACACGGTCACCATCCCGAGCGGCGACACCGTGCCCGGCGCCAACGAGGTGGGCGGAGCGGTCACCGATAGTTCCGGTGCCATTCCCGGCAGCACCACGTTGGTGAGCGTGAGCGGCCACACCGTCACGTTGAGCGCGGCGCCGACCGCCTCGCCAGGTACCGACACGCTGAGCTTCACCAACACCCTGGCGTCGAGCGACCAGATCATCCCGATCATCCCGCAGGTCGGCTCGGGCACCCGCTCCTACTTCCTGAAGAGTGTGGTCCCGCTGCTGTCCAACCCGGGCACCTGCGCGCAGGTCGCCGAGGAGAACGACCCGACCGCCATCCACAACTCGGCGGTGCCGGCCGATGCCATCGAGCCGATGTCCTACGGCCGCTATCTGCTGTATGCCGGTGAGCAGAACA
>PMHH01000006.1 GCA_003156595.1 Acidimicrobiaceae bacterium
AGCACGATCAGATTGCTTCATACCTGTGGCACTGACCGGGCGGCTCCTGATTGAGGCTGGGCTGCGCCTCGTCGTCGTCGGGAGGGCCTCGCGGCGTGGTAGCTCAGCTGGGAACGGGTGTGGGGTAGTCGACCTCGAGCAAGCGGGCCAGTGCCTCCGTGACGTCGTTGACTACGGCCATGTTGACGGCTGCCGGCACGAGACCGGCGTCGACCATCCGATCCGCGAGCACAATCATGATGGCATCGAAGCGCATGGCCCCAAAGACCTCCCAGTAGTGGGGACTGCGTACCTCCCGACCGGCCTCCTCCTCGTAGATGGCGATCATCTCCTCGCGGGTTGGGAAGCCCTCCATCCGGGGTGCGCCGATGTCGTCGAAGGACATGCGGTCGAACATCAACCACCAGCCGACATCGGCCTC
The DNA here is from genome assembly GCA_003156595.1 of Acidimicrobiaceae bacterium. Taxonomy (GTDB): domain Bacteria; phylum Actinomycetota; class Acidimicrobiia; order Acidimicrobiales; family Palsa-688; genus PALSA-693. The sequence continues at coordinate 422 of PMHH01000006.1, forward strand.
CGTCGGACCGAGAGCGCACGCCTCCCAATCGCAGATCACTGCGGCCTCGTAGTCACGCCAGATGATGTTGCCGAGTCGACTGTCGCCCCACGTAAGACCGACCCGGTCGTCGAGCGGATCGTTGGCTTCGAGCCAGTCGAGGGCCTCGAACAGCACCGGGTGCTCGCGTCCCTTGAGCTGATCCGTCACGAACTGGCGGTAAAGCTGAAGCTGGTAGGCCTGCGTAGGCGCCGCTATCGCACTGCCGTCCAGCCACTCAAGACCAGCGGTCCGCCAGTCGATGGCATGCACCCTGGCCAACGCCTGTAGGCCACTGCGAACCAGCCGGCCGCGCTGTTCGGGGGTGGCCTCGGTGACGAGGAATCCGCTTTCGGAGTAACGAGGAACGTCAGCCGGGATCAGGCCGTCGACGAAGCCCATGACGAAGAAGGGCTGGGCCAACACAGACGGGTCGGCCTCGAAGCCCACCAGCGGACACATAGGCACCCCGTGCTTGGCGACCAGCTCCATGGCCCGGTACTGGACATAAACGGAGACCGAACAAGCCGAAGTTTGCATCGGGAAAAGGGCTCCCGTGGGTGGCTCCACGCGGGCGACGAATCGCTCACGGCGGGCTCGGCCATCCTCGGTCCAGTCGACGTCGAAGAAGACCGTCTCGTTGGAGAAACCCGTGGCCAAGGGGATGTCGACCCCACTGACGCTCACGTCGGCAGCCCCCGGATGGCACCCGGTGAACCATCGCTGCAAAGCCGGGCCGTACCCGCTGCGGTCCTTGTGCACCTTCGGCGCGTTCGGCGGATGTTCCACGGATTCCGGTGCGTCCATACTGCCTCCCCCTGCCGTCTGCGCTCGGGTCCGACATCCCGCAGGAGTCGTCGCCCGCGTGCCTGTCGCGGCACCCAAGATATCAGGGCCAAATGGCCTGACCCGGATAGGCCTCTGCACCGACTGCGTAGAATCGGGCTATGACCGTNNTGCGTAGAATCGGGCTATGACGGTAACTGCGTGGGACGACTTCCCCGTTCACCAGGCGTCCGAGTGGATCGCCCACCCGGCCACCAGCGATCGGAACTTCTACGACCGCTACTACTTCAACGCCTTCGACACGACCGGCGAGTGGATCGCCGTGATGGGCCTCGGGCAGTACCCCAATTTGGGCGTCACGGATGCGTTCGCGACCGTGAGGATCGGCCCTCAGCAGCATGTCATTCGGGCCTCCCGCCCGCTCGGCGACCGCTCCGACATTAGCGTGGGTCCGCTGCGCGTCGAGGTTCTCGAGCCACTGCGAAGGTTGCGCTTCGTCGTCGAGCCTACCGAGCACAGCCTTGGCTTGGACCTGCTCTGGGAGGGCTTTGGCCCGGCCATCCCCGAGCCGAACCAGTTCATCCGCCACGCCGGCCGTGTCATGTTCGATACCCAGCGCCTGGCCCAGATGGGATCGTGGACCGGGACGCTGAACGTGGCGGGCCGTGACCTGGCCGTCAGTGCGGCCACGACCGTGGGATCGCGTGACCGCTCCTGGGGTGTGCGACCCGTCGGCGAGCGCGAGCCTGACGGTATCCGCAAGGGCGCAAACGTCATGGGAGGCGGAATGTGGACCTACTTCCCCATGCGCTTCGACGACCACTGTCTGTTCTATATCTGCTCCGAGCGGGCGGACGGCGTTCGGACCCTCGAGCAGGCCGAGCGGGTGTGGCTCGACGGGCGCGTCGAGCAACTGGGTCGCAGCGAGCATGACCACCACTTCGTGGAGGGTATGCGGCTGCTGTCCGGCTCGAAGATCACTTTTCCCGACGCCGGCATCGAGCTGACCTGTGAACCGCTGGCGGCCAACTACTTGGCCGTCGGCACCGGCTACGGCCTAGAGGAAGACTGGCGTCATGGCATGTGGCAGGGCCCCGATCTGGTCGTGCAAGGCAAGGTCTACGACGTCGCTGACATCGAGGTCCTCGGGTCATACGCCGTGGTAGACCACGCCGCCCGATTCTCGTATCAGGGAAAGGTCGGCTACGGGCTGTACGAGCACTCCTTCAGCGGGGTCATGCCCCGCTACGGGCTCACCTAGTCTGAGCCTGGCCGGCGGCGGCAAGCATCACTCACGGCTGCACCCGAAGAGCCGGCCAACGACGGCACCGAACTCTCCGGCGAGGTGGCACCGCTGGGCCTCGTCGAGGGCCGGCCAGACGTCGCTCGCACGCTCGCCGGCGACGAACTCTTGCACGACCACCGGGGTGCCGGTGGCGCGCGACTCCGGCAGGAACGCCCGGAACCGGACGACCGGGACCCGACCTCACTGGCGAGTCGGGTGGCGTAGATCATCGCCCGCGTCCGTTCGGGGTCAGGGTCGCGAGCGGGGAACTTCACCAGTAGGTCTCCCTCGTCGGTCCTCGCTAGCCACTGTCGGCTCGTGTAGCCCAGCGTCGTACTCTCGATACTGACGATCCGCGTAGTCGGACATGCCTCAGCGACGGCGTCCCTGGCCTGTGCTTCGGTGACCGTAGCTTCCGAGGGTAGGCCGGGCGCTGCCCGCCATTCAACCATCCTTGATCGGGCGCCGGACTCTGCTGCTCGCGCCGGTTGCTGCACCCGGGATAATGATGGGTCACGTGCGAGACAACAGTCAGGGCATCAGCCGACAAA
>PMHH01000002.1 GCA_003156595.1 Acidimicrobiaceae bacterium
GATCGTCGGCGCGACACTTCTGCGCCCGATGCACGATCTCAGAGTTGTCGAACGGGCCGTGGCGGGTGACTGGCGGAGACGCATATCCGAATTGGTGTGTAATCCCCGAATCTGATCAGGACTGTACTCGTAAGGCGACGTAATGTCTCCAGTCCGTTCCGAGGAGTTTCGTTCGTTCCGCTATGCGCCAGGGCTTGCGGTCGAGGAGCTTGGCCAGAACCGGTGCGGGCACCGTGGCAAGCAAGGCNNCTCCGTGCCGCTCTGGTGACCCCGTGGCGGTTGAGGCGAAGAGCCAGCTGATCGGGCTCGACGGGTTGTCCGGCGCGTCCTCCGGGGAAGAGCCAGTCACTGTCGGGATGGCCGGCGCCGGTTACATTGCCCCGTTGCTCCGTCAGTCGTCCTATGAGCGCAGCGAGCGGAGCGGGCACGGGCACACGGTCGTCGCTGATGCGCAGAGTGAGTTCCTCATCGACCCATTCGAAGTCGCCCGTGCCGAGGCGGTTGATCCGACTGACAGGCAAGGCGTAAAGCAGAACGAGGCAGCCGGCCACACGCTCGACCAGGTCGATGCCCTCGTCGGAAAGGAAACGGCTGAGGAGATCGAGGCGCTCGCCTTCGGGCATCGGCCGTGGCGCGGCGTGACGGTCCGGAGGCAGACGCAGTGTCGGCCGTCGGTGGGTGCGCACCGCCCAGCTCAAAAACGAGCGCGAGTGCAAGCGAGTGCTGGGTCCCGAGGAGAACCACGCGTCGACGTCACTTTGGGTGCAGGTGGCGAGATCACATTCACGCTGGCGCAGCCAGGCCAAGAGGCGCACCGCGATATTGGTCTGGTGGCGGACGACCGAGTACCGGCTCTCGGTGAGCTCACCGGCCTCGGCGAAGCGTGCCATTCGGGGGCCGTGATGCCAGCGCAAGTAGGCGGCAATGAGGCGGCGGTCGGCGGGCTCCGTCACGCTCGCCACGCGACCTTTGGCCCACCGCTCATAGGCGGCGAAGTAGCGGTCGCGCTCGGGCAAGATGCCGTGGGTGATGAGTAGCTCTCGCAAGTGCTCGCGCCCGTTGGACATCACCAGCGTGTCGACCACGTCGTGGCTGAGCGGGATCTCTCCAGTGGCGATGGCGCGGATGCGCTCGCTGGTGTCCTCTCTGCTGAGCCACGACAGTCCGCCTCGCGGCACCTCCATGGCGGCCAGCGCGTCGACGAGGGGAACGAGTGTCGGATTGACCCGGCTGGTGCCGTCGTCGAAGAGCTGGTGCAGTCGCGTCCGCAGTGAACAGCGCCGGCAGCGGCCGAGGCTCCGAAAGTCGTCGTCGGCACCGCAGGTCCGGCAGATGAGACTCTCGGTGATCCCACTACATCGGGCGCACGTCGGAGTCTCCTCGGTGCCCCCGCCAGGCAGTGATCGGATGAGCCCACAGCCCCGACAGACACCATGGCGCCGCACGCGGCGATTGGCGCAATCGAAGCACAATGCCCCGCCCGGCCATGCTGGCCGATTCGTCGTCCTTCCGCATCCGTTGGCGCACGCAGAGCCCGTCATTGCTGGCTCTCCTGCGTGATGCGGGCCCGGCGGGGACGTTTGGCCACCGGCCGTTTGGCCGTCGCTTTGGTCGGAGTCCGGCCCGCTGTTGCCTCTGTCTCGATGAGGTCGTTGGGGGTGCACCCGAAGATGTCGCACAAGGCGGCCAAGGTGCGAAGCGACAGGCGTTCGGGCACCCCGGCACAGAGCCGGTAGACCTGGGCCGCCGACAACTCGACGCCGCGTTCGGCGAGGAGCGGAGCAAGCTCGGTGGTCTGCCACAGCCCGTGGGAGGCCATGACCTGGCGCAGGTGCCAGGTGTAGGTGACCCGCCGGCGCCTCACTGGGCCCTCCGGCGCGCTGCGGCGGCTGCAATGGATTTGTCGAGCGAGGCCCGCAGTGTCTTGGTCTTGTAGTCCGAGGAGACCGAGGTATAGATGGCCAAGGTCGAGGCGTACTCATGGCCCGCTTGTTGCTGGACGAAGAGGGCGTCGAAGNNTGACGGAGGCAGTGCAGGGTCAACTCTTTGGGCAGCCCGGCCGCTTGGGCCGAGCGCTTGAAGGCGGCGCCGATGCGGTCCTCGCTCACCAGCGGCCCGCGCTCGGACGGCCACAGGCCGACGCCGGCGGTCGGCATGGTCGGCCAGACGTCCTCGATCCATTCTGAGAGCACCTCGGGGGACCAGCCGAACACGGTGAGTACGCCGCGCCGGCGGGGAGGTCCGCCCTTGGCCGCCTTGCCGAAGCGGACTCCGCATACCCCGTAATCGCCGAACTCGGCCGCCATGGGATTGGGGCCGAAGTCAGCGGTCTCGAGCATGCGGACCTCTTGTCGCCTCAGCCCCCAGGCATAGGTGACCTTGAGCATGGTGGCGTCTCGGAAGGCCGGCGCCCAGCCCTTCTTCGATCCCGACCGGACCGACTGCACGTCGTCGTCGGCTGCGTCGAACAGGTCCTGGAGTTCGACCCTGCTCAAGGGCCGACGGGGGGGGCGACCCTCGTACTCGGTGGTGTGCACGGCC
>PMHH01000062.1:0-9077 GCA_003156595.1 Acidimicrobiaceae bacterium
GGCCCCGCCGGCGTCAGACCTTGAACCGCTCGGCAATCCAATCAACGATGCGGTCGGCGACGGCGTCCCTGGCCCCGGCCGGCTGGCGAAAGTAGTGCTCGCCGGCCATCGACATGACGGTCTTGTCCGGTGATGCCAAGGCGCCGGCAATAGCCTCGGCATCACTTGGGAACACGCCGGTGTCGGCATCGGCGTTGATGACGAGCGACGGCACGGTGACCTTGGCCAGATGGGGTGCGGCCTGGCACTGGGAGGTCTCGAGGCTCCACATGGAAAGCCAGCTACGAAGGGTGCAGCACGTCCCGATACCCCAGACGCTGTAGTTGGCCCAGTGGGGGTCGCCGGCGTAGCAACTGTTCGGCTCACGCTGGGTTGGCTCGAGGGTGGGGTCGACCATGCGGGGATCGGCCCACACCCGTGGCACCGTGAAGAGCCGGTCGCCCGCCGGCGTCCCTTCGAGGCGGGTGAGCTGATCCTGGGCCCAGGCCGTGATCCGGTTGTTGCGGTCCCGCTGGGCCTGGCGATACCGGGTGACGAACTCCTGAGTGTAGGGAGGACCGTTGTGCGGATTCCAGAGGTCGAGGTCTGGAGCCGCGGTGATGGGGTCGGTCTCGTCGACGACGGACGGGTCCATCCACGCGGTGAGCACCTCGGGCCGGCCTGAGTGCGCCGCCAGCGCGATGAAGGCGTCGCCGGCTACGAGTTGGTCCAAGCCGGCGGCCAGCCTCATTCCCGGGGCTGGCCGCACGACCGGCTCGACCGCTTCTGACTGGTAGGCGGCCATGAGCGAGCCGCCCCCGGAGTTGCCCAGCAACACCACGTGGTCGACGCCGGCGTGATCGCGCAACCACCGAACTCCGACGCCGATCTCGACGAGGGCCTGATCGAGGAGGAAGTGGATCTCGTCACCGCGGAAGCGGGTGTTCCACCCGAGGAAGCCGAGCCCCCTGGCCGCCAGGAACGGGGCGAGGTAGTGCTCGGAGAAGTCGACGTTGTAATGGGTGGCGATGACCGCGACCCGGGGCGACGAATCGCGAGGCGCCCACCACAGCCCTTGGCAGGGATGGCCACCCGCCCCGACGCGGTCAGAGATCGGTGACGGCAGACCGATCCACAGGCGATCGACGTCGGCCGCGGCAGGCACCGAACTCATGGTGTTGCGGCGGCGCCTCGTGCGACCGTGCGGGCCAGGATCCCGAGGGTGGCGCGCAGCGCGCCTTCTGAGAGGACCGGAAAGATCCCAGCTTCCTTCCAGACCGGGTCGATGGACGACCAGTCGTAGTAGGAGGTGACGAGCGTGCCTTCCTCGGCGGGCTCGAGCGTGTAGCCGTAGACGTGGCCGATCTGCGGGCGGATCTGGCCGAGGATCGTCCAGGCGATCTCGCGGTCAGGGACCAACGTGGTGATGGTGACGGTCACGTCGTAGCGGCCCATCGGGTAGTCGTTGAGCGCCTCGCGGTCCATGTGGACGACGAAGGTGTCGCCGACCGCAGTGACGGGCTCGCCCGTGGCGTCCATCAGCATCCCGGAGCTGTCGATCGCCACATGACCCTGCGGGTCGCTCAGCAGCCGAAAGATCGTGGCGGGCTCAGCTGCGATCGTACGTTGGACCTCCAAGCGCTCACTCGTCATCCCCTCATCCTGCCACCACCGATGGTCCGCTATCTGAAAGCGGGACTTCCCCGCTCATCAGCGTCCCTGGAACTTGGGCTCGCGCTTCTCGAGGAAGGACCGCACGCCTTCCCGGTGGTCGTCGGTATCGAAGAGACGGTCCAGCGTCTCGCTTACCCACCGGCCGAGCGACGCCCAGTCCGGGTCGAGGGCCCGGCGCAACCCGTCCTTGATGGCCTGAACCGCCAGCGGCGGGTTGCCTGCTATCCGCGCCGCCAGGGTGTGAGCCTCGTCGAGCAACGAATCGTGGGGCACCAGTCGGCCGACCAGTCCGATCCGGAGGGCTTCGGGCGCGTCGATCATGTCGCCCGTCATGAGCAGCTCGGCGGCCTTCTCCCGCCCGACGAGTTGGGCGAGGCGGCCGAGTCCGGCCGGGTCGCTGACGAGCCCTCGCAAGACGAACAGCTCCCCGAAGCGGGCTCGCTCCGACGCGACCCGGAAGTCGGCCATCAGCGCCAATTCCATGCCCCACCCGACGGCAGCTCCGTTGACGGCGGCGATCACCGGGATGTCGCTGTAGAGGAGCGCGTCCGCCGCCGGAGTAAGGCGGGGCGTTCGGCGCAGGCGGGGCCGCGGCTCGCCCGACCCCATGATGGCCCTGACGTCGTCGCCGGAGCAGAAGGCGGGGTCTTCGCCGGTGATGATGAGCACGCGCGCCGTGCAACCCAGCACCGCGTCCTCGATCTCCGCGAACGTCTGGTGGCGTAGAGCGTTGCGGACCTCGGGTCGCCGTAACGTGAGTACTGCGATGTCGTCCTTGACGCTCACGTCGATGTCCTCGTAGGCATCGGCCATGGCGCGAAATATGATACGCAACGCATGAAACCGCTACGAATCGTCCGGTTGCCGTGGTCGATCTTGTAGGCCGACGGGTGCTGGTGACCGGCGCATCCTCGGGTATCGGCGCCGGTCTGGCGGAGGAGTTCGCCCGCCGCGGCGCGGTGGTCGGGCTGTGTGCCCGACGCCAGGACCGGCTGGCGGAGGTGCTCGGGCGATGCCGGGTCCATTCTCCGGAGTCGAGGATGTGGTTGACCGATTTGGCCGACGCGGGTGCCGTCGACGCGCTGGCGGCCGCAGCTCTCGACGAGTTGGGCGGGGTCGATGTCTTGGTCAACAACGCAGGCATCCCCAAGCGCCGGCACGTCACCCGACTGGACTCCGCCACCGTCGAATCGGTTATGAACATCAATTATCTGAGCCCGGTTCGCCTGACGCTCGCCCTGTTGCCGGCGATGATCGAGCGGGGCGAAGGCCGCATCATCAACGTGTCGTCGGTGGCTGCCACCCTGAGCTCGCCGGGGGAGTCCGCTTACGACGCTTCCAAAGCCGCCCTCACCGCATTCTCCGAGGCTATGGCTGTCGACCTGTGGGAGACCGGCGTCAAGGTACTGGTGGTGTATCCGGGCCTGGTCGACACCGAGCTGTTCTCCCTTCCCGACAACGACCCGGTGCTCGACGCTCCGGTAAGACCGATACCAGTCGTCGAGCTGGTCGCGGCCGTCTTCGACGCCCTCGATCGGAATGCCGCTCAGGTCTATGTACCCAAGTGGTTCGGGGAGGTGGCCGCGCAGAAAGCCGCCGACGTTGGGGGTTTCCTCGCCGGCTCGGCCGCCTTTGTTGCAGACCAACGACGGCAGGTCTAGGCGCCGGCGAAACGACCTCGGCAGATTTCACCCCCAAGGGGCACCGCCACTTCCTTCATTGTGATATTCGCCCACCACATAGATGTCGAATATCACAAAAAACACAGCAGCCGTCTAGGGGGCCGCCGCTCCCTTCGGGGCCGCCGCCCCTTGCTTGGGGACCGGCTTCAGCTGCACGATGTACCACTTCTTGGCCGAGGATTCCTTCATCTTCTCTATCACCTCGGGATACCCGGTCAGGCCGTCGACGACTTCGGTCACGGACACGGCGACGAACGACGATCCGGGCAGGATGAGGACTTCCTCTTCCTTCTTGTACATGGACAGCTGCGAGATGTCGCGTCCGCCGGTGCTCGAGAAGATCGAGAACACCGCGATGTTCTTGACTGGGGTGGTCTTGCTCGCCCAGCCGAGCCCGACGCGCATCGCCTTGGACGAACTGGTAAGGCTGTTGAAGGTCACCGTCTTGCCGACACCGATCTTCTCTTGGAAGTCGGCTTCGGTGTAGGTCGCCCCGCGGTAGCAGTCTCCGACGAACGGGTCCATCTTGGACAGCCCTTGCATGGCGACGCCGGCGTGCAGTGATCCTTCCTGCATGAGGGCCTTCTTCCCCTCGGGCGTGGCGTGGAGCTCGTCCCACTTGTTGGCTGCGGCCGTCGGATCGGACTTGTCGGTCTGGCTCGCCATCCATCCGGGACTGTTGGCGGTCGCCGGGTTGATGTACATGTAGTCCTGGGCCGAGTAGATCCCGATGGCGGTCTGTTCGGCTGGGCTCAAGCCCTTCGCCGCCGACAGGGCTTGTCCCTCCGGGCCGGGTGCGAAGCCCCCTTTGCCCCTACCGAGTGCCTTCTTGGCCGCCCCCATGCCTTCTACCGTCAGCGCCTCGAGGCCGTGCTCCCCGGTCTTGTCGGCCGCGTTCTCCAGGTAGACGCCCTGAGCTAGCTTTCGCGACAACGCGGCGCGCTCAGGGGTAATCTCGTCCACGAGGCTTTTGATGATCGAGACGCGGGACTTGTCCTGCGCAGACGTCCCGCCCCGGTGGTCGTTGATCCAGCGGGTGCAGAGGTCGTCGAGCCGCTCGAGCAGCTTTACCTGCCGGGGCACGTCCGGCTTGGCGCTGTCGCGCGCTTTCAGATAGTCGCTGAAGGTCTTACGAATGGTGGCGTAACTCGAGGCGCCGATACCCAGGAAGCCAGTGGTGGACTTGCCGATGCTGGCGTCGAAGTCGGCCGGGGTGATGCTGAACCGCTGGACAGGCGTAGCTGACGGCGAGAGGAAGCGTTGCACGGCCCGGTTGCCGGCAACTCGCTGGAGACCGAGGACCACGTCGGGACGAAGGGCGCGCAGATTGGTGCGGGGCTTCGACCCTGGGGCGACGAATGACCCGAGATGCAGGGGCGACGAGGGGTTGGACAGCCAGTCCGGGACAGTGTCGTTCAATCGATCCGCGTTGGTGCCGCCGCCCGGGTGCGGGCCTGGCTTGTGATGGGTCTCGTGCGGCCTATCCGCCGACTTCACTGTCGCCATGGTCTTGCCAGTTCCCTCCCAAGTTGTCGCGGGACGCTACACGGGCAGGTGGTCAACTACAACGACGAATGGGCTGGCTGGAACGATCGGCCCGAACGGGCAAAAGGTGATATCGGCGTCAACCTTCGGTAGCGTCCCCCCTAACTTGGGCCGACCAAGATCGGATGATCACTCCGGAACTGGAGAGCGAATGACCGTCACTTCGACCGACCACGACAACACCGCTGTCGACGAGGACGGCTTCCGGACGCGGATCCGGGAGTTCCTCGACAACCACGCCTCGCGCAGGGCGGCTGACGACGAGCTCTCCGACATCGGGGGTCCGGTCCCCGGCCAGGCTCTAGCGGCGGCGCGGGCCTACCAGGCAGCTCTCTACGAGGCCGGCCTGGCCGCCCTGACCTGGCCGCAGGAATATGGAGGACAGGGCCTGCCCAGCAGGTACCAGACGATCTTCAACGAGGAGGCGGCCGACTTCGTGATCCCGGACGGGATCTACACGATCGGGTTCGGCATGTGCATCCCGACGGTGCTCGCCCACGGGTCCGAGGCGAACAAGCAGCGGTACGTCCGTCCTGCGGCGCGCGGCGAGGAGGTCTGGTGTCAGCTCTTCTCCGAGCCGGCGGCCGGTTCGGACGTGGCCAGCCTGCGATCGACGGCGGTGCGCGACGGGGACGAGTGGATCCTCAACGGGCAGAAGGTCTGGACCTCGGGTGCCCATTACTGCCAGTACGGCATCGTCCTGGCCCGGACGGATCCCGACCAACCCAAGCACAAGGGTCTGTCGATGTTCGTCATGGACATGCGGGCGCCCGGAGTGACGATACGCCCGCTGCGCCAGATGAATGGCAGCGCCAACTTCAACGAGGTCTTCTTCGACAGCGTCCGCGTACCTGCGGACCAGATCCTCGGTGAGCCCGGCGAGGGCTGGCGGGTGGCGCTGACCACCTTGATGAACGAGCGGGTCGCGATCGGCGCCGGCCGCAGTACCGAGAAGACTTCACCGCTCACCCCCATCGCCCTCCATCTCGAGCTGGCGCACCGCCGTGGCCTCGTCGACGACCCCCTCGTCCGTCAGGATCTGGCGGACCTGCTCATCCGGTACTGGGTGCTCGACATGGTGGGCCTGCGGATCAGGGGGGCCGTGGCAGCCGGTCGGGTCCCTGGCCCGGAAGGGTCCGTCGCCAAGCTGAGCGGCGCTCTCCTCAACCGCCGGGCCGCCGACGTGGCCTGCCGGTTGGCCGGTCCCGCCGCCACTGCGTGGTCCGAAGGCGACAATGAGGCCCAAAGGCCCAACCAGATGGTCCTGGTCGCCCCGGCCGCGGGGATCGCCGGCGGGACCAACGAGGTCATGCGCAACATCCTTGGCGAGCGGGTCCTGGGCCTGCCCAAGGAGCCGTCCGTTGATCGGGACATCCCGTTCCGGGATCTCCCGCACAGCTGAGCGGTCGCTGCTAGTGGCGCCCGACCACGCTGTGGCCAATATGGTCGAACTGCTCGACATCGAGCAGCTCGATACCAACTTGTACCGCGGGTACAACGAGAGCCGGGCCGTCGAGCGTCCGGCCCTGTTCGGCGGTCAGGTCGCCGCGCAGGCCCTGCGGGCGGCTGCTCTCACGGTGCCCGAGGACCGGTTGCCCCATTCGTTGCACGGCTACTTTCTCCGCCCTGGACGCGCCGAACATCCGGTGATCCTGCAGGTTGCGAGGGACCGCGACGGCCGCTCTTTTTCCGCCCGTCATGTGGTTGCCCTCCAGCGGGGTGAGGTGATCTTCAGCATGTCCGCGTCGTTCCACCAATCGGCCGACGGGCCGGAGTTCGCCGGTGACCGGGAGATCGCATCGACCCCACCCGAGGACCTACCCGAGCGCGCGGCCCGGTCACCATTCGACACCATGCTGCGCGTGCGGCCCTTCCCGCCGATCCGACCCTACGACGCCGACGAGTGGCCGGTGCCGGCCCGCATGTGGGCCCGAGTCGTGGGATCTCTTCCCGACGATCCCGTCGTCCACGCCTGCGCTCTCACCTATCTCTCAGATGTCGGATCGGGATTCGCCGACGGGACCGTGCCCGGGGCTCCCCGTGGCGGGCCGACTCTCGACCATGCGGTGTGGTTCCACCATCCCATCCACGTTGACGAGTGGGTGCTCCTCGACTCGTGGCCCCTCAAGGCCGGTGGGGCGCGGGGCCTGTATGCCGGATCGATCCATGATCGCTCGGGCCGGCTCGGCGCGGTGTTGACCCAGGAGATCCTTTTCAGGAAACGGTGACGACCACCTTGCCGAGCACCCGGCGTTCGGCCAGCTCGCGCAGGGCATCGGCGGCCTGCTCGAGCGGGTAGGTGCTCGACACGTGAGGCCGCAGCTGGCCGGAACGCCACCACCCGGTCAGCTCTGCGACGTTGCGCCGGTGGTCCTCCGGCTGGCGCTGGACGAAGGAACCCCAGAACACCCCGACCACGCTGCAGCCGCGGAGGAGAGGGAGGTTGAGCGGCAACCGAGGGATCTCGCCGGCGGCGAATCCGATCACTAGGTAGCGCCCGTTCCAGGCCGTGGCGCGCAGGGCGGGCTCCGCATAGGGGCCGCCGATTGGGTCGTAGACGACGTCCGCGCCCGCGCCATCGGTGAGCTCGCGGGCCCGGGTCTTGAGGTCCTCGGTGCTGTAGTTGATCGTATTGCTGGCGCCGTACTGGCGGCAGAGCGCCAGCTTCTCGTCACTCGACGCGGCGGCGATGACTCGCGCCCCCATGAGGTGGCCGAGTTCGACCGCGGCCAGTCCCACTGCTCCCGCCGCCCCGAGCACGAGGAGGGTCTCTCCGGACTGCAGGGCCGCCCGGTCGCGAAGCGCATAGTGGGAGGTGCCGTAGGCGTAGAGGAGGCCGGCCGCCTCGGAGAAGTCAAGCCCCTCAGGGATCGGCACCACGGTCCGGGCGAACACCACCACCCGTTCGGCGAGTCCGCCGGTGCCGGCCGACGCCGCGACCCGGTCGCCGGCCGTGATTCCCTCGACGCCCGGCCCGACCGCTCGGACCGTCCCCGCCACTTCGCCGCCGGGGATGAACGGGAGGCCCGGTTTGAACTGGTAGAGGTCGGCCAACATCAACAGGTCCGGAAAGTTGATGGCGCACGCCTTGACTTCGATCACCACTTGGCCCTCGGCGGGGGTGGGATCATCGACCTCGTCCAGCTCGAGTACTTCGGGCCCACCGAACTTCCTGCACACGATCGCTCTCACGGCGACCGACCCTAGTGGGCGCCGGCGAAAATGGCGTTTTCCATCGGCTGACCGCCCTGATAGCATTGGGCTCATGCCGTCACGCGTGCTCGACTATCCGGTGTTCGACGTCGACAACCACATGTACGAGACGGAGGACGCGTTCACCAAGTTCCTCCCTCCCGCGTACGCCGGATTGATCAAGTACGTGCAAGTGGCGGGCCGAACCAAGATCGCCGTGCGCAACGTCATCAGCGACTACATCCCCAACCCGACGTTCGAGGTGGTGGCCGCTCCCGGTGCCCAGGAGGAGTACTTCAAGCACGGCAATCCGGAGGGAAAGTCGCGTCGCGAGATCATGGGCAAGCCGATCCGCGCCTTGCCGGCGTTCCGGGATCCCGGGCCTCGCCTGGAGTTGATGACCGAGCTCGGCATCGACCGGGCCCTCATGTGGCCGACGCTTGCCAGCTTGCTCGAGGAGCGGTTGCGCGATGACCCGCCGGCGACCCACGCGGTCATCCACGCCCTCAACGAATGGATGCACGAGCACTGGACGTTCCACTACGAGGACCGGATCTTTCCCACGCCCGTCATCACCCTCTGCATCGTGGAGCGGGCCATCGAGGAGCTCGAATGGGTGCTCGAACGCGGCGCCCGGGTCGTACTCATCCGCCCCGCGCCCGTGCCGGGGTTCATGGGATCCCGGTCGCCGGCGTTGCCGGAGTTCGACCCGTTCTGGGCGCGCGTCGCGGCCGCGGACATCCTGGTAGGGATGCACGCCTCGGACAGCGGCTACCAGCGCTACCTCAATGAATGGGAGGGCGTCCGCAGCGGTGAGATGCTGCCGTTCTCCGGCGTTTCCGGCTTCGCGACCATTGTCGGGCACCAGGGTCGACCCATCATCGACACCATCGCCTCGCTCATCGGCCACGGACTCTGCACCCGGTTCCCCACGTTGAAGTTCGCCCCCGTCGAGAATGGCAGCAACTGGGTGCGGCCGCTCCTTGACGACATGGAGCACGCCTA
>PMHH01000062.1:9095-19437 GCA_003156595.1 Acidimicrobiaceae bacterium
GGGGCAGATCAGGTGCTGTTCGGCTCGGACTTCCCCCATCCCGAAGGGATGGCTGACCCCATCAGCTTCGTCGACGACCTCAAAGGACTGCCTGAAGAGGAGGTCCGCAAGGTGATGGGTGGCAACCTGGCCCGGCTGATGCGCATGTCCGAGAGGGTGCTGAAGTAAAGGTTTGTTTGGGGCTTTACTGCTCCGACATGATGGCGTCGAACTCCGCTTGGGCGTCGCGGTGCTCGGCGCCCTCGACCGCGAGGACCACCCGCTCCAGGTGGCCCGTGAAGCGGAACGGCGCCTGGTAGCCCTCGCCCACCGCCGGCCCTTGCTCCCATCCGCAGGTGAGCCCTCCGCCGGTGATGTTGTAACGCGAAAAGGCGACCTGGGCGATGTCGCCGTCACCGACGAGATCGCCGTCGATGAGCAGGCGTCCATGCCCCCGAAAGTTGCCCTCGGTCTGGTACTCGAAGGCGAGGGTGTGGGCTCCCGGCTGCACACGCACGGGCGACGACACGACGTGGCGCGCCGCCCCTACGAAGTTGTTTACGTAACGTAGGTGACCGTCGAGAAGATGAAAGCTCCACCCGCCGAGGACGGTCCCCATGGCGGTCAGGACGCCGTCAGCTCCTCGGGCCGGAATCACGACAGTTGCCGTCACGGAATGCGGGCGGTTGCGTACGCTCAACACCCGGTTTTCCGGGATGGGGGCGCCAAACGGCCACACCACCTGCGTGACGCGGTCGTCTGGAGCCCGGCGCGGGTCGAGCAGGGCGGCGAGTAGCCGGTTGTCGAGCGGTAGCACCTGATACTTGGCCGCCTCTTGCCACCAGAGGTCGATCATCGCCGTCAGCCGGTCAGGCTCGGCGCCGGCCAGATCGGTTACTTCGGCCGGGTCCGCGGCCACGTGGTACAGCTCCCAGTTGTCCTCGTCGAAGGGCGCGTCCGGATCGAGTCCATCGTTGTACAGGTGGATAAAAGGGTGGAATGTCACGGCCTTCCAACCCTCGTGATAGAGCCCGCGGCTGCCGAGCATCTCGAAGTACTGAATGGTGTGGGTTTCGGCCGTATCCGGGTTGGCAAGGACACCGGCGAAGCTCACGCCCTCGATGGGCGCTTGGGCGACACCATCCACCTCGGCCGGCGCCGCCAACCCGATCAACTCGAGGACCGTCGGCAGCACGTCGATGGCGTGGGTGAACTGGTGACGCACTGACCCATCGGTCGGGATCCCCACCGGCCAAGAGATGATGCAGGGGTCGGCGATGCCACCTTGGTGCACCTCTCGCTTCCACCGCCGGAACGGCGTGTTGCCTGCCATCGTCCAGCCCCACGGGTAGTTGTTGTGCGCGGTGGGACCGCCGAGCTCGTCGACGCGAGCCCGCAGTTCCTCGGACCCGGCTGGGACTGCGTTCCACAACCGCACGTCGTTGATCGATCCGATCGGCCCACCTTCTGCGCTCGCCCCGTTGTCGGAGATGGCGACCACCAGAGTGTTGTCCCATTCGCCCAGGGTGCGGATGAAGTCGAAGACCCGGCCGATCTGGGCGTCGGCGTGCGAGAGATACCCGGCAAAGCACTCCATGAAGCGGCCGCTGACCCGCTGGTCCTCGGGCACGAGGGTGTCCCAGGCCGGGACCCAGTGAGGGCGGACGGACAAGCGAGTGCGTTCAGGAAGCAGGCCCATCTCCAGCTGGCGGGCGAACGTCCGCTCGCGCCACGCGTCCCAGCCGATGTCGAACCGCCCGGCATAGCGGTCGATCCAGTGGGGTGGTGCCTGGTGCGGCGAGTGGCAGGCCCCGGTGGCGAAGTACAGGAAAAATGGTGCGTCTGGCGCGACCGACCGCAGCTCTCCCAGGTAGCCGATGGCGCGTTCGGCGAGGTCCTCGCTCAGGTGGTAACCGTCCTCGGATCGGCGCGGCGGGACCACCGAGTGGTTGTCCTGGAAAAGGGACGGGACGAACTGGTGCGTCTCACCGCCGTGAAAGCCATACCACCGCTGGAACCCGCGCCCGCAGGGCCAGGAGTGGCGCGGCG
Source organism: Acidimicrobiaceae bacterium (assembly GCA_003156595.1). Lineage (GTDB taxonomy): Bacteria > Actinomycetota > Acidimicrobiia > Acidimicrobiales > Palsa-688 > PALSA-693. Next base: position 11,124 of record PMHH01000062.1, read on the forward strand.
CGGCCTGGTGGGTTTCGTCTTCAGGGGTGAGGTGCCATTTGCCCACCGCCACAGGCAGGTATCCGGCGCCGGCGAGGATCTCGGAGAGGAAGCCGTTGGCTCGGGGGACGCGGCCCCAGTAGCCGGGGTATCCAGTCGCCAGGTCGGTGATGCGGCCCATGCCATTGGAGTGGTGGTTGCGTCCGGTCAGTAGGCACGCCCGAGTCGGCGAGCAAAGCGAAGTGGTGTGGAAGTTGGCGAGACGTACGCCACCGGCTGCCAACCCATCGAGGACTGGGGTGTCGATGTCCGAACCGAAGCACCCCAGCTGGGCGTAGCCGACGTCGTCGAGTACAACCAGGACGACGTTGGGAGCCTCCGCCGGCGGGGTCGGGTCAGGCGGCCACCACGGCGTCGACTCGCGCCATGTCCGGCCGATCCTGCCCTGAAAAGTTTCCGCGGTCATCGCCGCAGTATGCCGCGGCCCGGCGCGCCGTCCTGGGCCCGGGCCCACGACGTGGGTCGGTGCAGGAATGGCCAGCGTGGCCGGCGAACCTATGCGGTACTCCATGCGACGGCTCTTTTGCCCCTGCGTTGTATAGGGTGACCACGAAGGTCGCCGAGTCCCCACGGACCGGGGCTCGGCTCGTTGTTTCGGGGTCCGCAGCCGACCGGGGGGGTCAGCGAAGTGAGGGATTGGCGAAGTCGAGTGGCGCTACTGGCGGCGGGGGGACTGGTCTCCGCGCTCGCTGCATGCGGCGCCCGCGTCGCTCCCTATTTCCCCTCCAATGTGGCCGCTGGTGCCAGCTCGTCCGCCACGACCGCGGGCGGCACGCGGGGGGCCACCTTGTCGAACCCCTCCGGGGACAGGTCCTCCACCGGCAGCAAGTCGGGTGGTGCCGGGAGTGGTAGCTCGGGCGGTGGATCGTTGGGCGATGGATCGTCGGGCGGTGGATCGTCCGGGGAATCGACCACGGGCGGAGTGGCGACGGGTGGCGGAAACAGCGGATCGCCCTCGTCGGGGACCGGCTCGAACTCGAATAGTGGGGCCAGCACCCCGGCGGCCCTGACCGCGGCCAACTTCAATCTCAACCCGCAGTACGAGGCCTCGTATTGCACCGGGACCAGCGGCAACACCGCTTCGGGGCCGGGGGTCACGCCCACCACCATCACCGTCGGCAACGTCAGTGGCCTGACCGGCGTCGTGTCCGACAGCTTCGGCCAGGGCTCCCAGGCGGTGTCCGCCCTCTTCGACGCCATCAACCGCTTCGGCGGCATCTGTGGGCGCCAGCTCAAGGTCGACGTGGAGGACGATCAGCAGTCCGCCAGCACCAACGCCGCGGACGTGCAGTACCTGATCCCCAAGGTGCTGGCGTTCGTGGGCTCGCTGTCCGACGCGGACAACGGCGGGGTGCCGGCGATGGTGGCCGCCGGGGTGCCCGATATCGGCCCGGCCATCAACACCGACCGTTCCAACTCCCCCGTGTACTGGTCGGCCACGGGGGGCAGCCTGTTGGTCAAGAATGGTCAGGCCTACCTGTACAACACCCAACTCAATGGCCTAAAGGCTAACGGAGAGCTGCCGAGCAGCATGGCCATCCTGTCGTACGACATCCCCATCAGCGCCGAGGCCGGCCAGCAATTCGCCGCCCTGTTCCAGAAGTTCGGAGTCCACATCTGCTACACGAACTACTCCATCCCTCCGGCTCCGGGAGCCACCATGGGCTCGGTGGTCCAGGCCATGTCGAGCGACAACTGCGGGGGAGTCTTTACCACCATGGACATCGTCGGCAACGCCGCCATGCTCGACGATATGTACAACCTTGGGTACCACCCCAAGCTGATCAGCACCACCTACGAGGGCTACACCCCCGATCAGATCACCTTGGCGGGTCAGGCCGACTCGCAGGGCCTGCAGGTGGGGCTCAACTCGGTGCCGCTGTCCGATTCGAACCCGGCGGTGCAGCTGTACCAGAGCGAGCTGGACACCTACCAGCCGGGCCAGGCTGCCAGCGAGTTCGGCTTCGAGGCGTGGGCGGACGCTCAGCTGTTCGTGTACGCCCTGATCCACGGGGGGCGCAACCCGACCCGGGCCACCTTGACCAATGCGATGGGGTCGGTCACCAATTGGACCGTCGACGGGTCGTTCGGTCCGTACACCCCCAGCACCCGCAGCGAGTCGTCGTGCGCGGTCAACGTCGTGGTCCAAGGCACCGGGTTCGTCCGCCAGTGGCCGTCGAGCGGCCTGTACTGCACCGGCCAACTGGTCGACGTGGGCCCGGCGAACTGAGCGGTCGTGCTTCCCTACATCATCCTCGGGCTGTTCGCCGGGAGCATCTACGCCCTGGCCTCGCTCGGCATCGTGCTGACCTACAAGACGACCGGAGTCTTCAACTTCGCCTACGGCGGCGTGGCCATGTTCTGCGCCTACGTGTTCTGGCAGCTGCGCGACCAATGGCACCTCTCGCAGTGGCTGGTCATCCCGATCCTGCTGGTCGTGGTGGCCCCCATCCTGGGGTTGATCCTGGAGGCGGTCTTCCGGCCTCTGGCTACCGCGTCAGCCGAAGTGCAGATCGTGGTCGCCTTGGGGATGCTCGCCTTCTTCATCAACCTGGTCCCGATAATCTTCGGCGGCGCTGACCACCAGCTCACCAGCATCTTCTCCCAGGGCCACTTCCACTGGGGCAAGCACGTGGTGGTGACCTGGAACGAAGCGGGCACGTTCCTGCTCACCATGGCCATGGCCGCCGGCCTGTACGTGCTGTTGCGCCGGACCCGGCTGGGCACCGCGACCCGGGCGGTGGTGGACAATCGAGACCTAGCCGAGCTGATCGGGGTCAACGCCGGCACCGTCGGCCAGGCGGCCTGGATCATCTCCACTGGCTTCGCCGCTCTCGCCGGAATCCTGCTCAGCACCGATGAGGGCCTCGTCACCTACGTCCTGCCCGCCCTGGTGATCTATGCCTTCGCCCCGGCCGTGCTCGGACGGTTGACCAGCCTGCCCCTTGCCTTCGTGGGAGCGGTCGCCCTCGGGCTCCTCCAGAACATCTTGGCCCGCTACAGCACCACCGGTTTCCCCGCCAAGCTGGAGGGCTCCATCCCCTACCTGGCCCTCTTCGTTCTGCTCGTGATCTATGGGCGCCGGCTCACCGAGGTGCGCTCCTCCCTGCGCCCACTAACCGGCCGGGCCAGCACCGGATCCCCTCGGTGGCAGTTCGGCGGGGGACTGGCGGCCGCGGTCGCGGCCGCCATCGTGCTGCCGCAGGTGCTGGGGGTGTCGATCCAGCACGACGTGGCCGAGGCCATGGCCTACTCCGTGATCGCCCTGACCCTGGTGGTGCTCACCGGCTGGACCGGCCAGATCTCCGTCGCCCAGATGAGCTTCGCCGGTGTGGGCGCCTTCACGGCGGCCCACCTGGCTGGCACCCATGGCAGTTTGTTCCCACTTGCCGTCGTTCTCGGAGTCGCCATCGCCGTACCCCTCAGCCTGCTGGTCGGGTTGCCGTCCCTGCGACTGACCGGGCTCTTCCTGGCCCTGGCCACCCTGGCCTTCGCCCTGCTCATGGACAACCTGGTGTTCGGCAGCACGTCCATCAGCGGGGGTCTTACCGGGCTTAATATCACCGCCGCCAAGATCGGGCCCCTGTCGCTCAAGACCTATACCGCCCAGTTCTACTTGTGCCTGTTCGTCCTGACCATCGTGGGCGCCGGCGTGTTCTGGCTCAAGCGGGGTCCGGTGGGGCGCCGCCTGCAGATGGTGCGCGACGCCCCGGACGCAGCGGCCACCCTCGGGGCCAGCCTGACCCTCACCAAGCTGGCGGTCTTCGCCGCGGGCGCAGCCGTGGCCGCCGTCGGAGGGTCCCTGCTGGCTGTCACCCAGCAGACCGTCGATCCGAGCAACTTCTCGTTCAACCAGTCACTGGAGCTGTTGCTGGTGGTGGTGGTGGGCGGCCGCTTGCTGGTCGCGGGGGCGCTGATCGCGGGCGGCCTCTATCTGGTCACGCTCCTGCCGCTGCCCTCCGTAGTGGACAAGTATTTTCCGCTTCTCATTGCCATCAACGTCATCTTCCTCGCCAACGAGCCCGACGGCACGCTCGCGGTCGCCATCCGCCAGACCCGCTTCTGCCTGGCTGTCCTGTACCGCCGCCCGCGTCCCGACGTCTTGCTTCCAGTGCCCAGCGTCCTGCCGCCGACCGGGAGCCGGGAGTTGTCGGGCCAGCATGGTTGAGCCCCTCCTGGCCGCCACGGATGTGACGGTCCGCTTCGGCGGACTGGTGGCCCTCGATCACGTGGACCTGGAGGTGGCGCCCGGTGGCATCACCGGCTTGATCGGCCCCAACGGAGCCGGAAAGACCACCCTGTTCAACGTGATCACCGGTCTCCGGCAACCGAACCAGGGCAGGGTGCTCCTTGACGGCAGCGACATCAGCCGCTGGCCAACGCAGCGGCGGGCCCGGGCGGGCGTGGCTCGCACGTTCCAACGCCTCGAGTTGTTCGTGGGCCTCAGCGTGCGCGACAACCTGCTGTCCGCTTGGGAGGCGAGCGTGTCCGGCGGCGTGTTCGGCCGCAGCGGCGCCGAGGGTCGGGCCCGCGTGGGCGAGGTGCTGTCCCGCCTCGGTCTGGTCTCAGTGGCCGACCGCCGCGCCGGCGAACTGCCTACCGGGCTGGGACGGATGGTCGAACTGGGACGGGCCCTCTGCACCAGGCCGCGGGTCCTGCTGTTGGATGAGCCCAGTTCGGGGCTCGACGCGGCCGAGACCGCCCGCTTCCGGGACCTGCTGCTGGAGGTCGTAGGCCAGGATGCCGGCGGACCGTCTGTGTTGCTGGTCGAGCACGACGTGCGCCTCGTCATGGAGGTCTGCGACCAAATCACCGTCCTCGACTTCGGCAAGCGAATCGCGAGCGGCCCACCCGAGGAGATCCGCGACGATCCGGCCGTCATCGCCGCCTACCTCGGCGATCAGGGAGTGACCGATGTGGCGTGACGACGCGCCCACACCGGGCATCCTGCTGGAGCTGGAGCGCGTCTCGGTCTCCTACGGCGGTATTCGGGCGCTTTCCGATGTCAGCCTGGTGGTGCCCGAAGGTTGCGTGGTGGCCCTGCTCGGTCCCAACGGGGCGGGTAAGACCACCACCCTGCGGGTCATCTCCGGCCTCGCCCGCGCTGATGGCGGATGGCTGCGCTTCGGGGGCCGGTCCATCGGGCGCTTGGTACCCCATGCCATCTCCCGCCTGGGCATCGTCCACGTGCCGGAGGGCCGCGGTATCTTTCCCAGCCTCAACGTGGCGGAGAACCTGTCCATGGCCACGTATGGCGGCGGGACAGGGAATCCCGACGTGGTGGTCGACCAGGCGGTGGCGCTCTTTCCGGTCCTCGGCGCCCGCCTGGGCCAGCAGGCGGGCACGCTCTCGGGCGGCGAGCAGCAGATGCTGGCCCTGGCCCGGGCGTTCGTGGCCCGCCCCCGCCTGCTCATGCTGGACGAGATCTCGATGGGCCTGGCCCCTCTCGTCACTGCCCAGCTGTTCGACGCCATCAGGCGCGGCGCGGCCGCTGGAATCAGCATGTTGCTGGTCGAGCAGTACGTCGACGCCGCGCTCGAGCTGGCTGACTACGGCTATGTTCTGGAAAAAGGAAGGATCGTCGACATGGGCGAGCCGGCCGATCTCCGGACCTCTGCGGCGCTGACCGCGGCCTATCTGGGTGCGGGACGATAACGATGGCAAGCGTGTCGCGCCGGCGGCGAGGGCGAGTGGCCGTGTCGGTGGCGGCCACCCTGATCATCGGCTTGCCGCTAGCGGCTTTCTTGGTCGCGCCCACCGCCAGCGCCCAAGTCGGCGCCGCGCCCGGTAGCGGTCTGGCCGGCCTCAACACGTCGGCGACCGCGGTAGCGGTCCAGATCTCGCCCTTGACGCCGGGCCTGGTGGGGGCGGGGAACCTCACCCAGGGCAACCTGGTGGAGGCCGACATGCCGTATGCCTCCTCCACGGTGTCAACCGGGCCCTCGACGAGCGGCGTGGCCTCGCCCGTCTACCCGGGACCCACCGCCGCCGACGCGGGCAATGCCGTCCAGACCTTCTCGTCCTCGGTGCCACCGCAGCTGGTCAGTCTGCTCAACGACCATGTCCTGGCCGAATCCGACTACCCGGCCCAGCTGACCGCGGGGACCTCCAGCAGCTACGCGCCTCCCGGCGGGTCGGCTGTCGGGGCCGGTACAGCCAGCACGCAATCCGGCCCGGCCGCCACCACCGCCACGGCCAGCCTCAACGACACGAGTGTCGGCGGCGCCTTCGACTTCGGGTCGTCGACCTCGTCCACCGGTGCCACCGTCCAGGCCGCCTCGGTCGCCACCACCGCTGACACTGAGATCAACCACATCACCATCGCGGGCGTGATCCAGATTGCCGGGATCTCATCCACGGCCACGGCCTCCTCGAATGGCACCGTCGGGCAGGAGAACAGCACCCTGCACATCGGGGCCGTCACCATTCTCGGCCTCTACTCCGCTTACATCGGGCCGAACGGGATCCGCCTGGTCAGCTCCGACCAGGGCGGCCTGGCAGTGGTGGCGCTCAACGAGGTCCTCGGGGTGCTCCAGCAGTTGGGCCTCACCGTCACGACCATCGCGCCTAGCTCGCAGCAGAACGGCCAGTCGGCGTCGGTCACCTCCGCCGCGGTGCAGGTCGGCTTCCTCGACGCCCACATCCCCAACCCTGAGGGCGAAGTGCCGCTCAGCTCGGTGGGCCTCGACGTCGACCTGGGATTGAGCCAGGCCAGCGCGGACGCCACCGCGTTGCCGCCGTTCGTCCCCTTCCCTTCCATCGCCACGCCTCCGTCGACCCCAGCGGTCGTCACACCCGTCACCACCGCGAAGACCGTCGCGAGCGGTTCCGTCATCTCGACGAGCGGATCTTCGTCCGTCTCCACTACCACCTCGGTTCCGGCCGCCATCAGCAGCGCCCCGTCGCCGGCCGTCGCCGCCCCGGTCCCCGTCAGCCAGACCCCGTCGTCGTTCCCCGCGGTGACCCCGGCCAGCTTCCTCGGCCTCCCGGTGCGGGTGGCCTGGGTGGTCATCGCCGTGCTGTTGTCGATCGTGGCGGCCGGACCGCTGCTCGGCTACGCCAACTGGCAGCTGTTACGAGGGAGGACCCCGTGAGCCCGCGACCGAGAGTCGGCGATCCCGCCGATCCCGTCACCACGGAGAGTCCGGTGACGCCGCCGCCTCCTCCGTCGCCGGCCAGCGGGCTGTTCCCGCCCGTAGCGTCGGGCCAGGACCGGCCGCCCGGCATCTGGGCGCGGGTCAGCTCGAGCGACCTCGACCTGCGCAACACCTGGCAGATCCTGGCCGGGGCGATCCTGCTCCCGCTCGGAGTGGCGGTCATCCTGCTCGGCTGGGCGGGTGCCGCCCACGGGCGGGTGGACCAGCAACAGATCCCCTACATCATCAGCGGCGGGCTACTCGGTTTGGCCATTGTCATCATTGGTTGCTTCTTCTACTGGGCCCATTGGCTCTACCGCATCTACGACCAGGCCGATCTGCACCATCAAGAGGCCATGCGCGAGCAGGCCGAGCAGATGCGGGCCCTGCTCGAGGTCCTGAGGTCGGACCGGGCCGTTAGCGTCGATGGCAGTGCTGACGGTGCTGGCAGTGCTGGCAGTAGCGGCGGTGCGGTCCCCCCGTCGCGCAACGGCGCCAGCCCCGCCTATGTGGCCACGCCGACGGGCACCAACTTCCACACGCCGGCGTGTCCCATCGTCGCCAACCGCTTGTCTTCGGTTCGCTCCGTGTCGACCGAGGAGGTCGCCCGCCTGCGGCCATGCCGCATCTGCGAGCCCCTAGTCGTCGACTGATATGCCGCCCTGCTGCCGCGGGCTCAGGTCCGCGAGCATGCCGGTCTCCGGGCGCGCGCCTCGAGGGATCGGGCCATGTCGGTCCAGAAGGCGGCGCGCCGACGAGCCTCATCTCCGAGCTCGTACACCCGGCTGAGCGGGACTCCACCCACGTAGTGGTATGGGTTGTCGCCCGGGTCGGTCCGTTCCAACCACTCGACCAGGTCGCCCAGCTCGGTGCCCGACGTCAGGGCCAGGTCGGCGCGCCACGACGCCTGGGTGTTCGAGCCGGGCCCGCCAGAAGTCGACGTCTCGGGAGGCTCGGCTCGGGTCCCGAGCCCTAGTCGCACCCGCCGCACGGTTTCCGGAGAGGCGCCGGCCGCGGCAGCCACTTGGCGCAGGGTGCCACTCGGATTGGAGGCCAGGGCCTCGGCGATGCGCTGGCGTACCACGCTGGGCTCGACCGGACGGACCCTCCCGTCCCTGCCGATCCGAGTATCTGGGCCG
>PMHH01000141.1 GCA_003156595.1 Acidimicrobiaceae bacterium
GTGGCGCCGGCCCGGTGCCACACTGGCCGGGTGATCGCCGGCCAGGTCCGCGAGGAGCTCGAGCACAGCGCCGACCCGGCTGGGGCGGCGCTGGCCCTCGAACGCGTCCTGCGGTCCCACCCCGACGCCGGCGCCCGGCTCGATCAGGACACCGCGCTCCGGGCCGCCGTGCTGGCCGTGACGGCTGCCAGCCCGTGGCTGGGCCGGGTGTGCGTCACCGATCCAGCTGCCCTCGACGTCCTGGCCGACCTCGACCAGCCCCTCGACCTGGTCCGATACGCGGCCGAGCCCACCGGCGGCCCTCCGGGGGACAGCCGCCCGGGCGCCGGCATCGCCCGGGCCAAGCGACTCGAACTGCTCCGGATCGCGGCGCGGGACCTACTCCAACGCGACGGCATCGAGCAGGTCGGCGCCCAGCTGTCGAGCCTGGCCAGCGGCCTACTGCATTTGGCGTGGGAGCTGAGCCGGGAGAGCGACCACTCCGAAGGTCTGGCCGTGATCGGCATGGGCAAGCTCGGCGGGGGCGAGCTCAACTACTCGAGCGACGTGGACCTCCTCCTCGTCTCACCGCCGGGCCGGGCCGACGACCCCCGCGCCTTCCTCGACCTGGCCCGCGCCGCCTGGCGGGTGGACCTGGACCTGCGACCGGAGGGCCGATCCGGGCCGCTGTCCCGCAGCCTGGCGTCCTACCAGGCCTACTGGGACCGTTGGGCGAACACGTGGGAGTTCCAGGCCCTCCTCAAGGCCCGGGCGGTGGCCGGCGACCCGACGCTCGGGGCCCAGTTCGAGCAGGAAGCGGCGGACCGGATATGGGGCCGGCCGTTCGGAGCCGAGGAACTGCGCCAGGTCCGGCAGCTCAAGGCTCGAGCCGAGCAAGAGGTGAGCCGCCAGGGATTGTCCGATCGAGAGCTGAAGCGGGGAAAGGGTGGCATCCGCGACATCGAGTTCGCCATTCAACTCCTCCAACTGGTCCACGGTCGAGCCGACCCCGATCTGCGATCGCCGTCAACACTGCCCGCCCTGCGCGCCCTGGCGGCCGGCGGTTACGTCGCTCCCGAGGACGCGACTGCCCTAGAAGCGGCGTACACGTTCCTGCGGACCGTCGAGCACCGGCTGCAGCTCTACGAGGACCAGCAGGTCCACACCGTCCCCGCCAGCGCTGAGGCCCGCATCCGCTTGGCTCGCGTTCTGGGCTACCGGGACCGGGCGTCGGCGACCGCTCTGGGCCAGTTCGACGCGGATCTTCGCCGCCATCAGGCGAAGGTCCGATGGATCCACGAGCGGCTGTTCTTCCGCCCCCTGCTCGAGTCCTTTACCTCGACGACGCCCAGCGCCCGTACCCAGCTCCTACCGCAGGAGGCGGTGGTCGATCGGCTGCGGGCGTTCGGATTCGCCGACGCCGATCGCACCTTCCAGGCGGTGCGCGAGCTGACGCGCGGCTTCTCGCGGTCCTCACAGCTGATGGCTCAGATGCTCCCGATGCTCCTCGACTGGCTGTCGGACTCTCCCGACCCGGACCTCGGACTGCTCGGCCTCCGCACCCTCACCACCGGGACCCACCGCCGTGACCAGCTCACCGCCCTGTGCCGAGAGTCCCCCGAGGCGGCTCGCCAGCTGTGCCAGCTCCTTAGCACCGGCCCCCGCTTTGCCCGGGCCTTCGAGCGACACCCCGACCTGCTGGCCGGACTCGCGACCGGCAACACCCTGGTGCATCGCACCCGCCCCGTGCTCGACGAAAGAGCGACCCGTTCGCTGGCCTGGCGCACCGGTGAAGGTGCCGTCGAACGGGGGTTGCGCCAGTTCACGCAGGCGGAGAGTCTGCGCATCGCGGCTCGCGACGTGCTCGACCTCGACGATGTCGACGCCACCGGCTTGGCCCTCTCTGATCTGGCCGAGTCGGTGGTCAATACCGCGTTACGCCTCGTGGGTCCACCTCTGCCGTTCGCGGTCGTCGGCATGGGCCGGCTCGGTGGACGCGAGCTGGCGTACACCAGCGACCTCGACCTGCTCTTCGTCTACGAGGCAGCCGCTGGTATGGGCGCGGCCGAAGCCGCAGAACAGGCCGGAACGGCGGCGACCGCGCTCGTCCGTATCCTCGGAGGCCATACCCCGGCAACCGGCCTGTACCGGGTCGACACCGCCCTGCGACCAGAAGGACGCCACGGTCGGCAGGCCCGTAGCCTCGAGGCCTACTCGGCCTACTACCAACGGTGGGCTCAGGTGTGGGAACGCCAGGCGTTGCTACGGGGCCGGATCATCGCGGGAGACGCGGATCTGGGCGGCCGGTTCGCCGCCTTGGCGGGCGAATTCGTGTGGGGGCAACCGTTAGGGCCCGCCGAGGTACTCGAGATCCGCCGCACCAAGGCCCGAATCGAGCGCGAACGAGTACCTCCCGGCGACGACCCAAAGTTCCACCTGAAGCTCGGACCGGGCTCGCTGTCGGACATCGAGTGGACCACCCAACTCCTTCAACTCCAGCATGGCGTGGCCGAGACCGGCACCGTGGCCGCCCTCAACGCACTCGCCGCGGCCGGCGCCCTGTCGGAGCCGGACCGGGTCGTGCTCGTTGACGCCTACAGCTTCTGCGAACGCACCCGCAACCGATTGGGGCTGGTGCGAGACGGGGCCAGTGACTCTCTGCCGACCACCGGACCCCAGTTGACAGTGCTGGCCCGCAGCCTGGGAACTACCGGATCGGGGCTTCGCGACGAGTACCGCCGCCACACCCGGCGGGCCCGTCGGGTCGTCGAACGGTTGTTCTTCGGCGATGTCGCGCCGGAGCGCTAAGCGCCCGCCGCAGCGGGCTGATCACTGCCGCAGTACTTGCACTTCGCGGCAGCGAGGGGCAAGTCGTCCGACAGGCAGGCCGGGCAGGTCTTGACCGGAGCGGGATCTCCGAAGACTGTCACGCCGCGGCGTGCCGAAATCGCCTTATAGGGCTGGACGATCACGTAGTAGATGACCGCCATGAAGATGACGAAGTAGACGATGTTGGAGATCAAATCGCCGATGTTGATAAACGTCGACCCGTTGCCGGACGCCCCGAGTTGTATCCCCAGTCCGACCGGGTGCTTGCCCTGGACCCGGGTCACGATGGGGGTGATGATGTCGGCGGTGAACGCTTTGATCAAGGTGCTGAAGGCCAGGGCCACGACAAAGCCGATGGCCAGCACGACGACATCCCCGCGCAACAAGAAGTTCTTGAAACCCTTGACCACCGAAATCCTCCTCGCCTAGGCCCAGCTCACCGCTCCGGGCTGATCGGACCCGCCAAGAGTACTGTGCGCCGGGGCGCCCGGCTGGACTGCGCTACAGCACCCCGACGATGAGCAGTATCGCGGCAACGATGACGACGACTGCAGCCGCGATACCGCCGAACAGGACAGGGGACGCCATCAGTTGTTGTCCCCGGGATTCGGACGCGTCGTCGGTGCGCTTGACAGCAAGGTTGCCGGCCGTGGGGAGCATCGTTTGTTCGTACACGGTCTCGGCGCGCGCCGATGCACGTTCGTAGGGTGAGGTCGCATGCCCGTCCCCTTCCGTCGGGGACGGAGGGTCGAGGAAGACCGGGCGGGCGGCCGGCTGCGGCACACTGTCACCAGGAGGGCGCAGTGGGACCAGCGGCGGATCAGGCGCGGCGGCCGCCGGCGCGTGGCGCGGACCGCGGCCCACCTGGTCCGGTGGGACAAGGTTGCGATCCGGTACGAAAGGCGCGGCCACCGACGGGCCGGTGCGAGGTGGCATCGACGCTGGGGGCAGGGGCGGAGCGGCCGGCGGCGGGAGCGGAGCGGCCAGCAGCGGGAACCGAGCGGCCGGGGGTGCTGCAGGCGGCGGAGGTGCTGCAGGCGGCGGAGGTGCTGCAGGCGGCGAGACCACAGCCGGCGGCGGGAACCGAGCGGCCGGCGGTGTGGCGGCCGGCGGATCGGCTGCGCGCGCGGGGAGCGTGGGCCTGGCAACGGCCACGTCGGGGATAGTGACCGAGGGACCGCTCGGGTACAGCCAGTCGCGCGCCGGGGGGTCTGGAGCAACGGCGGGACCGGCTGGGGTCGATGACGCGGCCGAGCCCGGCGGCGGACCGCCGGCCGGGGTCGAGGACGCCGGCGAACCGCCCTCCCCCCAAACCACGTACGGGGTCGGCGCCCAGCCGTGGAGCACCTCCACCGCGACGAGGGCATCGGCGAACTCGACGGCGGAACTCGGCCGGCCGTCAGGATCCTTGGCCAGCGCCGACTCGAGCAGGTCGGAGAGGCTGATCGGGATGGTCTCGGACCGGAGGGGGCGAACCGGATCTCGGATGATGCGGAGGATCACCGAGGCTGGAGCCTCGTTGTCGAAGGTGGCGAAAGGGGCCAGCCCACTGAGCAACTGGTACATGGTGGATGCCAGGCCGTACACGTCGGTCGCCGGCGAGAGACGGTTGCCTTCGAGGATCTCGGGAGCGGCGTGGAGGGTCGTGAAGCCGAACACGCCGGCGGTCGCCTGGGCGGACGTCTGCAGCACCGCCACCCCGAAGTCACCGAGCGCCGGCTCGCCGAACTGGGTGGAGAGGATGTTTTGTGGCTTCATATCGCGGTGGAGGAACCCGTGCCGGTGGGCCGTTTCGAGCGCGCCGGCGATCTTGATACCGATGCGGGTCACCTCCTGCGCGCCGATCGGCCCGGTCCGGCGCACCTGCTGCGCCAGGGACTCGCGGCACAACTCGAGGACGAGGACGGGACGGTGGTCCGCGGTGGAGAGCGGCCGGTACAACGTGACGATGTTGGGGTGGTCGCTGACCTTGGCGAGCGTCTGGATCTCTTGATTGAAAGTCTCCACCAGATGCGGGTGAAGGGTGTCGACCTTGAGGATCTTGAGGGCCACCAGCCGGCCCGTGTCTATCTCGGTGGCGCGGTAAACCGTCGCAAACGCCCCACCGCCGATCTCGGAAACGTCGCGATAGCCGGACAAGATCGTCCGCTCGACCGAGCGATCCTTGCGTCGCAGCACGCGGACGAACCTACCCGGGCCGGTTCTGGGTTCGGCGCCGGCTCCGATCCCTGGGCTCGGGCGATACCGATGGGCGGCGCGGCGCGGAGCCGACCGATAGTAGGGCTCTGGCCCGCTGGCGCCGGTCGAGTCCCCGGTGGACGGCCCGCCGGACAGATTCCTGGGACTCCCAGGCCCGCGCCGCGGCCGCTTGGTCAGGCGGCTCGCTGATCGAGCACACGGCCCGGTTGGCCAGCGCTCCGACCTCGCGTACCGGGGCGGTGATGTCTGGGCCGAAGTGGCGGCCGGCCTCGGTGGCGACTTCGGCGCTGGTATCGCCGGGCCGGGCGGACATGCCCGCCTGGTGCAAACCGTCGAGCAGTTCCAGCCACGCTCCGACCGCGAGTTGGGATGGCTCGCTCTGGTGACGGGCCCGCCGCCTGAGGAGCCGCCGAACTCCTGCCAGTCCGGGCCCGGCGAGGGCGGCGATGAGCAACAGGCCCGCGCCTACAGGGACGGCGGTCTTCCACCAAGCCGCGTGATGCGACTTCGGGCTCGGGATGAACACCGGCTTGGCGTGGGCATGCCCACCGTTGATCTCGCCGAGGGGCACAGCGTTGGCCTCGGGCGGCGGCAGGGTAGTGGCCGACGTCTGAACGGCTTCGGGGGGCGGCACCGACTCGGCCGTGAGGGCGTCGGGGGTGGGATCGGCAACGACCCAGCCGAGGCCGGCGACCGGGATCTCGACCCAGGTCCAGGCCTGTCGGTTGCTGATCTGGTGCACACCGGCGGCCACCGGCCCGGAGTTGGAGCCGGCCGCCATGCGGAAACCGGTGACCACACGGGCGGGCACGCCGAGGTAGCGGGCGACCATGGCATAGAGGGTGGCGAACTGTTCAGGGGTGGCGGATCGATTGACGGTGACGGCGTTGATGACCTCGGACAACGACGTCCCCCCCGTCGTCATGGCACCCACCGGTGGCGGCAGCGTGGTCGGGGTCGGCCGCTGAACCTTTCCCTTTTTCCCAACTTTGGCTGTTGTTGTCGGAGGTGCAGTCGGGGTCGGCACCGAAGCCAGCGCCGGGTCGACCCGTCGTTCGTCGGCGTGCAGGCTGGTCAGAACCCCCTGGAGAAAGGCCAGCGTGGGCGCCGGGCGCTGGCCGGTGAGGTTGGCCAGGAAGCGGAGGGCGGTCGCCATAGCCGTCGAGGTATTCGGGGGCAAGAGCAGGTCGGCGGCGGAGACGGTCCCGGTCGCGGGGAGGCTCGGGGCGGCGGCGCCCCCGATGCCGTCCGCGGGCGGTATGCCGGCGAGGGTGGAGGCGGGCGCATGCGACACGACCGTGTAGGAGGTCGCGCCAGTGATCGGCTGACCCGGCAACAACATGCCCGTCGAAGCGTCCGCGACGACCGGGGCGCCGGTCACCTCGATCGGGCGGTCCAAGGCCGGCAGGAAGGGAACCGGCAGTCGGCCGTCCAGCCTGACCTGCTGCCTGACGGTCGCCGATCCTGTCACCCCGGCCGAGGCCCCGGCTGGGGCCGGGACCCGTCCGCCTGTGGGCCGGAAGGTGGCGTCGAAGCTCCATACCGCCCCGTCGTAATCGTCCAGGACGGCCATCCCCAAGTAACCCGTCGAAGGTTGATTGGTGTGGACCTGCATCACGACCTTCGCCGGGGCGAGCGGATCGCCGTCCCGCAGGGCGGCCAGGGCGTCGACAGGGTCGACGACGGCCGCGGTGACGAGGGGAGTCGCCCGATTGAGGGACGCCGGCTTGCGGGACATGGCCGGCAGGGTGGGGACCGCCACCGCGAGTCCGACGGCGACGGCCAGGGCCAGCCCGCCGGCGGCGACACCGGGACGCCAGGTCGGCGGTCGGGCGTCCGCTTCGATGCTTCGACCGACGATCGCCTGCCGCGTCCCGGCGGCGGTCATGACGTGGCGGAGCAGGGCGACGGCCACCAGGGTGACCAGTAGGACCGGCGCCCCAATCTCGTCCCCGACGGGTCTCGACGCGCTGACGGCATAGGCGATTACGAAGCAAGCCAACGGGAGGCCCAACCCCACCGCTGCCATCCCCGATGACCGCCGAGCCCTCAGAACCAGTTCCGCAGTCGCGGTCCCGCACAGCCAGGTCAACAGCAATGGGGCGGCCAGCAGCGCCCGGTCGCCGGAGACGGGCAGGATCTCGGTGACCGCCCGGTTCGGCCCATTGGCCAGACCGTGCCAGAGCGCGTCCGGGTGCAGCCCGCCGGCGGCGAACAGCAAAACGATCAGGCCCACCACCGAGGCCGCGTAAGAGACGACCGGCGGCTGACGCCAAATTCGGATCGCCAGCGACGCGATCGCCACCGACGCCACCCCCGCGATTAGCAGCAGCTCGACCGCTCCGGAGACCGCGAAGACCCGCAGCCAGGGCGTGGCGGCCACGAAGGTGGCGACGGCCAGGGCGGCGGGGACGACGGCGGCGTCGATGATTTCGAGCGAGGTAGGTCGGCCGGTCTTCCACGGCCGGCCCAGCCGCGCCGACAGCGCGTTCATTCGAGCACCCGCTTGGAGGGCCCGCTTCCCAGCTGACTCACCGAGCCACCCCGGTGTTCCACGCTTGCACCAGCTCGTCGGCGGACCCGGCCGCCACGATTGTCAATCCGGGATGGACGGGCACTCGCATGGGCCGGCTCACAATCGATGTCACGATCACCCGGTCGAAGCGGCGGCGGAGGGCGGCGATCATCGGGAGGCTGTCCGGGTCCAGGCGGCCGGTAACGACCACCAGGGCGGTACCACCCCGGTCGCGGCGCAACAGCACCAGCTGGGCGTCGAGCGACCCGCCTGGGTCGGGCTGGAGCTCGGTGAGGTAGTCGATCAGCGGTGTCGGGTCCCGGTGGGACGGGCCGCCCAGGCGATCCCCGTTGGTGACCCGCAGCTGGACCGGGGCCTTCCCCGCCGCCATGGACACGATCAGCGAAGCCGTGACGTCGATCGCCTCCTCGAACGTCTCCGCCGAGTACCGGTCCGGGTCGAGGTCGGTCAAGATCACCGTGTAGGCCTGAGCGGTGTCCACGTTGTGGCGCACGATCAACTTCCCGGCCCGGGCGGTCGAGGGCCAGTGCACGGCGCGCAGGTCGTCACCGACCACGTACTCGCGGATTCGGTGAAATGTGACCGTCCCTTGGGGGGAGGCGTCGCTCGACGGACCTTCGAGGTTGCGAGAGATCCCCGTCGGTAGCGGGTGCATGCGCAGCAACCGGGGATGGACCGCGATGCGCTGCGGCGAACCCATCCGCTGCACGGTGCGGCACAGTCCGAAGGGATCGGCCCTCGGGATCTCGACCGGCCCGATGTTGTACACACCTCGTTGCGACGTGGGAAGCCGGTAGGTTCGCAAGCCTTGCTCGCCTCGGCGCAGGCGCGGCAGCAGGGCCCGGATCGGGGTGTCGCCGAGCCGTTGCTCGATGACGACGGGGGCCACCGTGCGCCGGGACAGGTTCGTCACGTGCACCACCGCGATGGCAGGCAGGCCCTTCTCGACTCGGGGCGGCTCGACGGCCCGGTCCAACGCCAACCGGGGACGGCGCACCACGTACACGATCGAACCGGCCACGAGTACCACCATGCCGGCGCCCAGGACGACGACCGAAGGCCACCCGGCCAGCCAACCGCCGAGGGCCAGGGCCAGCCCGACCACGGCAGCACCGATCCCGAGACGGGTCATCGCACTGGCGTCGACCGCCGCCGTAGCACGGGATCGCTCAGCGGAGCAGGGTTCGGGGGACGGGAACGGCCTGCAGGGCCCGGGCGATCACGTCCTCCGCAGTGCGGCCCTGAATCTCGGCGTCGGGGCGCAGGATCACGCGGTGGGCCAGGGTGGCCTGGGCCATGGACTTGACATCCTCGGGCGTGACGTAGGAGCGGCCCGCAGCTGCCGCGACCACCCGGGCGGCGCGGAGTAAGGCCAGCCCACCACGGGGCGAAACGCCCAGGCGCACCTCCGGCAGCCCGCGGGTCTGGGAGCAGATACTGACGATGTAGTTCTCGATCGGCGCGGCCACCTCGACCGTCTGCTTGACGAACTCGACCATCTCGAGCAGCTCTTCGCCGGTCATGACCGGAGACAGCCGGGTCACGGTGGCCTCGTCTTTTTCCGTACGCAGGACCTGGGCCTCGGCCTCGGGCGCGGGATAGCCGATCTCGAGACGCATCAGAAAACGATCGAGCTGAGCCTCGGGGAGCATGTACGTGCCTTCGAGGTCGATCGGATTCTGGGTCGCGACCACCACAAAGGGGCGGGGGACGCGGTAGACGGTTGCGTCCGTGGTGACCGTCTGTTCTTGCATGACCTCCAGGAGAGCGGACTGCGTTTTCGGCGAGGCTCGGTTGATCTCGTCGCCCAGAACGATGTTGGCGAACACCGGCCCCGGTCGGAAGCTGAAGGTCGAGGTGGCCTGGTCGAACACCGACACTCCCGTTATGTCCGAGGGGAGCAGGTCGGGGGTAAATTGGATTCGGTTCCAGGTCAGGGCCACGGACGCGGCGATGGCTCGGGCGAGGGAGGTCTTGCCCACTCCGGGGACGTCCTCGATGAGCAGATGTCCTTCGGCCAGGACGCAGCTGACCGCGGCGCGGACCACCTGGTCCTTGCCGTGCATGACCCGGCTGACGTTGCCGACCAGTTGGTCGAAACGTTGCACGAAGCCGGTCATCTCCGGACTGGTGCTCAAACCACTTCCTTCCTCTGCTCCCGGTGCTTCCGCTGGTCGCCACGACGACGTCGGCCCCGCACGATCCAGCTCACGCACCATGCCACACCGGCGGCCCCGAAGACCCAATCGAGCGATTCGCGCACCTCCGGGTCACCCCGCAGGGTCGGCGTGAGCGGCCCCATCGCCCGGGTCTTGGCGGCGGCCAACACCGACGGCGGCGTGGTGCCGGCGCTGGTCCATCCGGTTCCGGGGGGGCCGGCGGGGCCGGCGGCCGTTGATTGGCCGGAGGTGGTCGTACTGGTCGAACTGGTCGGACCCGAGTCGATGGTGGTCGAACTGGTCGAACTGGTNNGTGGTCGTAGTGGTCGGCGCGGTAGTGGTCGTCGTGGTGGTAGTGCCCGGCGTTCCAGTTGGATTGCCCGCGTCGAAAGGCACAGTCTGGCCGAGATACATGTAGGTCACCTGGATGTCAACCTGGCCGAAATCGAGACAGGAGATCGGCAGGCCCAGGATGACTGGGAAGGTGGGGACCTGGGTTGGGGGGTACACCCACGACTCGGCGCATGGATCGCCTATCCCGAGCCCGCTGCTGGCCGTGATCGTCCAGTCTCCCCCTTGGGTTGGCTGCCCGTCGGTCGAGTCCAGTTCGATCTGCTCGGGATAGCAGACGCCCTGCTGGCAGTTGGGGGGAAACTGGTCGGTGAAGGTGTAGCCGGGTTGGGCGCCGATAGTAAACAACGACTGCAAGGGGGGTGACGAGTCGCCGTACGGATTGGGGGTGGCGCTGTCTGACACGGTCACCGAGAGGCTGCAGCTGTCGCCGCCGTACTGGATCAGGTCGAAGCTCGAGATCGTCAGAATCCCATGGGCGAGCGGACCGCCCGGGTAGGTCCCCGCCGAGCCCCCGTCGCATTGAATCGATGGGCTCGACGCGCTCATAGGGCCCGGAGGCAGCTGGGGGAACGTAAAGATGATCGTGCCCAGATTGGGATTGGCGGTGTCGGCATTCGCGCTGACCGCTACGCCCAGGCTGGTGGGCCAGCTCAGATCCTGGCTGAAGGGCGCCCCGGTTACGGTCACCGCCGCGGTCGCTTCGCCGGCGGGGTACACGCTGACGGTCGGGGTATACGGAACGCCGGCGGGCAGGCCGGGGACGGTGACAGTCAGGGCGCTTGTCGGGCCCTTAGTGATCCCGCCCACGTGGTACACGAACTCGGTGTTCTGGCTGCCGAACGCTTCCACCGGGGAGGTGCTTCCGGTCGAGACCTGAAGGGTGGCGGTGAGCGTCTGACCATTGGGACGTCCTGAGCCGGCCAGGCTGATGTCGGCGGGATTGGGTGGCCGCCACGCCTCGGTGCAGCTGCCGTCAGAGGTGGGGTTCCCGGTCAGACCCGAATCCAGCACGCCCTGCACGCTGAAGCTGAGCGAATCACCGAGCAACCCCAGGCTGTCCGCGTTGATGGTGGTGGTGGTCTCACCGGCCGGCACCTGGACGGTAGGCGGTTGTCCCACGAAGGACGACCCGCAGGCGGTGCCGATGACACTCCAGGTGTCGGCCGGCACATAGCAGGTCGCCGAGGTGCAAGGCGTCCACGACACCACCCAGTCACCTTTGCCGTCCGAGGTGGTGTGCACCGCGGTCGGCGCGTCCGGGCCGCGCGCCGCGGTCGTGAACGTCGCCGGGGTCGACGGAGTGGACTGGGCATTGATGTAGGCGGTGACGACGACCTGGTAGGTCGTCGCCGGCCGCAGCCCGTTGAACTCCAGTTGTTGCTGCCCGTTGACGACCTGGACCGGCTGGGCGGGTTGGTCGGAACTGCTGATCGCCCTCACCGTGACCGCCCACGAGTCAGGCTCACAGTCCTGCTGGTCGAGGAGTTGGTACGACCAGGCCACCAGGGCCGACTCCGATGAGGGAACCACCGAGGAGATCTGAGGTGCGTACGGCTGCTGGGTGGTGTTGGTGCAGGTCACGTTCAGGCTGACGGCCTGCGGGCCCGGGACCGGCCTCGTCGTCCCCGGCTGGTTGCGTGCCCCACCGGAATGCGGCGTCTCCTGTGTGGCGTTGAGATCGGCCGGCCCGGTGGTGCTCACTTCCATCGCCGTGCTCTTGTCCACGATCACCGGCGGACGGGTCCCGTCGGTAAAGACCACTACGGCGAGGAGGCTGGCGGGATTGTTGAAGACCACCCGCGGTCCATCCACAAGGACCTGGGCCCCCTCGAAGCTGGCCTTCTCGTGGGCGGTCCGGGCGGGGTAGGTCGACGTCCCCGCCACCGGGATCATGGCTCCCGTCGCCGGCACGATCGTCCACAGGGTGGGCTGGCCGGGCGCGGCTTGATCGAGGGTGTAGAGAAGTCCGCCCGACAGAACCGGGGTCACCGGACGCGAATCAGGACCGAAATGCTTGAGCGGCCAGGGTCCACTCACGTCGCCGGCGGTCGTCATGTCGAACACGGACCAGCCTCCTGGACCGCGGTCCAGGTAGGACAGCGTTCCTGCCGCCCCGTTGACTGGGAGGAACTCGGTGGCAGACGCCAGCCCCGGCACCGTTACGTCTTCAGCGGGGCCGGCCCCGCCCGACGGGAAGAGGCGGACGCGACCGGGCGTGACGACTCCCACCACGCCGGCCACAGCCTCGACGGCAGCCTTGGCGCACGGGGTGGGGATCGTGGCCCGTGTCGTCGACAACAGGCCGTTGTGGCCGGCGTCGACCGGTTGCAGTTGCTGTACCTGGCACGACGACCCGGACGACCCGGTCGCGACGAGCGTCCAGAGGTCGCTCCCGGAGACGGCCGAGGACCCGGGCTGGTCGGCCACTGGACCACCGAGCGCCGCGAACCCTATGGGGGTGACGGCCCGATTGGGGCCGGCGGCCGCCGGGCCCGACGTTCCGGCCGCGGCCTCGACCTTGGCGGCGGCCATCACGGTGGCCTCGTCGACCAATGACACTGTGCTGTGCGGCGCGTATCGCACGACGTAGGCCATGGCCCCGGCGGCCAGACCACTTGCCCCGGTCAATCCGGTCAGCCGGCCCAGACCGACACCTGACCCGGCCGCGTCGAGTACGTAGTTGTCTTTCCCGAGCAGATTGAACGTCCCGGACAAGCGGTTGATGAGCATGGTGCCCGCGGCGACTGGAACGGCCTGCACATCGCCGTAGCTGGTGGCTCCGACCTCGGTGTAGATCCCGTGGAGGCGCACGGTGACCTGGCCGGTCGCCACGTTGATCACCGTGAGCGGCCGCTGATCCTCGAGGACTAGCGACCCTTCGATCAGCCGAGGGTGCTGGGCCGACACCGTCTTGCCAGCCGCAGCCGACCAGAAGAGGCCGCCGAGCAACACCACGACCATAATGACGCCCGCGATGGCACCGCCCCGCCCGAAACCGGGAGCAGCCTGCGACTCTCCCGACGGCTGGCCAAAACGAACATTGGAGCTGGAACTGGGTTGAGGTGCAGTCACCGTGGTGTCACGTGGGTCAGCGAACGTAAGGCCCTCGGCGTGGAGCGCGGCCCCACGCGCGCCCGAGGTTCTTCCACGCTAGTCGGAGGGGCGGCCCGGCGCGGTGGCGCCCCGCCTTGCGCTCAGCCGGGCGTGAGGGTCGGACGCATGGCCAAGACGCTGAACATGGCCCCCGTCGGGTCCGTCACTAGCGCGAAGCGACCCGGCTCGATATCGGTCGGCGGCTGCACGATCTGTCCACCGAGCAGGACGACCGCCTCGACTGCCTTGTCAGTATCCGCGACGGCGAAGTACACACCCCAGTGCGCCGGCACCTCGGCAGGCATCGTCTCCGGTTTCGGCAACATGCCGCCGACCGAGCGATCTCCCAACTTCCACTCCACGTACTGCAGGGGCGCGCCAGTCGGGGGCATCTTGTTGACGTCCCAACCGAACACCGCCGGGTAGAACGTCAGGGCGCCCTCCGCGTCGGTGGCGAGCAGCTCGGACCAGGAGTAGGTGCCGGGCTCGTTGACCAGCCCAGCCCCCTGATGGCTGTTCGGCTGCCACACCGAGAACACCGCTCCGCTCGGGTCGGCGAACACGCCCATTCGCCCGGCGTCGAGCACGTCGAACGGCGCAGCCAGCACCTGGCCGCCGTGGGCGGTGACTCGGTCCGCAACGGCATCCGCGTCGGCAGTGTTGACATACGTCGCCCACACGGGTGGGCCCGGGTTCATCTGAGGACCGAGTCCAGCCACGGGCCGGCCCCGGAGGGTGCAGATCCGGTAGCCGCCGGCTTCGTGCGGCAACTCTGGTGACTCCCACCCGAATAGCCCTGCGTAGAACGTGGCGGCTGCTTCGATGTCCCCCGTGCCCAGATCCACCCAGGACGGAACGCCTTCACTGTACTTGTCGACTTCCATCTCGCCTCCCTGATCGGCCCGATGCGATAACCCGAGCGTACGCAAAGCTGACCGCTATGAGTGCCGAACAGGTGCTTGGGCCCGGTCCCAGGCCCGCTGCAGCGTCTGGAGAAACACCTCGGACTCCTGCGCCCCGGGGACAGCAAAAGCCCGATCGAAGACGAAGAACGGCACACCCGTGGCACCCAACGCGGCGGCCTCCGCCTCATCGGCGCGAACGTCGCCGGCGAAACGGTCGCCGGCGAGCAGGGCCGACATCTCGGCGCGATCCAGACCCGCCCGCTCGCCGACCTCGAGGAGCACGTCCGGCTCGCTGACCGGCCGCCGCTCGACAAAGTACGCGTGCAGGAGGGCTTCCTTGACCCGGTCCCCCACGTCCAGCCCGGACTCGTTGGCGAGGTGGATGAGGCGATGGGCTGCGAAGGTGTTGCCACCCTGGGTCGCCGCCAGGTCGTAGTCGAGTCCATCGGCAGCAGCCAGCTCGTCGAGGCTGGTGAGGCGAGCCCGGGCGTCGTCGACGCTCATTCCGTACTTGGCCGCCAGATGCTCAGCCGTGCTCCCCGAACGGCGGAAGGGCGCGTGCGGGTCGAGTTCGAAGCTCCGCCACCGCACCTCGACCTCGTCCGCGTGCTCGAAGCCGGCCAGAGCCGCCTCGAAGCGACGCTTGCCGATGTAGCACCACGGGCAGACGATGTCGGACCAGATCTCGACTCGCATGCTCGATACAACGCACCCGCGAGGTCCTGTGTTCCGCACCCTGCCGCGCCCCGTTTGACGATCAATCGCCTTCGAGCAGCACGGCTAGGGTTCGCCTGTGCACCTGTCCGCCTTGCTGCACTGCCACGTGCTGTCGACGACCGACGAGAGCGTTGGGAAGGTCGACGACGTCATCGTTCGCCTAAGAGGTGGCGATCTGCCGCTAGTGACCGGCCTGGTGGCCAAGGTGGGCGGCCGGCGGGTGTACGTGTCGATCCGGCGCATCGCAGAGCTGAGCGAACAACGGGCGGTCTTGGCGAAAGCCAAGGTGGACCTCAGGGGCTTCGAGCGCCGCGAGGGTGAAGTGCTGCTGCGCGAGGACATCCTGGGCCACCGGCTCATCGACGTCGCCGACGTGGAGCTGGTCCGAGCGTGGGACATCGAGTTGCAGGAGACCCCGGAGGGATGGGTGGTGACGTGCCTGGACACCCGCCGCCCCGCCCGCCTCTTCGGCCTCATCCGCTCGTCCGGGGGGCATCCGTGCCAGGACTGGAAAGCCTTCGAACCGCTGATCGGCCACACCGCCAGCGTGCGGGCCAGGGCCGGCTTCCGGCGGGTCCGCCGGCTCAAGGCGGCCCAGATCGCCGACCTGCTCGAAGACGCCTCCCATGAGGAGGGCGAGGACATCCTCGACGTGGTACACGGCGACCCCGAACTCGAGGCGGACGTGTTCGAGGAGCTCGATCCCGACATCGCCAACCGCCTCTTCGAGGATATGACCGACGCTGAGGTGGCCGACGTCCTCGCCCACATGCGGGCGGACGACGCCGCGGATGCCATCGCCGAGCTGCCCCAGAGCCGACGGGTCAAGGTCCTCGACCTTCTGCCCGCCGGCGTCAGGACAAAGGTGGTCACCCTCCTCGGCTTCAACGCCACCAGCGCCGGCGGCATCATGGGCGTGGAATTCCTGGCCGTCCCCGCCGACGCCAACGTCGACGAGGCCCTGCGGCGCATCCGCCTGGCCGAGAACATCCAGCCCGAGGCGCTGCTGACGGTGCACGCGGTGGACGCCAACGACCGGCTGCGCGGCACCGTGAGCGTGATCGGGCTTCTGCACGCGGAACCCGAGACGCCGCTGCTCGACATCGTGGACACCGATCCGGTCCGGGTGAGCCCGGACACTGACGTCGTCGACGTCACCCTCCTGATGGCGGACTACAACCTCATGACGGTTCCCGTCGTCGGGCCTGACAACCAGTTGCTCGGGGTGATCACGGTCGACGACGTCCTGGAGGCGACCATCCCCGACGACTGGAGGCGCCGAGAACCGCCCTCACACCCTGAGCCGGTACACGCTGCCGACGAGCCGGAAGCCGCCCTGGGCGGCAAATCCCCCCAACCCGCCGAACCCGCCCCTCCGGGACCCACGGTATAGCCCATGACGGAGCGACTGACCGCCGGCGGCGCCGAGGGCTCCGGGGCGGCAGAGCCGTCACGCCCCGACGAGGCCACCAAGCGCCAACTAAAGGCGCCGGCCTCGGCCGTCCTCGACTCGGCCCACCTCGGCGACATCGAGGGCGCGTTCGGCCGTATTCCAGTCGACAACCTCGGCGAACGCCACAGCTGGAAGCAGCGCCTCCTCACCCTGGCCGCCATCGTCGGGCCCGGGATCATCGTCATGGTCGGCGACAACGACGCCGGCGGGGTCTCCACCTACGCCCAGGCCGGGCAGGACTACCACACCAGCCTGCTCTGGACCCTCCTCCTGCTCATCCCGGTGCTCGTCGTCAACCAGGAGATGGTCGTCCGCCTCGGGGCCGTCACCGGTGTCGGCCACGCCCGGCTCATCAACGAGCGGTTCGGCAAAGGCTGGGGCTGGTTCAGCGTGGGGGACCTCTTCGTCCTCAACTTCCTCACTATCGTCACCGAGTTCATCGGGATCTCTCTGGCCGCGTCGTACGCGGGGATCTCGGCCTACATCGCGGTGCCGACCGCCGCGGTGGCCCTGGTGGCCATCATGGCCACCGGGAGCTTCCGGAAATGGGAGCGAGCCATGTTCGCCTTCATCGCGGTGAGCTCACTCCAGATCCCCATGTTCTTCCTGTCTCATCCACATTGGGGCTCCATCGGCAAGAACTTCGTCGTCCCGAGCATCTACGGCGGACCCTCCTCCGCCGCCGTACTGCTGATCATCGCCATCGTCGGGACCACTGTCGCCCCCTGGCAGCTGTTCTTCCAGCAGTCCAACATCGTGGACAAGCGCATCACGCCCCGCTTCATCAGCTACGAGCGGGCCGACACCTTCATCGGGTCCCTGGTCGTCGTGGGCGGCGCGGCCGCCATCATGGTCACCGGCGACTACGCGGCCCGAGGCACCAAGGCCTTCGGCCACTTCACCGACGCCGCCGGGGTCGCCCACCTGCTGGCCCACCGGGGCCACGAGCTGGGGGCCATCTTCGCCATCGTCCTCTTTGACGCCAGCATCATCGGCGCCGCGGCCGTCACCCTCTCGACCAGCTACGCCTTCGGGGATGTGTTCGGGATCCGCCACTCACTGCACCGGGGCTTCATGGAAGCCAAGCAGTTCTACTTCAGCTACACGACCATGGTGGCCGTCGCGGCGGGCATCGTGCTCATCCCGGGCGCCCCCCTCGGCCTGATCACCACCAGCGTCCAGGCTCTGGCCGGCCTGCTGCTCCCCTCCGCCAGCGTCTTCCTCTTGCTGCTGTGCAATGACTCGCAGGTCCTCGGCCCGTGGGTCAACCCGAAATGGCTCAACGGGCTGGCGGCCGTCATCGTGTCCGTACTGCTCATCCTCTCGGGCACGCTCATGGCCACCACCCTCTTCCCGGACATCAACGTCACGTCGGTATTCCTCTGGCTGGCCGTGGCCCTGGTCGTCGTCGGCCTGGCGGTGGTGTTGGCACTGCGGATCCTGTCCCGCGGCCTCCCGGCCGTGGCCCCCGCTCCAACGATGAGCACGACCGAGAAGATGTCCTGGCGGATGCCGCCCCTCGCCCTCCTCACGCCCGTCAAGTGGTCCCCGGGTCTGCGGGTGGGGATCCTTTCGCTTCGTTTCTACCTCGTCGCCAGTGCCGCGCTGTTGTTGGTGAAAGCAATCCAGCTCGGCGGCGGCTGAGCTACCGGTGACACCCGAGGGAGTCGCACCAGAGGCGGGTGTTCCGGCGCGCGGGTTGCGCCGGCTCCTGATCGAACCCCGCCGCCCCGAGTCGATCCGCAACTCGCACCGGGCCCCGTGGCTGGTCGTGGCCACAGTGTGCGTCGGCGCCTTTATGGGCCAGCTCGACGCCAGCATCGTCACCCTCGCCTTCCCGACCTTGCGTCACAGCTTTCATGCCTCCCTGGCGTCGGTGCAGTGGGTCGGGCAGGCCTACCTGCTCATGCTGATAGGTCTACTCAGCGCCATCGGTTCCTACGCCGACATGATCGGGCGCAAACTCCTCTACACCTATGGCTTTCTGATCTTCATCGCCGGCTCGGCCCTGTGCGGCCTGGCGCCCAACCTCCCGGTCCTGGTGGCCTTCCGCCTCATCCAAGGCGCGGGGGCGGCCATGCTGGCGGCCAACAGCGTGGCTATCATCGTCGGCACCATCCCCAGGGGCCAGCTCGGTCGTGCCCTCGGCATCCAGGGTGCGGCCCAGGCTCTCGGCCTGGCCCTCGGACCAGCCCTGGGCGGGCTGCTGATCGACCTCGGCGGTTGGCGGCTCATCTTTCTCGTCAACGTTCCCTTCGGTCTGGTGGGCACCGTCCTGGCGTGGTTGCTCATCCCGCGCAGCCGGGACCTCGCCGAGCGCCGGACCTTCGACTGGGCCGGCTTGGCGGTGTTCCTCCCCGCCGTGTCGGCCCTGTTGCTCGCCGTCTCGTACGGAGATCGGTACGGTTGGAGTTCGCTCCTGATCGTTGGCCTCTTCATCGGGGCGGCCGCCCTGCTCGGGCTGTTCGTGACCCGCGAACGCCGGGCGACCCCGCCGATGCTCGACCTCGGCCTGTTCTCCCGGGCTTCGTTCAGCGCCGGCATCGTCGGCGGGCTCCTGTCGTACCTGGTCCTGTTCGGCACCCTGACGGTGGTGCCTTTCTTTCTGGAGGTGGCGCGCCACAAGAGCACCGCCGTGGCGGGCTCTACCTTGCTTGCCCTGCCGCTCGGGCTCGGTCTCACTGCCCCCTTCGCGGGCTGGCTAGCCGATCGTCTCGGCGCCCGCTTACTTACAGTGGGCGGCATGAGCGTCGCGGCGGCAGCCTTGGCCTGCAGTTTGCTGGCCAAAGAAGACTTCGTCCTTTATCTGGTCACCCTGGCCGCGGCTGGGATCGGGCTGGGCGCCTTCATGTCACCCAATAACGCCGCCGTCATGAGTGCGATCCCCCGCCACCAGGCCGGTATGGCGAGCGGCACCCTCAACATGACCCGCAGCCTGGGCACCTCGCTGGGGTTGGCCTTCGGGGCGCTCTTCTATACCCTTGGCGCCGGCGTCCACTCCGCCAGCCCCAACCAAGCGGCTCGCGGCTACACCGACGCGATGCTGTTCTTGGCGGGGGTGGCGGCGGTGGCGGCGGTCATCGCTGGCCTGCGCCAGGGGAGCGGTAATCGCCATCGGTGACTCCTTAGGCTCGCATGGATGCGAACCAGGCGGCACCCTCGGGCGGCAGCGTGTCGAGTTCCCGGGCCCGGTCGCCCCATGCCGTCACCATCGACATGAAGCTCATGGGGTTGTAGACGTCCTCCTCGTAGGAGAACTGGTTCCCGCCGGCGTAGTGCAGGATCGAGATGTTGGAGGCCTCGTGGACGCTGCCGTCGCCGGGATCGGTCATCCGGTTGATGACGTCGCAGACGATCCAGCCCCGGTCCTCATCGATGACGTGCCACTTCATGGGGAACGCCGGCATCGAGCTCCCCGGGAACGAGCTCATGGTTCGGGTGATCCAGGTCCGGATCTCCTCGCGGCCGTGGAACTGGCCGTACACATGCTCGATGTAAGTGGCGTCATCCGTGAAGAGATCGGCGAAGAGGTTCCAGTCGCCCAGCGCACTGGCCCGCCGGACTTCACTCTGATAGTGCTCGAAGGCCTCCTCGAGTTCGGCCCGGCTCCACTTGCCCATCAAGGATCCCCCTGGTGCGATTTGATCGATCAGTCCCAGTGCCGGCGTGGCCGCAGGCCGAGCGACCCTACCATCGGATGAGAACGCGTTCTCGTTCGATCGGCGGCGGAGGGCGGCGTGACTCATTAGCCTTCGCGGCGTGCCAGGCGGTCATCCAAGGCAGAGCCGTGCTTGACCTCGTCATCCGCGGCGGCACCGTCGTGGACGGCACGGGCACGCCAGGCCACGTCGCCGATGTCGGCGTACGCGATGGTCGGGTGACCTGCGTGGGGACGGTGGAGGATCCCACCCGCCGGACCCTCGACGCCACCGGGCTCGTCGTCGCCCCCGGCTTCGTCGATCTTCACACCCACTACGACGCCCAATTGTTCTGGGACCCGACCGCCAGCCCCTCCGCCCTGCACGGGGTGACTACCGTCTTCGGCGGGAACTGCGGGTTTACGCTCGCCCCAGCCGGGCCCGACCACGCGGAGTACCTGATGCGGATGATGGCCCGAGTGGAGGGTATGCCGCTGGCGGCCCTGGAAGCGGGGCTGCCATGGGACTGGGTGACCGTCGAGGAGTGGCTGGCCCGACTCGACAAGCCTATGGGGGTCAACGCCGGCTTCCTCGTGGGGCATTCGGCGCTACGGCGGGTGGTCATGGGCGAGGACGCCGTCGCCGGTCCGGCCACGCCGGCTCAGGTCGAGCAGATGGTGGCGCTCCTCCATGGCGCCCTGGCGGCCGGGTCCCTGGGCTTCTCCTCCTCACAATCGCCGACCCACCACGACGGTGACGGCCAGCCGGTTCCTTCCCGCCACGCCGGGCGCCCCGAGCTGCTGGCCCTGGCCGCGGCGGCCCGCGATCATCCCGGGACCACGCTCGAGGTGATCCTCGCCGGGTGTCTCAATGGTTTCACCGACGACGAGATCCAGTTGATGACGGCCATGTCGCTCGCCGGCAACCGGCCGGTCAACTGGAACGTGCTCGGCGTGACGGCCGCCGATCCGGCCGCCCACCAGCACCAGTTGGATGCCTCGACCCGGGCGGAGGCACAGGGTGCGACGGTCCGGGCGCTGACCTTGCCGCACCAAGTGAGGATCCGCCTCTCCTTCCTCACTGGGTTCGTCCTCGACGGATTTCCGGGGTGGCGGGAGACGTTCGCCTTGCCCGTCCCCGAGCGCATGGTCGCCTTGCGCGACACCGAGGTCCGCCGACAGCTCTCCGAAGGGGCCCGTTCCAAGGAGGCGGGCGTGCTACGCGGTCTGGCCCGCTGGGATCGTCTGGAGATTGCTGAAACCTTCGCCTCGGCCAACACCGGCCTCGCCGGACTGACCGTCGGCGCCGCGGCGGCCCAGCGAGGGGTGCCGCATGACGACCTGTTCGACTTCCTCCTCGACGTCGTGCTGACCGACGGATTGCGTACCGGTCTGCACCCGCCGACCTTCTCCGACCGCGCCGAAGACTGGAAGCTGCGAGCTGAGGTATGGCTCGATCCGCGCACCGTGGTCGGGGGCTCGGATGCCGGTGCGCACCTCGACATGATGTGCGGCGCGGTGTACTCGACGTCCCTGCTCGGTGACGGCGTCCGGGAGCGACAGCTGCTGTCGATCGAAGCCGCGGTGCACGAGCTCACCGACGTCCCGGCCCGCCTTTACGGTCTGCGCCACCGCGGCCGGATCGCCGAAGGGTGGCACGCCGACCTCACCGTGTTCGACCCGGAGCGGGTCGCGTCCGGGCCGGTCTACACCCGGGAGGACCTACCTGGAGGTGCGCCGCGGCTCTTCGCCGAGTCCGAGGGCATCGTCGGTGTCTTCGTCAGTGGCGTCGAGGTGGTCCGTGACGGCGCGTCGACTGGCAGCCTGCCGGGAACGCTGTTGCGATCGGGCCGTGACACCGACACCGTGGTGGTGCCGGCCGGAGCAGGTTGACCCGGCTCCCCTGGCCCAGATTTCCTACGCCCTGACCTCAGGGAGGAGGGCCCCCTGCGGTCGGGCTAGGTCGGTCCGACCGTAGGCAGGTATGAAGGTCTCTTGGGCTGACCGGCTTGACGAAGTACGCCTCGGCGCCGCGATCCAGAGCTGCCCGCTTCGTTGCCGCGTCCTGGTGGAATGAGCAGACGATGATCCGAAGGTCCGGGTAGGCGAGATTCAAGGCGCTGATCGTGTCCAATCCCTGAGGGACGGGGAGTTGGATCTCGATCAGGGCCGCGTTCGCTCCTAATCGTTCCACCGCCTCCACCGCGCTGGCTGGGTCGTCCGCATACCCAACCACGGTCATGTTGTAGCCACCCTGCTGCACCACATGGCCCATGAGCTGACGACGATCCTGACGCCCGTCGACCACCAGGACTCGCACCTCGGAACTGGAGATGATGCCCGGGTCAGCGGTGATTGTCGACGTAGTCGGGGTTCCCATGGGAACCGCCCATCTGCCCCCGTAGATCGAGGGCCCCGCCGTCCGATATGGACGACAGCGCCACCTTACACCTCCGGATGTTGGGCTCGTGCCATGCGCACCCGGCGGCCTGTGCACATTCAGTGCCCACTAAGGTTCGTCGGTGCCACGCTCGAGGGCGCCAGTCGCGGGAAAAGGACGTCGCGCCCGCACCCTGGGCCTCGTCGCCGCGGGCTACCTGGCGCTGTCGCTCTTCTACTGGTGGCACGTGTGGCTCACCGGCCATCCGACCTCCTCGATCACCTGCGGCTGCGGTGACACTGCCCAGGGCGTGTGGTGGATGGAGTGGACGCCTTGGGCGTTGACCCACGGCCACAACCCCTTCTTGAGCCAAGAGTTGTTCTCGCGCAGCGGTGGGGTGAGCGCCCTGGCGAACACCTCGGCCTTGGCGCTGACGCTCCTCTTCGCCCCCGTCACGCTCCTGTTCGGACCGGTGGCGTCATTCAATCTGGCCAACCTGTTGGCGCCGGTCGCATCGGGAACGGCGATGTACGCGGCCGCAGGAAAGTTGACCCGTCTGGCCCCGGCCCGGGTGGCCGCGGGCGCTCTCTATGCATTCAGTCCCTTCATGCTGCGCAACACCGTGATCGGACACCTGCAGCTGACGTGGGCGTTCTACCCGCCGCTGGTCTTCGCCATCGTGATGACCCTTGTCACCGATCCCCACCGCAGACCGGTCCGGCTGGGGTTGTGGTTGGCCGGCATCACCATCTTGCAGTTCTTCATCGGCATAGAGACACTCGCCCTGACGGCGATGGCGGCCGGCACCTCTCTGGGCCTCGGGTTCGCGGCTCGGCCCCGACACCAATCGGAGCGGCTGCGGCGACTGGCAACGGCATTCGCGGTGGCGACCGGGACCGCGGGCGTCGTCCTGGCCTATCCGATCTGGCTCTTCGTGGCCGGGCCCCGTCACGTGGTCGGGCCGGTGTACGGCGCGGGAACTTCGGCCACCTTGACGGGCATCATCGACCGCGGCCGCGGTATCTACCAGGGCAACGCGGCCGAGCGGGTCGTCGGCTACTTCGGCGCAGGAGGCCCAGGGGTCAACTATCTGGGCGTCGCCCTCCTCGTCTCTTTGGCGGTGTCTGCCGCCGTCTGGCGCCGACCGCTGCTAGGAGCGGTCATGGCCGCCACCGCCGCGCTCGCCTGGTCCTACTCGATTCATTTCCGCGTCTGGGACCCCGTAAAGAGCTTGCCGCTCATCGACAATGTGATGCCCATACGGCTCACCTTGATCGTCGACGCGTCGGCGGCCCTGCTCCTGGCCCTCAGCATCGACGGGTGGTGGACGGTGGCGCGCCGGCGCGCCAGCTCTGCTCCGGCCGCCTGCCGCCGATGGGCCGTCGCCCTTTTCGCGGCCGTGCTCACGGAGATTGTCGCGGGCGGGTTGGCCCCGGTGGCTATTACGTACACGTTGCCCCTGACGGTCACGACGCCCGTCGTGCCGCCGTGGCTGCTGTCGTCGGGTCCGGCTGCCGAGGGCGGCTCGACCCTCTTGTCCCTGCCGTTCTCGGACACTGTCCAGACGGCCACGCTGTTCTGGCAGGCGAAGGCTCGATTCTCGTATTCGATGATCGGTGGTTGGCAGTTCGTGCCCGGGCAGGATGGCAAGCACGACCAAATCCTGTCCCCCTTCACGGGCGCGTTTCCGATCCTGACTGGCTTGTCCCAGGACTCGGACGAGCCGGCGCCGTCCCTGACAGCGGCCACGGCGTCCACCCTCCGGCTGGCGCTGCGGTCGTGGCTGCCCCTCGTGGTCGCCGTCGTCCAGCAATCGCCGGGAAGCGCCGAATCCGTCGGATTCATGACCGCCGTTATCGGGGAGCTGCCCTCCTTCGCCGGGGGCGTGTGGTCGTGGCGCCTGCGCGCCCTGGGCCCGGACCGCAACGTCTCGGAGGCGACGTTGCAACAATGCCTGACCGAGCCCATCGCAACTGGCCCCGCTATGGCGATCCCCGACTGTGTCCTATCGCTTGGGGTGGTTGAATCGCATTTCGCGTGATCCTTTGGCGGGTTCCTCTCGCGTAGTCCTTTCGCGTAATCAATGTCGTCCAATCATCATGTCGCGCCCCTCATTTTCAGGCGCCAGATGCCGATAAGTCCGGTAGTGAGCGACCCGCCGCGTCCGGAAACCATGCATACCCTCTCATCGGTCGACCGACTGGTCGGTCCCGACTGTGCGCCCGATTGCGCCATCTCGGGCGGCAGTGAACACGACGTACGCGGCTTTTGGCAGGTCACCCGTGACGTCACCGAACGTCGGGCGGCCGATCAGGCGTTACGGGAAAGCGAGGAAAGCTTCCGGCTTCTGGTGGAAGGGGTGCGTGATTACGCCATCCTGGGCTTGGATGTCGATGGCCGAGTGAAAAGTTGGAATTCGGGGGCGGAACTCATCAAGGGTCACCGGACCGAGGAGATCATCGGACGGCATTTCTCGGTGTTCTACGGAGCCGAGGACCTCGCCGCCGGCGTGCCCGACGCGGAGCTGGCCGCGGCGGCGTCCGTCGGCAGGTTCGAGACCGAAGGGTGGCGCTACCGCAAGGACGGTTCATCGTTTTGGGCGAACGTGGTGATCACGGCGCTGTACGACGATGAAGGCAATCTGCGCGGGTTTGCCAAGGTCACCCGCGATATCACCGAACGTAACCGTCACGAACAGATCATCGCCGTCGAGTCCCGGCGCTTGCGTGCGGCCGAGTCGATCGGACATGTCGGCTCCTGGGAGATGGATATCGCGACCCACATGGTCGCCTGGTCCGACACGCTCTTCGATCTTTTCGGCATCCAACGGGATGGCTTCGCCGGCGACAGAGCGGCCGCGACGGGTAATATTCATCCGGACGACCGTCGGATGGTCGAGGCGGCTCTGGACAAATGCGCGCAGACGGGCGAGCCCATATGGAACCGCCACCGGGTGTACCGGAGTAACGACGGCAAGCTGCGCTGGTTTGAGGTACGGGCCGAGCGGATTATCGAGGACGACCGAGTGGTGCGCCTCGCGGGCACGGTTGCTGATGTAACCGAGCTGATCTTGGCCGCGCAGGCGGTGGAGGCGGCCCGGGATGCGGCCGTGGAGGCGTCCCGTCAGAGGTCGGCGTTCCTGGCGACAATGAGCCACGAGATCCGCACCCCGATGAACGCGGTGATCGGGATGACCGAGTTGTTGTTGGAAACGGCACTCGACGCCGAACAGCGCGACTTCGCCGAGACGGTCCGCACTAGCGGAGAATCGCTGCTGGGCATCATCAACAACATCCTCGACTTTTCCAAGATCGAAAGCGGCGGCACGGAGTTGGAGCACGAGGCCTTCGATCTGCGCAGCTGCGTCGAGGACGCCTTGGCCCTAGTGGCGACCATGTCGACTCCGAAGGACCTCGAGCTCATCGGTCACGTCGACGACGGGTGCCCGGTCGCGGTCGTCGGTGACGTCACCCGTCTGCGCCAGGTACTCGTCAACCTGTTGGCCAATGCCGTCAAGTTCACCGCCGAAGGAGAAGTGATTCTGACCGTCGAACCGGTCGAGCGTCCCGCTGGCGACGGCTGCGGGGAGGCGGACCTGCGATTCTCAGTGGTGGACACGGGCATCGGTATCCCGCCTGAGCGTCAAGCCAGCCTGTTCGAGCCGTTTAGCCAGGTCGACGCGTCGACCACCCGAGTGCACGGTGGCACCGGCCTCGGATTGGCCATCAGCCACCGACTGGTCGAGGCCATGGGCGGAACCCTCGAAATGGAGAGTGCCTTCGGCGCCGGCAGCACGTTCCACTTCTCGGTCCCTCTCGATCGCGCCGGGCCGGTCGAAGAGATCAGCTCGCACGCGGACCGCCTGACGCCAGAACACCGAGACCTGTTTTCGGCGGTGCTCACCAAGCCGGTACGCATCGCTCGGCTGCGCCACAGCCTGGGCACCGCCCTGTCACCGGGCGATCAGTCGTCGGCCTCGCCCTCCCCGCAAAGGGTCGAGAGGTCGCCAAGCCGACGGTGGCGCGTGCTGGTGGTCGATGACAATGCCGTCAACCAGTTCGTGGTGCGGCAGCAGCTCGAGAAACTCGGGCACCACGTCGAGGTGGCCGCCACCGGGCGTGAGGCGATCAAAGCGGTCCATCTCACTCGCTATGACACCGTGCTGATGGATATCGAAATGCCGGAGATGGACGGACTCGAAGCAACGAGAGTCATTCGACGCGAGCTGCCCACTCACAGACAGCCTGCCATCGTGGGTCTCACTGCCAGCCTGCTGGTGAAGGACGGACAGGCTTGCCAGGAAGCCGGCATGGACGGCTACCTAGCCAAACCCTTGCGTATCAAGGACCTCGACGCGGCTTTGCACAAAGTGGCCGATACCTATCCCAAATCGGAAGCGACGGTTGCCGACCGTTCTATCGACGCAGAAGACCTCGCTCTCCCCGGCTGGAACCTGCCTATTGGCGACGATCCGGCCGATGAGACGGAGCCCCTTATCGATCAGGCGGCCACCATGGAGCTCATGGAGGTCGGTGGCGTCGCTCTTTTCGGCGAACTCCTGGCGCTGTACGACGAGGATCTCGGAAAGTTACGCGCTCAACTCGACAGCGCGCTGAACTCACGGGAGTTAGTCTCAATACGGAGGGCTGCCCACAACATCACCGGCAGCAGTGCCAACATGGGTGCCATCCGCCTCGCCGCGACGGCGCGCGCCATTGAGCAACTGGCTCTGGCGGGCGACCTGGACGGCGCAACTGTCCTGAACACCGACATCACCAGCCACTCGCGGCAGACGCTCGACGCGTTCGCGGCAGAAATCAGGCGATTCGAGACGCTCGAAAAGCTCCCCTCCCCATCCTGCGCTCTCGCAGGATCCTCGCTAAAACGAAACGAGAAGAACATGACCTTCACGAACGTCCCACTGAAACCAGAAACCGAGACACCCAAGCTCCGCGTCCTCGTAGTTGAGGACGCCGCATCTACCAGACACCTGCTACGCGCCATTCTCGGCACGGTCCATGCCCTCGAGGTGATCGACGAGGCCAGCACCGGACGCGCCGCCGTCGAGTCCGCCGCCGAGCTCCAGCCCGACGTGATCCTGCTCGACCTGTCACTGCCCGACATCGACGGCGCTCTCCTCTTGCACGAACTCATGGGCGTCGCATCGAGAGCCCGAATCGTTGTCCTCTCGAACAGCGCCAAGCTCGCAGGACCCGATCTGGTAGACGTGGGCGCGGCCGGCTATATCGAAAAGGGCTTGGATCCGAGCGAACTCATCATGAAGCTCTCCAGAATTCTGCAAACGCCACTCCCCATTACAGGAAACCTGGCATCCGAGGTGACCCGGAACTTCCGATAGGTCCTATATGTCGGGATAGAGCAGAAGGGCGCGGTCAGGGTTGATCGCTCCGCGGTCGTCCATGGGCTGCGTACCCAAGCGCGGTCACGCCGAAGCCGATCTCGGCACCCAAGTAAGCCCAGAAGGTCCAGTCGGTTCGAGGGCGGTCTAGTACCAAGGAACACAGCCGGGCGCCTGCTGCGCCCAACCAGGTGACACCGACGGCCGCTTGCGCGGTGGGGTCGCGGCTGACAAGGGCCCATCCACCCAGGGCTGCGAAGGTGCCCCCCAAACCAGCCCGCGTCTCCGCGATCCCGCGCCCAGTTGTAGCGGAGAGGTCGAGAGCCGACGCGACTCTCTTGGGCGCCACAACTCCGGCGACACCGGACAACATGAGCGCTGCGCTGCTTAGTCGGCCGGCGTCCAACCCGTGGGGGTTAGACCGGGCGCTCCCTTCATAGTCACATTTCGGCCCCCGAGTACAACCTGGTCAAGCCGGAACCCTCGTCGGGGCCAGCCTGGACCCCGAATAAGTCCCCATATCATCGCCCTCGACAAGTCCTGAGTCTCCAAATAGCCCGCTGAATACCTGTGACAAAACTGAGAACTGTGACCCAGCTGAGAACTGTGACAAAGCTGAGAACCACCACCACCTATTTCTCGCCAACGCTGATATGTTGCGTTCGCCACCTGAGAAATCCCGGCGAAACACAGCCCGGGGTGAACCACAATCCCGGGTGAAGCACCAGGAGGAAAGGAGGAGGGGAAGGGGCTTTTGGCTTACACAGGAGACCGGCACTGCGGTGCCGG
>PMHH01000045.1 GCA_003156595.1 Acidimicrobiaceae bacterium
ATCGCCTGGGACAGCGGCGCCCGTCCAGTCGTGGTCCTGACCAAGCTTGACCTGGCCCCGTCGGGCGCGGCGGCCGAGTTGGCTGCCCGCCTCGGCGCCGTGGACGTGATTGGCAGTAGCGCCCTCGCCGAGGATGGTCTGGGCGAGGTTCGCGATCTTCTTGTGCATCCGATCACCGCGGCTTTTCTCGGCCCTTCGGGCGCCGGAAAGTCCACTCTGATCAACGCCCTACTTGGCGAGGACCTTCTCGCCGTCGGCAGCGTGCGATCAGAGGACCGCCGGGGGCGCCACACCACCACATCTCGTCAGCTGGTCCCGCTGCCCTCGGGAGGTTCGGTAATCGACATGCCGGGGCTCCGCAGCTTGGCCACCGACGCCAGCGACGGGGCGGTGGCATCCGCCTTCCCCGAGATCGATGAGCTGGCCCACGGTTGTCGGTTCGCCGATTGTGCCCATCAGGTCGAGCCGGGTTGCGCGGTCCTGGCCGCGGCGGCCAGCGGTGACCTCGCCTCCTCCCGCCTGGCGAGCTATCACAAACTGGCGCGGGAAACGGCGTTCGAGCGGCGCCGCACCGATCGGCTGGCCCACACAGAGTTGGTCCGGACTTGGAAGGCGAGATCCAAGGAGCAGCGCCGCATCTCCCGCGAGCGCGAACGGTGACGCCCCTTCGTGGCGGGCGCTGAGAGGTTCCGCGGCCGACCGAAGGTGGTGCGGCTGGTCCACCCCGCGAACTCGTCTCCGATCGGGCAAAGTGTCGGAGAAGCGAAGTTCGACCGATCGGGGGGGGAGGGACGTGAGATGAGCCGGGTAATCGACAAACGGGTGCCCGCGGCTAGCCGCCAGGACCACCGAGACCCGATCCTCCGCGCTCTCGGGCTCTGCGTGCAGTACGGCGCGCTGAGGGCCCTTGACCACGTCGACCTGGACATCCAGCCGGGCCAGCTGGTCGCTCTGGCCGGGGAGAACGGCGCCGGCAAGTCNNGCGCTGCATCGCCGGCGACATCACGCCCAACGGCGGGCAGGTCCTGATAAAAGGCCAGAGGCTCAGCTTCGATCCGCGAGCTGCGTCCCGGCTCGGGATCGCGGTGGTATGGCAGAACCTGGCCCTCTGCGACAACCTGGATATCGCCGCCAATCTCCTACTCGGTAGCGAGACCCGTCGCCTGATGCTGTCTGAGACGCGGCTCTACGCCCGAGCATCATCCCTCCTCGATGAGCTCGGGATCCCACTGCCCGATCCCTCAACCAAGGTCGGATATCTATCTGGTGGTCAACGGCAGTTGGTAGCCGTGGCTCGAGCCATGCGTAACCGTCCCCAACTGCTGATCCTCGACGANNGAGCAGATGTTCCGCCTGGCCGACCGCATCGTGATCCTCCGTCAGGGCCGGGTCGTGGCGGAAGTCGAGCCCGCGCAGTCGCACCCTGACGAAGTGGCCGCCCTGCTCTCCGGCCAATCCTTGGACGAATCAGCTCGTCGCCAACTGAGCCGACTGCACAGTCTGGCCGATCAGCTGGCTTCGGCCGAGCCGTCGTCGAGCTTGTCGCTCATCTTGGCCGCGCTCGGAGCGGCCCTGGGCACAGCCAAGGTATGCATTCATGTGAGCGACGGGTCGACGCTTCGCCTCGAAGGTATGACCGGTCTGCCTCGTTCGCTGGCGGTGGCTTGGCACACCCTTCCCTCCGGCGTAATGGGTGGCCAGATCGGACAAGCCGCCGCGACCGGCGCGGAGGTCATCTCGAGCGATGTCCGCAGCGCGCCGAGCTGGGCCCGGTACCGACGGGAGGCCCGACAGACCGGACTCCAGGCCTCTTGGAGCGTGCCGTTTACCGGAGCGAGCGGGGTGACCGGAGTGGTCACCGTCATCTGCCAGAACCGAGGCGACCCGACCCGTGACGAACTGAACCTGGTGGCTCTCTACGCCGGCTACGCGGCCAGCGCCTTGGAGCGGGATCGGCTGCACGGCGAACTGACCGAGCGCAACAAGATCCTGGAGACCATACGCGAGGTCCTCGAAACTCTCGCTGGCCCCGTTCCTCTCGCTGACGGGCTCGCAGTGGCCCTGCAGGCACTACAGACCGGTCTGGGCGCCACCGAAGTCGCTCTGCTGACAAGCTCACCCGGCGAGCCCGTAGCTTGCCGTGGCTGGGCGGGAACAGAGGCTGAGCGAAGCCGCCTGGGCCTTGTCGCACCGTCGCCCGAGCTCAGGGCCGTCGCAGACCGGGTCCTCGAGGGCGGGGGATCGGGGGAGGCNNAGAGGACTCCGACGGTCCTGACCACCGGGCCTTGTTCGACGATGCCGCCAACTCGCTGCGACTGGCCCTCGAACGGGAGGCCTCCGAGCGGGCCCAGCGGGAGGCCATTGCCCTCCGGAGCTCGCAGGAACTGCAACGGCAGTTCCTGTCGTGGCTATCTCACGAGTTGCGCACTCCCCTGACTGCCATCCGGGGGTACGCATCGAGCTTGATGCAGCCGGACGTGAGTTGGGACGGCACCTCGCAAAGGCGATTCCTGGAGCGAATCAGTGATGAATCAGCCCGGCTCGGAAGACTGGTCGAGGACCTCTTGGACTTCTCGGCGATCGACGCGGGCATATTGCGGTTGCATCCGGACTGGTGCGACTTGGCTCTCGTGCTCGAAGCGGCCCGTTCCTGCCTGGCGAGCGAGGCGGCTGACCAGGTCGACTTGCGCTGCTCCCCAGAGCTGCCCGTCATCTGGGCCGATCATGACCGCCTGGAACAGGTGTTCTTGAACCTCCTCGACAACGCGGTTCGCCTNNACGGTTGTCTTCGTCGATGCCGCGCCCAGCTCCGACAACATCGGCGTCGTCACCGTCGACGTCACTGACAGAGGTATCGGCATACCGCCTGATCGCACCTCCGGTCCTTTGGAAGGCAAGGCCAAACGCCGGGCCAGGACCGCCGGCGCCGGGCTGGGCCTCTCTATCGCGAAGGGAATCGTGCACGCCCACGGTGGCCGCTTCGAGGTAACTCGAATCCCTGAGGGGACCCGCTGCCGCGTACACCTTCCGGTGGCGCTGGGAGCGCCCGTGTCGGACATCACGGGCACGTATGGGTGACGCGGACCGTTTGACATGTGTGCTGGTCATAGAGGACGACCCGAACATCGTCGACCTGATTCGTTCCAACCTGGTTGTCCGCGGCTTCGACACGGTCGTTTCCACCGACGGGGCCCACGCCCTTCGAATGCTGGAGACTGAAGCACCCGACATCGTGTTGCTGGATCTGATGTTGCCCGACGCAGACGGTTTCGAACTGTGTCGGCAGATCAGGGAACGCTCCGCGGTCGGGGTGATCGTGGTGTCGGCGCGCGGTGGAGAGCGAGACAAGGTCTCCGCCCTGAACGTCGGGGCCGACGACTACATGACGAAGCNNGAGCCGGCGGAGGTCGCCGATCCGATAACCGAAATCGGTGACATACGTATCGACCTCGCGGCCCAGCAGGTGACCCGTCGCGGTAGCCCGGTGCACCTGACGCCGACAGAGTTCGCCCTCCTGCGAGAGCTCGCCACCAACCGAGGAAAGTCGCTCACCCATGCCCACCTATTACGGCGGGTGTGGGGTTCGGGCTATGAAACGGAGACCGAGTACCTACGAGTGTACGTGCGCAGGCTGCGCTCAAAGCTCGAGATCGAGGGAGAACCCCCACTGATCATCACTCAGCCTCGAGTTGGCTACCGCCTCGTCGCCGGATAAGTATTTTTATGGTTTATTCATCTCGGGGCCTGGATGTTTACAAGCTGTTCACGGTCTCTGTCTTAGCGTTTCGGGCTGAGCAACGGAACGGCCTTGGTTCCATGTCCGCGAACTGCGGTGCGATGGCCCGGGCCCTGAACAGGGGGGAATGATTTACCCGTGACCAATAGACGCGCCTTGGCGGCGCTAGTACTCGCCGCGGTTTTGGTGGCATCGGCCTGCGGCAGTAGCTCCAAGAGCAGCACCGGGACGACTTTGTCGCCGGGATCGTCGGCCACCACCCTGGCCCCGTCGGCCCTGTCGATCAGCTCCTTCGATCGCACCTTCTCGGCGATGACGCCTCTGAAGAGCTTGGCCGCGCAGGGCAAGGGAAGCGTGGCGGTCATCCTGCCCGATACGGTGTCATCGGCCCGATACACCGAGTTCGACGCCCCGTACCTGACGAAGGCGTTCCAGGACGCCGGTTTGACCAGCTCACAGTTTACGGTGCAAAACGCCCAAGGCAGTGACGGCACTCAGCTGACCGACGCCGAGTCGGACATTACTGCCGGCGCCACCGTGCTCGCCGTC
>PMHH01000009.1:0-1613 GCA_003156595.1 Acidimicrobiaceae bacterium
CGGCCGACCCTTGATGTGATGAAAGGAGCGGGGCCTCCGCTCCTCGTGGGAGCGCCGAGTGGGCACACTCGGGGTTCTCACACCAACCAACCCCCTCGAAGAGGGAGGAGGCCCCTGATGCAACAGCAGCGAGAGTATGTGGGTATCGACCTTCACCGGCGCCGGTCGGTGATCGTGCGGATGAACGAGGCCGGCGAGAAGTTGTCGACGGTTCGTATCGCCAATGACCCGTTGGAGCTGGCAGCGGCGATCGCTAAGGCAGGTCCTGAGCCGGAGGTGGTCGTGGAGGCGACTTACGGCTGGTATTGGGCGGCGGACGTGTTGAACATGTGCGGCGCTCATCTGCATTTGGCTCACCCGCTAGGAGTCAAGGGATTCACCTACCGGCGGGTGAAGAATGACGAGCGCGACGCTGCCGATCTGGCCGACCTGTTGCGCATGGGTCGCCTACCCGAAGCGTGGGCGGCTCCGCCGGCGGTCCGGGAACTACGCGAGATAGTCCGTCACCGCGACAAGCTGGTCCGGCTGCGCTCGGGCCTGAAAGCGCAGGTCCATGCCGTTCTGGGCAAAGAAGGCGTGACGGTGACTGTCAGCGACCTGTTCGGCGTCGCTGGCCAGGCCGCGCTGGCGGCCACTCCGTTGGGTCGCCCGTTCGCTCGTCGGGTCGCCTCGCTGCAACGCCTCATCGGCGTGTACGACACCGAGATCGATCAGCTCGACAAAGAGATCGCCGCGGCGTTGCGCGACGACTTGGGTTACCGGGCCATTCAGGCGATTCCGGGGGTGGGACCGATCTTGGCTGCGGTGTTCGTGGCGGAGATCGGCGACGTCACCCGCTTCTCGTCGGCTCCGAAGCTGTGCTGCTGGGCCGGGCTCACGCCCCGCCATCGCGAGTCCGACACCACTGTGCATCGCGGGCACATCTCCAAACAGGGCTCGAAGCTGGTCCGTTGGGCGGCTATCGAAGCAGCGCAGAAGGCTCCGTGCCGGACGCCGATCAAAGAGGAGTTCCGTCGCATCGCGGAGCGGCGTAACTGTCGTCCTATCGCCCGGACCGCGGTTGCCCGCAAAATCTTGACGTTGGTGTTCTACGGCCTGCGAGACGGCGAGATCCGCTGCCTGAGCGAGGTCGTCGAGCAGTGACATGTTCTCGGACGCAGCCGACTGCGAGCTCGTAGGGCAGTCTGACCCCACTTGGTGGTCGTCCCCTTGATTGAGCCCAGCCGGCTGCGGCCGGATCACTCCATGCCGCCGTGGCGCGGCGAAGGGATGACTGGCACCCGAGAACCGGGCCTGCCGACCTCGAGGATCGACTCGAGGACTTGGAGGAGATCCGCACGCGTCCCCCCCACACCCGCTAGGAGACCAGCGAGCTGAACCATCGACGGGACTGGCTTCCCGAGCGCAGTATGCGCCGCTCCTCACCGGCGTCAAGGTCGTACGTCCTCGCTCCGCTGCGGGCGCTCCACCTTGACCCCGGATCGTCGCTGGCGCGCGTCCGCTCCC
The DNA here is from genome assembly GCA_003156595.1 of Acidimicrobiaceae bacterium. GTDB lineage: Bacteria > Actinomycetota > Acidimicrobiia > Acidimicrobiales > Palsa-688 > PALSA-693. Next base: position 1,507 of record PMHH01000009.1, read on the forward strand.
AAGCCAGCCAGCCCCGGTTGGCAGCCCACCACAGGCCAACGGTCCCGCTCTCCGAGCGGGACAGCCACTTGACAACCCCGCTCCTTTCAGGGATGACCGCCCTCCCG
>PMHH01000009.1:1717-3001 GCA_003156595.1 Acidimicrobiaceae bacterium
CTTGAGGATCCCACCAGGCTGACCAATGGAGCCCCTCACCCCCGCTACGTCGAGTGGATCGTCTCCCGCAGCTGGGCCGAGCAGCATCCGCTCAGCGAGTACCTCACCCAGCCGAAGTATCTCGACCGCGTGACCGACGACCGTGGTTACTTCGATCGCAAGCGGGTCAACCGGGCGCTGGGGCCATCCGGCTCGAAGTCTTGGTTGGTCGCCGGGCCACTGCCGACGAGGGCAAAGTTGCCACTCCTGGCTGAGCTGCTCGGCGCTCCCGTGGAGGAGGTGCAGGCGGTCGTCGACCAAGAGCGAGCCGCTCGGGGCAACTACCGGTCAGTGGTTGATCGCGGCCGCTCCATGCCATACAAGCTCCTCACCTACGAGCAGGTGGTCGCCGGTATCGCGGGTCCGGGATGCGGACGACCATGGGTTGGACCGCAAGACGACCTCGACAGTGATGACGAGCAGTGGCGGGCGCTACACGGCGACTGCTACGCCGGGCGCAACGGCTACCGGGATGGTCCGGTGCACTGCTTGCGCTGATGTGGCGTCCCCCCGCTGAGTCCGACGCAGATCGAGACCATCAAGCGGATTTTCCAGGATGCCGCTGCCAGGGTGGACCGTGAACGACAACAAGCCGCGGTCGTCTCGCCAGATGTCGAGCGCCAGCAGGAGGAGAGGGCCGCACTCAGGCGAGCGCAGCGAATCGAAAAGCTGGAAGCCGAGCTACAGGGACTCCGAGACGAAGAAGCAGCGGCACAACGCCGGCCTGGCGGGTGACGTGCAGTCTCGGGCGCTGCCCGGTTTGGCGGGTGCTTCGGGTAGCGCTTCGACGGCGCCTTCGCCTTGAGCATGGTCGATGATGTGGTCCTGGCCGGCGGATCGGACCAGGATGAACGCCGAGAAGTCGAGACGTAGCGTGGATCACATCTGATCGAGTTCGGACGACGAGTGTGGGACTCGATCGAGAGGTCACACACGACGAGCAGTGAGCGATCGACGAGCAGTGTGAGAGCAGAAGCAGTGTCGACGGCTGGAAATTCACAGACATACACCCTTGCATCAGGATGAGATCGGTAACTACACCGTTGTAAGCGTGGACGCGATGAGACCTGACCGAACGTGGTGTGTGCGCCGTCACCGGCGGTGTGAGAGGTCGGTGGCGTCGTGTTGAGTATCGGGATCATCACGGCCGGGGGTGGCTACCAGTACCTGACCAAAGAGGTGACCAGCGGGGCGGAGGACTACTACATCCGGGCCGGCGCGGCCTCGGGTGAGGCGCAGGGATGG
>PMHH01000057.1 GCA_003156595.1 Acidimicrobiaceae bacterium
CCGCCCCCCTCCGGTGGCGCGTCGTCGACGGAGGGGGGACCGAGGACGAGGTCGCGGCCCGGGTGGTGGCGGCGGCCCGGCCTGCCGACTAGTCGGCGCCGGCGGCCCCGCTCTCGGCTTCCGGCCGGCGCCGGCGCCATTCTCGTAGGACTTCATGATTCTCGGCGTCAAATCGTGCACTAATCATCATGATCTGAGGCCAAGAACGTCGTGTTCCTACCAGAAGGCTGAGTGTGGTATCATGAAAAGCTATGAAACCTAATGAAGCAAGGGAACTCCAGGCTCGGTTTCGTAGCCAGCACGGGTTGGCGACCGAGAAGAGCCTGCGCCTGCTCGGGGTGACGTATGCCGAGCAGCGGCACCGCGTCCAGACCGGAGAGTGGGACTTGCCGGCGCCGGGGGTGGTTCGCCTGGCCGGGTCGGTTTCGACCCCCGAGCAGGCGCTGCTGGCCGCGTGCCTGAGCGCGGGGACCTCCGGGGTCGGTTCGCACCAGTCGGCAGCCTGGATGTGGGGTCTGCTGGAGCGGGTGCCCAGTCGGCATGCCATCACGGTGGCGCGAGGCGTGACGACGCGCCTGCATGGGGTCGATGTCCACCGCCCGGTCGACTACCCCGCCCACGTGGTCACGCTGCGCCACATCCCGTGCACCGATCCGCTCCGCACCCTCGTCGACCTGGCGGCCGTGAGTTCGGATCGCACCCTCGACGACGCGGTAGACAGGGCGTTGGCGCACAAGCTTCTGACGCTCGAGGCGATCCAGGCGGAGATGAAGCGCCTGAGCCGGCGTGGTCGCCGGGGGGTCGGGAAGATGCGGGCCGCGCTACGACGCCGTGGTTTCGTGGGTGCACCCCATCCGAGCGTGCTGGAGAGCCGGACGCTGGCGCTCTTGCGCCGGCACCGGATCGAGCCGATCTCTACCGAGGTCCGCATGGGTCCGGACGGCCGCTATCGGATCGATGTCCTGATCGCACCGGGCGTTGTGATGGAGGTCGACGGGTACGCTTACCACTCCGATCCCGAGCAGGTGGCCGAGGACAAGCGCCGGCGCAATGGGATCCGTCTGGGGGGCGCCCTCCTGCTCGATTACACCTGGCGCGACATCACCTACGACGGGCGCCGGGTGGCCGCCGAGGTGCGCCAGGCGCGGGCGGAGCGCGCTGCGGTTACGGGTGACGCTGCGGTTACGGGGTGACGCTGCGGTTACGGGGTGACGCTGCGGTTACGGGGTGACGCTGCGGTTACGGGGTAACGCTGCAGTCACGGGGTGACGCTCATTCCCTGGTCTGGTCGGGTCGAGTGGTCACACCGCGGTGGCAGAATGAGGCCCGATATGGGCGAGCTCTACGCGGACGTCGTAGGCCAGGACAAGGCGATCGCGGCCCTCGAAGCAGCGACCGTGCGGCCGGTCCACGCCTACCTCTTCGTGGGTCCTCCGGGCACGGGGAAGGCGGCGGCGGCGACAAGCTTCGCGGCGGCCCTGTTGTGCCCGGCTACTCCGCCCGACGGCACCTGCGAGACCTGCCGGCGGGTGCTCGCCGGCATCCACCCCGACGTCATCAACATCGAGCGGGAGGGGCCGTACATCACGATCGGAGCGGCGCAACAGGTGACCTCGCTGGCAGCGACCAGTCCGTTGGAGGGGGATCGCAAGATATTGGTCCTGCACGACTTCCACCTGGTGGAGGCGGCCGGGCCGGCGTTGTTGAAGACGATCGAGGAGCCGCCGGCGTCGACCGTCTTCATCATCCTGGCCGAGCACGTACCCTCGGAGCTGATCACCATCGCCAGCCGGTGCGTCCGGGTGGACTTCGACCCGCTGACCCCCGTGCAGGTGACCGCCGCACTGGAGGCGCAGGGGATCGACTCGTCCCGGGCCGTGGAGCTGGCCGCGGCCTCAGGTGGCCGGCTCGACCGGGCTCGGTTACTCGCCACTGACCCGGACTTCGAGGCTCGCCGGGCCGCGTGGCGGGCGATCCCGGGCCGCCTCGACGGTACCGGTGCTACTGCGGCGCTTCTCGCCGACGAGTTGCTCGGCTTGCTGGACTCGAGCGTCGAACCGCTCCGCACCCGGCACAGCGCGGCGCGCGCCGCCCTCGAAGAACGCAACGCCAAGGCCGCCGAGATCACCGGCAAAGGTGGCGGTCGAGCCGGTGGACGGGCGGCCAAGGCCATCCTCAACGCCGGGGTCGGGGAGCTGGAGGATCGTCAGAAGCGGGAGGTGCGCCGCCAGCGGACCGACGAGCTGCGGGCTGGACTGGCGACGCTGGCAGCTGCGTACCGGGACCGGCTGCTGGACGGCTCGGTCCTGTCGCCGGCCGCTGATTCCACCCATCCGGGCGGTCCGGGCTTGGCCCGCCGGCGCCGGGCGGCCTTGGATGCCCTCGGGCACATCGACCAGCTGGGACGTGACCTGATTTACAACCCTGCCGAGCTGCTGCAGCTGCAGGCGCTGTTCACCAGGCTGGGTCGGCCCGGCTCGCCGCCAAGGAGGTGATTATCGACTGAGCTGCGAGCCGCGGGACGCTCAGCGCCAGAGTCGGTCCGTCACTTCGGGCGGCCAACGGTACGGGTCGAGCCCATGGGCGTGGAGGAGGGCGAGGGTGATGCGGTCGATACCGAACGCCACGCACGAGCTGTGGGCCACGTTGCCGCTGGCCGTCTCTATGGAAAAAGAGGAGCCGAAGTGATCCTGGGCATAGTTGGCCGACATGATGGCCGTCGGCTTCTCGGTGGGGTAGATGGGGGTGACGCCCTCGATTTTCAAGGCCTCTTCGAGTTGGGTGTTGGCGAGGATGGTGCCAAGCCGCCCGAAGAAGGGATCGTTGGCCGGGACGGCATCCATCTCGAGTCCGAGATCTCTCAGCATCCGTAGCCCGTCGGCCAGTCCGGAATCGCGGTGGGTGACGGCCATGTCCGGATCTCCCACGCACACCAGCTCGTGCATGCGGAAGGTTTGCATTCGTGTGGGGTCGGGGCTGGGCTCGTGACGGAAGCAGTATCCCTGGATCTCGAACCACCGGCCGGCCTCGGGAAGGCGTCCGGTGCACAACGGGTACAGGGCGTGACAAGCGGCTGAGCAGACGACCACTTCGGCGGGCTTGAGGATCTCCGACCAATCCCCGTCAGCTTCATAACGACGGACGAGCTCGGTGTGAGCACGGTCGTTCCCCTCGAAGACGTGGAGCGACCCCATGAGGTCAGGGAAGGAGCTGAGGTAGCCGGTCCGGTCGAACGTGGACCGGGCCAGCACGGGTGGGAAGTGGACCGCCTCGAAACGGCCTACCCCGAGCCGGGTGACCGACGCCAAGACGCCCTCGACGATTCGTTCATAGGCGGCGGACTTGCCGTACACCCCGTCCACAGAGGTGGGATGGAGGAGCCCGGCCGCGAACAGCTCATGGCGGAACTCCACGAAGGCGGTATCTGAGCTCGCGCCGATGCCGATGGTCTCAGCTGGCGTTGTCACTGGCCCGTGGCGATTGCGAGCGGCGTCACGCCGACATCCGTTCTGACAGCAGGATTGAGATGGCGTCGCCGATGGCCGCCAGCGACTGGAACGTGCTTCTCCGGAGCATCTCCTCGGGGAACTCGATATCGAAGACGTCCTCGAGCGCAAGCATCACGTTGACGTTGGCATGCGAGGTCATACCGGCATGGAAGAGGTCCTGACGGTCCGAGACGGTCCCGACATCCGAACTCAGATGGCCGTGGGCGCCCACGATACGACGAATCTCGTCATCCATGTTGCTCGTCATCCGAAACTTCGATTCCTTGTCGAGTTACCTCGGGTCGGCCCCCCCGAGACGAGTTCCCGAGCGGGGGGTTTGATACATCTCTCCGGGATCCGGTTACTTGACCCTCGATCGAGTGTTGACCGGCCCGAGGAACCTATCGAAGACGTGCCGGGTCAGTTCCTCGACTGCGGTCTCTCTCGATTTCCGCGTCATCAGGCCATGGTCAAGGTCCGGAACGACCCGCACCTTCAACCGGCCGGTAGTAGTCAGCCGACTCAGCCTGCGGGCCGAACCGTATTGCAGTTGCCGCGCCTCGTACTCGCCAAGGAGGTAGAAGCTCACGACGTCACTCGCGATCAGTTCGTCCAGCCATCGAGCCGGCCGGCGGGGCGACAAGAGGTTGCGGCAGAACCACAAGGCATTCGGGTAGCGCTCCATCAGCGGCCAGAGCGCGTGGTTCCGGCTGAACGCGGTTACAAACCCGTTGCGATGGCGAGCCACCCGACGCCGAGCATCCATCGGCTGCGACGCCTCCATCTCCGGTACCGAGAACGAGAAGGTCGGGTTGAGGGCGCATATGCCACGAGGTTTGAGGTCGAAGGCGCTGTCGATCGCTTGATACGCCGACGAGCACAGCCCGACAAGTACGACGTCGGAGGGATCGTGCGGTGAGACATGCTGGGCCATCTGACGTAGGTCATCGAAGTGCTCACGGGTGCGCAACATGCCGCGCTCTTGGTCGTTCCAAACACCACTGTCGCCGAAACCACTGAGTTCAAACCGAACCGACCGAAACCCTGCCTGTGCCCATTGCCGGGCCAGCAGAACCCACAACCGGTTGGGTCCGATCCGGTGCTCGTTCGAGGAGTTGATGAGCAATACGGTCGGCCCGCCGTTCCACTCGAGCGGTTCGGTGACGATGCCGAACAGATCGGCAGTACCGGTCCGGAATGCCGACTCAGCGAACGGCAAGCCCTCTCCGGCGGCATCGCACCACACCTCTGAGCGCAGACCACGGACAGTTACCGGCGCCGCCTCTGCAGGTGCGGCCCCGGTCAGCCAGGTACTGATCGTGTCAATCGCTCGCTCCGGCACGATCTGGTCCGGCGGAGGGCGGTCGAGGAGGTCACTCTGACCGTCGGCCTCGCCCCATTCGACGTCGTGGTCGCCCAACCGCTTCCGCATGCGCTCATCTGAGGGACGATCGGCTCTTGTGAGGCAGAGGACCTTTTCGGCCAGGTGCCCTGTGGTTCGGGCGAGGGCCACTTCGCGAAGCGCTTGCACGGTATCTGTGGCCAAGACGAGACCCGGCAGCTCGATGGAGCCGTCGTCTACGTCCGTGGCTCCAAAGGACAACAGAGCCAGCGCTCGTTGCTCAGCGATGTACGCCCGTCCCGCCAGCGGATCCCACAGAACCAGGGCGTCGACGTCCTGGGTCCGTTCGGCCACCATGGCCGCCAACGAGGCGCCCACGCGCATACCTACCGTTGCCGTCCACTGCACACCGCAGCTCCTGATCAAGCGGAGGGCGTGCTCTCCGCTTCGTAACCAGGACTCGACCCGATCCGGATCGTCATTGCTGCCGGCGGAGTCACCGGTGCCGTCGTAGTCGAAACGTATGGCGGCGAAGCCTTGGCTCGCGAGCCGCTCGGCGAGCAGCTTGAGGGCCGGATAGGCCAGGCGGTAGTCATGCCCCAGAGGAGGAAAGATCACGACCCCGCCGCGTGCCAGTCGCCCCGCTGGCAAGTGCAGCCACCCGAAGAGCGGCCGCTCTTCACCGAACCACCCGGAATGAACCGTCGGGTGGTCATCCTGTCTGAGCGCCGAGTCGTCTGGCGTCATATGCCCCGCTTTCGAGTCGAGGCAGAGCGTACTGCCCGACCAGAACCCGTTGTCGCAAACTTCTGACTACCTACCGCCACGGGGACCCCTAAGGCTGATGTCGGACACGGGTCACGACCAAGGTTTGACGTACTTGATCTCCTAGCACTGGAGCGTCCTGGGCCGACCCGACACCTAGACGAGTTGACCGTGAGTCGATTGATACACGCGGTCAGGGCGGGCCGCGCTGGTCATCGCCCAGCCGTACGCGTCTCTTACCCACCCGGTGGAACGCGTATCTGTGAACGCGGGGCGCGCTCCCTATAGGTAGCCCTGGGGGTGTAACCCACCTCCCCAGGCCCACAGGGAGCTGATCTCCATGACGCCTGCCGCCGCCGTCTCAAATCACCCGGACTGGAAGTATTTCCGCGACCTCGGCCGGCTATTCGAGCACGAGGCCGGCTGCGCCACTGAAGCGCCGCAGAAGTCTCGCTACTACCGGCTCGCCGGCAACAGCTATCGTCGCTCGGCCGCGCTGGCCCAATACGACCTGCAGGACATCATGGTCAGCGACGCGGCGCGTTGCTACGACGCGGCGGCCCCGCGATGCGTTCAGGTGGCCGGATAGTTGGCGCGGCGTCGGTGAAGGTGAAGTAGATGGTCATCGCGGCCGGTCCTGACACGCTTGAGTTCTTTGACCGTCGGTCCGGGACGCGACCAGACGACGAGGGCGAGCGGAGGCCCCTCCGGATCGGGTTCGTCAACAACATGGCCGACGCCGCCTTCGAGGACACCTACCAGCAGTTCGCCGACCTGATCCGGAGCGGTTCGGATCGGTTCGCATCCGACATCCGCTGCTATTACATCCCGACCGTTCCCCGTAGCCCGGACCTGCTGAACGCGGCGTCCGTGCGCTACCGAGATGTGGAGCACCTCTACCGTGATCCCCCCGATGCTCTGGTCATCACCGGGATGGAACCCCGGTCGAGCGACTTGACCGCTGAGCCCTATTGGGATGAGCTGGCCCAACTCCTACGGTGGGCAGAGGCAGCAGTCCCCTCGACCCTGCTCTCCTGCCTGGCTTCGCATGCTGCCGCGCTGGCGCTGGATGACATCACCCGGTCGCGCCTTCCGGCCAAGCAGAGCGGGGTCTTCCGTCAGGAGGTTGACCGAACGCATCCGCTCGCCGGCGGTCTGGGAGGAGCGGCGGCCTTCCCCCATTCCCGCCTCAATGAGATCCCCGCCCAAGCGCTCACGGCCCGTCGCTACCGGCTCGTCATGGCCTCGCCACAAACCGGCTGGACGGTCGCCACCCGGGAAACAGGGGGCCGCCTACTGATACTCCTGCAAGGTCACCCCGAGTACGGGGTCACGACTCTGCTGAAGGAGTACCGGCGTGACGTCAGGCGGTTCTTGGAGGGCTCGCAGGAGGCACATCCGGAAATCCCGATCAACTATCTGGACCGCCCTGGCGTGGGGCTCCTGGAAGCCTTCCGCACCAGGTGCGAGAGCCCGTTCCGAGCTTCGGGTGAGGCTTTCCCCTTCCAGGCCGCGGCCGACCACATTCGGGCTCGGTGGGACGACTGGTCGCGCCGACTCTTCGTCAACTGGATCGCGGACGCTCGTCTGCGCTCGGCCCTGATCGCCTCTCGTCGCTGAAGTTGTTTCGACGGGGTCAGCCGGCGCCACGGTCGGATTCGATCAACTCCACCAGCATGAGGTTCGAACGGATGAGGAACGCCACCTGCCGCCCGTCAAAAGCGATAGCTGGCTTCGGATCTGAGACCACCTTGGCCCCTGTAGCGCTCAACATTTCGATGGTTTCGGCGAGATCAGTGACTTCGTAACCAAGGTGGTAGAGGGGGCTGCCATGAGCCAACCAGGGTTCGAGGACATGTGAGCCCGGGAGGGCTTCGAGCAGCTCGATGCGAGCGTCGTCGAGGAGCATGAAGAGCCCCTTGATCCCTTGCAGGGGGTCGGTGAAGACCGGGCCCTCGCTTCTGTACCCGAGCCCGGACCACCAGCGCATTTCTCGCTCGAGGTCTCGACAGGCCATTCCAGCGTGGTGGAATCGCATGGACGTTACATCTGGTGCTGAGGTCGGGCGGAGGCGGCCGGGCTGGCGGAGGCCTGGCCCCTCGGCAGGTTCTCGTCCATGTGTATCAAAAGGTATCACTGGCACCTCGATAGGGCTACTGTGCGCGATGAGACGATCGCCATCCATGGCGGCTATCGCGGCGACGACACCCGGTCGGTGGCCGTCCCCATTTATCAGACGGTCGCCCATGATTTCATCGATGCCGACCACGCGGCGGCCTTGTTCGATCTGGTCACTCCCGGCTTCCACTACAACCGGATCAACAACCCGACCGTTGATGTGCTGGAAAAGCGCATGGCTGCCCTGGAGGGGGGAGTGTCGGCCGTGGCTCTTGCCTCTGGCATGGCTGCGGTGCGCTATGCCGTGCGCAACATCACCGCCGCGGGTTCGAACGTGGTCGCCGCCCCTCAACTCTACGGAGCTACCTACACCCTGTTCGCCCATGTCCTGCCGGAGGAAGGGGTCGAAGTCAGGTTCGCGGTAGACGACGAGCCGAAGTCCCTCGAGGCCCGGATCGATGACGCCACCGCCGCGGTGTTCTGCGAGTCGATCGGGAACCCGGCTGGCAACATCGTCGACCTGCCCGCGGTCTGTGAGATGGCGCACTCCCATGGAGTACCGGTCATCGTCGACAACACGGTCGCCACGCCCATCCTGCTCAAGCCCTTCGAGCACGGCGCGGACGTCGTCGTCCATTCGCTCACCAAGTTCGTCGGTGGTCACGGGACCACGCTCGGCGGTCTGATCGTGGATGGAGGTCGCTTTCCCTGGGGTGAGCACCCTCGACGGTTCCCCATGTTCTCTCGGCCCGAACCCGCGTTCCACGGTGTCGTCTACGCCAGTGACCATCCCGACAGCCCGTACGCTGTCCGTTGTCGCACCGTCGGCCTACGCAACGGCGGGGCGACCCTTTCGCCGTTCAACGCCTTTCTGCTCCTGCAAGGGCTCGAGACCTTGGCGGTCCGCATCGAACGACACGGAGCCAACGCCGAGGCCGTCGCCCGCTGGCTTCAGAAGGACCCGCGAGTCGCATGGGTCAGCTGGTCCGGCTTCCCGGACCATCCCCATCACCAATTGGCCGAGCGACTGTGTTCCAATCGCTATCCATCAATCCTGACGTTCGGGGTGATCGGTGGCTACGAAGCTGGGATCCGGTTCTTCAACGAGGTCAAGCTGTTCAAGCGGCTGGTCAACCTGGGCGACGCCAAATCGCTTGTCAGCCACCCGGCATCGACCACCCACCGCCAACTCACGCCCGAGGAGCAGGGTCTCGTCGGGGTTAGTCCTGACATGATCCGCCTCTCGATTGGCATCGAACACATCGAGGACCTCATTGCAGATCTCGACCAGGCGCTCGAAGCAACTCTCCCATGAGTGTCAATGGTCAAGCGGGACACCGCCATGACTCCCTGGCCCTGATTCTCCGGCACGCGGCCGACCGACCCGACGCGCCCGCGGCGAAGGACGACGCAGAGGCCCTCACCTACGGTCAACTCCGCGAGCGAGCGGTGGCCTTCGCCTCGGGGCTCTCGGCTTTGGGAGTGGGTCCCGGTGACAGGGTGGCCCTGTGGTTGCCCAACTCGGTCGCATTCGTGGCTGCCGCCCTGGGGTGCCTATGGATTGGCGCCTCGTTCGTACCTCTGTCCGTGGACGACCCCCCGGCGCGTCTGGCCCGCATCGTCGACGACAGCGATCCGAAGATCATCGTGGGCCGAGACGACGCGGTAGCTCCCGTTGGGTCTTCCCCCAGACGCACCGCAGACGTCCGCACCATTCTCGGTCTGGCGGGACCGACCCCGGAGAGGGCGACGGATCCCGAGCGGGACGCCTATCTCATCTACACATCCGGCACGACCGGGGTAGCCAAAGGGGTCCGGATCCCCGAGCGGGCCTTCGGTTGGGCGATTGTGGCGACGGAGAAGCTACTCGGCCTCGACCCGACGACCCGGTCCTTGTGTGTGTCGCCGTTCTACTTCGACGGCTCCTATGGGACCTTGTTCCCCACCCTGGTAGCCGGGGGGTCGGTCTCCATTCCGAAGCGGGAGGAGCTCCTATTCGTCAAGCGCTTCTACCGGGCAGTCCTGGAAGAGGGAATAACCCATACCGGTTTCTCGCCCAGCTATCTCCGGCTCGTCCTCTCCTCTCCCAAGCTGCCCAGCCTCGGGAGGAGCCGTCTGAGAACCCTGGGCCTCGGAGGGGAGGAGTGCCTGACGCTGGACTTGGCCAGGCTCTGGGATGTGCTTCCTGGTCTGCGGATCTTCAACCGGTACGGCCCCACGGAGACAACCATCGAAGTCACCACCCACGAGGTCGACCGGGCCACCATCTCCTCGGGCCCGGTTCCGATCGGAGCGCCTCATCCCGGCGTGAGCTTCTACCTGGTCGGTGATGACCAGCGGGTCATCACCGGCCGGCACGAGGTAGGCGAGCTGTACATCGGGGGCAACCAGCTCATGCGAGGTTATTGGGGCGACGACGCCCTCACCGCGAAGGTACTGCGCGCCGACGTCGTTGCCGGCGAGACCCTGTACAAGACCGGAGACCTCGTCTATCAGGACCAACACGGGCAGTACGTGTACGTCGGCCGCTCCGACGACGTCGTCAAGCGAAGAGGTGTCCGCATTTCCCTCGACGAGATCGCCCGGGTCCTGCGAGGGGTGGAGACCGTGTCCGGTGTGGTGTGCGTGCCGACAGACTTCGAAGGCCGACTCGGCGTGGCCGCCTTCGTAGAGGCGGGCCCGGAGATAAACGTGCCGGCGCTGCTCCAGGCCGCGAGAGCCCAGGTGCCGGCCACCATGCTGCCCGATGAGATCTTCATCCTGGGCTCCCTTCCCATGACTACCTCAGGCAAGATCGACCGGGGCGCCCTGTTGACCGCAGCCGGGCGAAAGAGCTGGCGACCGAGAAAGGAACCGACGTGGTCGTGATGGCGGGCCTGCTCTCGCGACGAGGAGACGACGGCCGGCGCTCACGGCGCTCGGTGCGGCGCGGATTCGGCGGTGTGGGCAGGGACCCGCAGTCCTTCGACGATTTCGCCGACAGATACGATCGGCGCGATGAGCTGACCGGTGGCTGGATCACCGAGTGGCTCCACGGCATCCTGGTTGGGAGGGGCGGCGAATCGGCCGTCGACCTGGGTTGTGGCACCGGGCGGGTTGCGGCCGAGCTCGCCGGGCACTACGAGCACGTGCGGGCCGTCGATCTGAGCCAATCCATGATCGATCTCGCCCGCCGTAAGCGCCGAGATCCACGGATCACGTTCGAGCAGGGCGATCTCACCGAGGTCACCGGTCAGTACGACCTGGTGGTGAGCGTAATGGCGCTCCATCACGTTCCCGACCTGCCGGCCGCCCTGCGGCGGATGTCTGAGCTCGCAACTCCCGGAGGGCTGGTCGTCCTGATCGACGCGGCCAAGGACCCGCCGCGATCGCGGTGGCACCTGCTCTACTGGAACCTCAAAGCCCTGATTGGTGACATCGGGCAGGCTTTCGAGAAGTTCCGGCTGACCAGTGACCTCAAGTGGATGGACCATCTGGTGAGCGACCGCTTGCTCAGCCCCGCCGAGTTCGTGGCCACTTTCCAAGAAGCGCTGCCCGGGGTGGTCATCACGCCGGAATCCGGCCTGTACACCGCGGTGTGGCAATGTCCTTCCAACGGCCCATAGTGCCGGCCGGAACCGCGGCCCGGGCCGACCTGGCGCGGCTCGGACACCGCAACCTGATCAAGTTCTGGCGGGAGAGCACTCATTGGGGTCAGACCGGCGAGTTTTGCGAAACCGACCGGATGCTGCTGTTCGCAACCGGGTCTTCGGCCCTGCCCGGATACAACGGGGCCTTCCGCCTGGTGCCGGACGTCGCGGCCAGGGATCTCCTGGACGCATCAGATGACTTCTTCCTCTCTCTCGGCCGCGGTTACTCGATCAAAGTCCGGGACACAGGTGAGGACGATGACCTGCGGGCCGGCTGCAGGCAAAGGAGGATGGTCTCGTTCGGGGCGGGAAGCGCGGCGATGGCCCTGAGCGGGCGCCCCCCGGCCCATGTGCTCCCGCCGGGTGTGGACATACGAGAAGTGACCACGGAGGCGGACGTGGCCGCCTTCATCGGCGTCAATCAGCTGGCCTACAGCTCCTACGGCACACCGCCTGAAGAGGTCGAGGCGATGTTTAGCCGGCCCGCTGGCCTGCTGGCCTCTCGAGCGGTTGTCAGTGTCGTTGCCAGGTCCGATGGTCTCCCCATCGCCGCGGCGCAGACCTTCCTGAGCGATGGAATCGGCGGGATCTACTGGGTTGGCACCGTCCCTGAAATGCGGGGCCGTGGCATCGGCGACTGGGTGAGCCGGGCCGCAACCAACACGGTGTTCGACCGCGGTGGTGACGCCAGCATCCTGCAGGCGTCACCCATGGCGGAGCCGATCTACCGCGTGATGGGCTATGAGACGCTCTACCGCTACCAGACCTACGTTCGGGTGCCGCCTGCGAACGAATCCTCGTGAGCGCCCTGACCGCAGAGCGCGCACAGCACCAAACCATCCACGCTCTCAGCAGTATCTGCGCTCTCTTCTAGTTGCAGCCAGGCCGGCGCCAGGATCTCCTCGGCGCAGGCTTCGGCGTCCGTGAAGGCTCGCACCCGGCTCCGGGGAGACGGAACGTACTGAGTGAAGTAGCGGACCCCCTCGGTTAGCGAACCAAAGATCCAGATCCGTCCCTGTACCTCGGCGTGGCGACCGACAGGGTGCGATTGGCGGGTGAGGTCGATGCTCCCGACTTCGACGTCGCCATACCGGCAGGATCGGATCCGGCCCCTATCGGCGAGTTGCCGCAATAGAGGTGATCTCGTTCTTTCTACCGAGGGCTCGGGGAGGTGACCGCACACCAGATGGTCCACCCGCTGGACATGAGGCCGCATGAGGCGGGTGGAGCGGATCACGAATGCAGCCTCTTCGGCCGGTTCCACCGTAGGGGACGGTCCGAACGGGAGCCGGACCACGTCCGCATCCATCAAAGCCAGCAACTCGCGGACCCGCCTGACCGGAGGGCCGGCGACGACCGCCTTCACCCGGTTGGACAAGAACGACTGGAACTCCAGATAGGACTCCAGAGCCAGTCCTTGGAAGTCAATGACCGACCGCATGGTGTCTCGCAGCACCCGAAGGGTCTCGTACGCGGCCTTGACCGGGCTGACGGCCACTTCCATCACTGCCTCGGCGACGTCCGCCTCCACTAGTCGATAGATGCTGTTCTCGTAGTCTTTTGCCGACAGGTAGAGGTGATCAGAGGACTCTCCGAAGAGGTGACGCTCCGGGTCGAACTCTCCGTAGCGCGTTGCGTACGCGTCCACGGCGGCGGCGAAGCGGCCTTCCGACCACGCCTTCGCCAACACTCGTGTCACCTCGTCCACGGCTCGGGGCGTACCTTCGGCGATGGCGGCGCTCTGACGGTAGAAGCGGACCTGCATCTCGGCCAGTACGAGGGGCAGGAAGTCTCGGCGAAAGTCGACCGCACCGCGGACCGGAACCCCGTCCTCGCAGCCTCGCAGACTGGCCGCCGCCGCCGGGGTGCAGATCACCGGCACGTAGTCGCCGGTCGGGTCGCTGGCGCCGAGTGGTTTCGCCGCGTACGGCTGCCCGCTCCGTGAGAAGAGATAGATCACGGGCTCCCGCCCGCTGCATCGGTAGCGGAGACGGCCTCCGCATTCCTGGAAGGTCCCGCCCCGTCCGGTCGTGAGGGCAGTAACGACATCCAGGGCGACAAGTCCGAGGCCCGATACGGCGACTGCCTCTCCCGAGGTGATTACCGCGTCGTACTGTCCGACAGGGTAGGGAGGCAGTGCGCCGGACACGACATCTGCTTGCGGCTCGTCCGGCGTATGGCCGGTCGTCAGGATGACGTGGTCGACCAGGAGGGTGCGCCCGTCCGCCAGGTGCACCAACTCCCGTCGGTCAAGGGCGGGCTCGATGTCCACCGCGGACGTGGCGTGATGCACCACCGAGACGTTCGGTGGGCAGGTGGCGACCAGCTCACGGTAGGACCATCCCAGCCACTCGCCCATCAGCCGTCGGGGCAAGAAATCGTGGGGAGTGATCTCCCGGCCTTCGTCGGAGATCCGGCATTCGCTGCCGACCCATCTATAGCCTTGCTGCCGAGCCCAGGCGTAGAGACTCTGCACGTAGGGTTCCGTACCGGGCTGGGCCGCCGTCGGGTGCATCACGTGCTGACCGCAGGGCGTGTTGAGCGGCAGGTAGTCGGGGTCGTCGAGCGAGAAGATCCCCGCGCCTGGCACGCCCGGCTCAACGACGTGAATAGTCACGGAGGAGCCGCGGCGGCGCGCCACTGTCACCAGTCGCTCCAGAGTCGCCAGACCCCACGGGCCGAGCCCGACCACCGCCACCTCAATGGTGTCCGACCCGTTTCGGGAGGTCACCCGGATCGGGGCGAGGATGCTTCGGTAGGCGTCTTGTTGTGGACCGGCCTCCACCGCCAGGTGATCAAGCGAACCAACGATCCGCCGAATCTCCTGATCTATTCGCTCGCTCACGTGGCATTCCTCCGCTGACAAAGAGATCGCCACATACGTGCTGATACGGGACGAGCCCGGCCGCCCCGATCATCGAGACGAAGTGAGAAGACCGGGTCGTCCGGTGGTGACCGGGTGGTCTCCCGCCATGTATCAAACGGCTGCCGGGCGCGCTCGATCCCGTTGTGATGCTGCACAGCTGGGCGGATTCCGCCCTGGATCTGCGGGAAAAATGGCGCCGGGATGCGTCACTGCCCTTGTCCGGGCGCGTCAACAAGGCGCGGGCCATCATTGCCGACCGGGCGAGGGCCAGCGTCTACCTCCGCCGGGCCGAGGTGGGTGCCCGAGTCCGCGCCATTGGAAAGTCTTTCGTGATCAACGAGGGTACGCTGATCATCGGAGACGACTGCATCCTGCGATCAATCGTTGCGCCCATCCATATCTACGTGGCCCCCGGCGCGACAATGACGCTTGGTCGAGACGTCCGCATCAATTCCGGCGGTACGTTCGCGGCGCTGTCGCGAATCGAGATCGGTGACCGCGTAGAGATCGGGCCTCACGTCACCATTATGGACAACTCGCTCCACGACCTCTACGACCGGAACCTGGTTCCTGACTCCAAGCCGGTCATAATCGAAGACGACGTGTGGCTGGCGTCGAAGTGCACGGTGCTACCAGGAGTGCGCATCGGCCGTGGAGCGGTAGTGGTCGCCCACGCGCTCGTCACTCGGAATGTCGAGCCATTTACCGTCGTCTCGGGCGTGCCGGCGGCGCCGGTAGCTCGACTCAATCCGAAGAAGTTTGCCGTGGCCGGAGAGGGCTGATCGCAGTCCCTCGGTTTGCGTCGTGGTCATGACACAGTCGCGACACCGGGCTGACCGGACCCAGCCTTCTACACAGAAAGGGAATTGACAATGGTCCTCGAGGAACTCGTGGCCGAGGTGCTAGAAGTCGACACGTCGGCTTTGGACGATACGACTTCTCCCGCGTCGCTCGACCGCTGGGACAGCCTGGCCCATGTAGTCCTGATAACGACGGTTGAGGAGGCGTACGACGTGATCCTCACCACGGCCGAGATGCGACAGGCGAAGTCGCTTGGAGAGCTGCGAAGGATCCTCCAGAGCAAGGGGGCGGAGGTGTGACCCTGCTGGAGCGGCGGCTGGCATGGCGGGATGTCATACGGTCAGAGCGACCCGCGGAGTTGCGGGTCGCGATCCTGGCTTCGTTCACGGTCGATCCTTTGGTTCCCTACCTCGGGCTGGCGTTGGAACAAGCCGGTTTGGCTGCCGAGTTGCACGTGGGACCGTATGGCCAAATGGCCCAGGAGTGTCTCGATCCGGCTGGGTCCACCGCGTCGTTTCGACCGGATATCGTGGTCGTCTGGCCTCGACTCGAGGACCTCTGGGCGGCCAAGCCCCTCCCCCTCACAGACGCCATCGATGCCTACATCGACGATCTGGACGACCTGGCCGCCACCGCTCTCAGCACGCGGCATTGGGGGTCGATCCTCGTCTTCGTATTGCCAGCCGTCCCGGAAGTTCGCCCGCTCGGCGTGGGCGATGCGGGCAACGCCCGGGGCGTGTTCGCGGCAGCTTGTGCGGCGCGCGAGGCCGTTCGGTCTCGGCTGGCCTGCGCTCCGGGCGTGCTCGTTGCTGATGCTGAGGAGGTCGTGCGTACGCTCGGAACCGAGAACGCGCTGGACTGGCGGCGGGCCGCCATCGCTCGAATCCCTTATAAGGAAACGACCTTTGCGGTCGTAGGAGAGCGGATCGCCAGGCTGATATCCCTATCCCGACGCGGCGCCAAGAAGGTCGTCGCCGTAGACGCCGACAACACCCTCTGGGGTGGCGTGGTTGGCGAGGATGGAGCGGCCGGCATCGATCTCCTGGACAATGGTATCGGCGAAGCATTTCGCGACTTCCAGACGTACCTCCTCGAGCTGCGGCGCGCTGGAGTAGTCCTTGCGCTGGTGAGCAAGAACAACGAGGCCGACGTGTGGGCGGCTTTTGAGCGGTCGGAGATGAGGCTCCGACCCAGCGATCTTGCGACATGGCGCGTCAACTGGGACCCGAAGTCCACGTCAATCGTCGATATCGCCGCGGACCTCAACCTGGCCACCAGTGCCATCGTCCTCATCGACGACAGCCCGCTCGAGCGCGCCGAGGTCATGACCGCACTGCCCGAGGTGGGGGCCGTCGAGATGCCGTCCGATCCGGCATTGTGGTACCAAACGGTCGCAGCGAGCGGCCAGCTGGACCGTCTTCCCCCAACGGACGCAGACCTGACCCGCGCCGACTCGTATCAGCAGGAAGGCGAGCGACGGGTACTTCGACAGAAGACGTCACTCGCGGAGTTTCTCTCCTCGCTGGATCTACGGGTCGAGGTAGCCCGGCTGCAGTTGGTTGATGTGTCCCGGGCCGCCCAGCTGATCGCCAAGACCAACCAATTTACCCTCGCGGGCCATCGTCACTCCGACACGGAGTTGATCGCTTGCCTCGAGGACCCTCGCTATGAGCTCCGCATGGTTTCCGCCGCCGATCGGTTTGGCGATTACGGCGCCATTGGGATGTTTATCCTGGACAGAGAACCGCGCCCGCCCGCAGTCATCTCCGGCGCCGCGCTGCTCGACACGTTTACGTTGAGTTGCCGGGCGATGGGCCGTGGAGTCGAGACGGCGATGGTCGCGGCGGCCTTCGAGGCGGCGGGAACGGCGCTGTGCGTCACTGTCCACGACGGTCCGAAGAACACGCCAGCCCGAGGGTTTTTTGCCGACCTCGGATGGAGCCAGGTTGGCGAGCAGGCAGTCCTGCGTGATGTGGCCTGGCCGTCATACGTTACTCGGGTCAACAGTTGCGAGCCTGCGACCGCGTGAAGGCCGGCAACCGGTGAAGGTCAGTGTCGTCATCCCGACCTACAATCGAGTGGCCCGCCTGCGAAGTGCGCTGGCTGCCTTCGCCACCCAGACGATCGACTCTGCGGATTTCGAGGTGGTTGTCATCTCGGATGGCGCCACGGACGGGACCGACGAATTCGTCCGGGAGGCGAGGATGCCCTTCCGGCTGGTCTTTGCCTCTCAGGCCAATGGCGGACCCGCCGCGGCGCGCAATCACGGCGCCAGCCTGGCGACTGGCGATTTGCTTCTCTTCATTGACGACGATGTCATCGCCCAATCCGACCTGATCGAACAGCACGTCCTCAGCCACGACAGCTGCGCCGGTCAGGTCGTGGTAGTCGGGCCCATGCTTACTCCGCCCGACTACCGGCCGAGTGCGTTCGTGCGTTGGGAGCAGGCCATGCTGTACAAGCAGTACGACGCCATGATTCGCGGGGACTACGCCCCGACCTACCGGCAGTTCTACACGGGCAACGCCTCGGTCCCACGCCAGTTCCTGCTCGCGGCAGGCGGGTTCGACGAGCGATTCCGGCGGGCCGAGGACGTCGAGTTGGCGTACCGTCTGGCCCAGAACGGCGCTCGATTCATCTTCAACGAGTTCGCCATCGGCCACCACTACGCCGAGAGGTCCTTTTCCGCCTGGATCAGCATGGCCCGCGACTACGGTCGGAACGACGTGGTGTTCGACCGCGAGCAGAGTCGGCGGGACGGGTTAGAGACGGCCCGAGAGGAATTCGCAGGTCGGCATACGCTCATTCAATGGCTGACGCGAGGCTGCGTCGGTCGACCAGGGTTGGAGCCTTGGTTGCACTGGCCGGTCCGTGGCCTGGCGGCGATAAGTGACCGGCTCGAGTTCCACAGGATCACCCGGTCCGCGTTGAGCGGGCTCTACAACACTTCCTACTACTGCGGGATGGCAGAGGAGCTCGGTGGCGCGCAGTCGTTCTGGGAGCTCATCGACGGCGGCTCCCAGCGGCATGTATCAAATGGTCGGACGCGGGCTCACAATAGGTCGTGAGCCGCTACCTCGAAACCTTCCTTCGGCACAAGATCGCCCTGATGCTGCCGATCATCATCGCCCTGACCATGAGCACGTGGTACGCCACTTCGGTACCGCACAAGTACGAGACCGACATGACGGTCTGGTTCGACACTGCGGCACCGAGCCAGTCGTCTCTGGAAGATCCTTCGCCGTACACGACTCCCGCGGCGCAGGGCCAAATCGTGCTGCAAGAGTTCTTCGGCACAGAGCAGTTCTTGATCAACGTGGCCCACCGCGGCCCCCTGGCCGACTTTCTGGCGAACTACCACCCCGCCAAGAAGGGCCCCTCGAGCTTGATTTCCACGGTGAAGTCGCTCTTCGGGAAAAGCTCGTCGAGCTCAGCACCCGTCAACAGCCAGATCGTCGACAGCGAGATCACATCCCTGCTCGGGAAGGCCTTCACGGTCTCCGTCCTCGGCCCGCAGATAGTCAGAATCACCATGATCGCACCGGATCCCAGCTACATGCCGGCCACGCTCAACGCGGTAGCGGCGGAGTACATCGACGAGGTCACCTCCAGCCTGAAGACCCGAGACGCCGCCTCGGTGGCCTACTACGAGACGCAGGTGAACGCGGCCAAGCTCAGCCTCAGTGCCGCCAACTCGGCCGTCGTGGCCTACCAGCAAGCGCACCCCGGCGCGTTGCCGACGACCGATCCCGACTACAACCAGCTGACCCAGGTCGCGTTCCAGGCTCAAACCAACTTCACGAGCCTGCAGAACACCCTCCAGGAGGCGAACCTGACCCTGCAGAACGTCCAGGCTCCCGCCGCCTTTCACGTGGTCGATCCGGCTCTGGCCGCGATCGAGCTGAGCAACAAGAAGCACATGCTCTTCACTGTCATAGCCGGACTTCTGGCCGGATTCGTGATCACCGTGTTGGCCCTGAGCGCGCTCGTGGCCCTGGACAAGACGGCACGCCGGGAGGAAGACATCGAAGGGCTGCTGGGTATGGAAGTGGTGGCGATCATCCGTGAGCTGCCCTCTCAGAGGAGACTCCCGGCCGCGGTGAGGAGAGTGAAGTCGTCATGAGCCCGGCCGAGCCGACGTCGCAACCTGACGACCCCACGTCCTTGGCCACTATCAAGCAGCTGACGGTCATCAGCCGTGGCCCCGGACCGCAACCAAACGCCAACACAGATGATGCCGGCGAAGTGGCGACCTGGCCCGCTCCGGCCGACCGCGCTCCTGACAACACGCACCGCAGTAAGGCGCGCCAGATCGAATGGGCGTCCATCCGGCCGGAGGTGCTCCAGTCCTGCTCGGTTGCCCTTCGCCGTATGGGAGATAGCAGTATCGGATCCATCGCGGTGACGAGTACGTCCCGGGGTGAGGGCAGGACGACGGTGGCGCTCGGTCTGGCCGCGACCGCGTCGCTAGAGCTTCGTCGTAAGACGATCCTGCTCGACCTCGATCTGGAGCATGGAGCCATTGAGAAGATGACCGCCGTCGGTCCCGGCCCAGGAGTTGTCGAGTTCCTGTACGAGGAAGCCTCCATCGAGGACTGCCTCCAGCCGGTGGATTCCGACGTCGACATCGTGAGAGCCGGACTCCTACGCGATCGGGGCGGGGTCGCGACACGGATAGAGCGCTTGGCTGATCTGATCCAGCAGCTCGGCGACCGCTGCGACGTCATGGTCGCTGATCTCCCTCCTATGAGCTCCGGGGTAACTGCGGCTCGCATTGCGGACCTCTTCGAATCGGTAACCCTGGTCGTGCGGGCCGGCGGAGTAACGGTCCCGGACATCGAGCAGACGGCATCGGTCCTGAGCCAGCGGCCGTTCGTGATCCTCAACGGTACGGCGGCGCCACGATCGTCTTGGGTCCATCGGATCCTCGGCGGCCGGCCATGACCTCCTGGGGGTACATCATCCTGATCGCCGCCGTAATCCTAGGTCTCAGGAGCGCCATGGACGTACGGCACCGGTACCGCGTCGCCTTCATGGTCGTCATCGCCGCGGTCGTCTTCTCAGCCTTGCGCCAGCACGCCTACTGACATGCCGCGTGTCCTTGCGGCCTCGGGCCGTGCCCCGAGCCGGGCGGAACTGCGCGGGTCCCTCATTATCGTCCCAGCCGCAATCGCCTGCGCCGCCATAGCTGGCTTCGTCGCCGGAGCGCAGCCCGTCCTGATCCTCCTTCCTGTACTCCTCATTGTCCCCGTCATCCTGTGGAGGCGGCTGCACTACGCGGTGCTGTTTCTCATCGCTTCCGCGACTGTCATCGAGAACTTCACCTATACGGTGGGGACCCACAACGGCGTGTTCACCTCGGAGATTCCGTGGTGGCGGACCTTCATCCACGGGATGATCCTCTTTCCGGTCGAGATCTTCCTCCTGCTGGCGATCCTCATCTGGATCATGAAGAGCGCGCTCGAAGGCTCGTTCAACCTGCCGAAATCCCCAGTGATGACTTGCCTCAAGGTGTTCTGGGTGTTGCTGATCGTGGCGGTGGGAGTGGGCCTCTACCATGGCGCCCAACTCAAGTTCGATCTCTGGGAACTCCGGTCGTGGATCTACCTCACGGTGGCCTTCCTGCTGGCGGCTTCCCTCCTCAGGACCATGCGGGCCCTGGATGCCCTTCTGTGGACGTTCATTCTCGGCAGTGGCTTCAAGGGCATCCAGGGCACGATCGTCTTCTTCTCTTACGCCCGGCGCATGCGTCCCCAACCCGAAGAGATCCTCGGCCACGAGGAAGCCTTCCTCTTGGGTGTCTTCATCATCATCACCGTTGCTCTCTGGCTCTACGGTATTCGCGGCCGGCTGCGGACCACCGCCACGTGCCTATTGCCCTTCGTCTTCCTCGCCGACCTCGCCAACGCCCGACGCACCGCTTGGCTCATACTCGCAGCGTCCCTTGCGACACTATTCGCGATCACCCTCAAGACGCTTCCCGAGCGACGACGCTTTCTCCGCCGAGCCCTCGTCGTGGTTCTCATCGGTTCGGCCGTGTACCTTCCGGCCTACTGGCAGCACGATGGCACCCTGGCCCAACCGGCCCGAGCCGTCCGGTCCCAGTTCGAACCGGACCAGCGAGACACGTCCTCCGACCTGTATCGACAACAGGAGGATCTGAATCTCCTTCTCAACATCAAATCCTCGAGCCTATTGGGGACCGGATTCGGTATCCCGATTGACTATTCGGCCCAAATCGCCAACATCTCCACCATCGATCCCATGATCGCGTACATCCCCCACAACGGTCTCCTCTGGGTCTGGCTGCGGCTGGGTCTCCAAGGCGAAATCGTGTTCTGGTGCCTCATCGCGGCCGGCATCATCAGGGCCTGCCAGCTCGCGAAGGCCACGGATCCCCGGCTCGCCCTCCTCGGAGCCGTCGTCGCCTGCTCACTCGTTGGGTACGTGATCGACGGCTACGAGGACATGGGGCTGGCAGAATTCCGGATCGCAGTAACGATGGGCTGCCTTCTGGGCGCCATGGAGGCCGCCACTCGTTTTGCCCAGGCGCATGCCCTCTTTCCAGACGGCGAACGCGAGGGCACTGAGGCGCAAACCGAGCTGGTGGGCTTGGGGGTCTCTCCGGGTCCGGGTTCCGTCTCAGGCCACTGACTGGGCGGCTTGGTCGCAACGGCTGGCTATGGCACTCGCCACCACCGTCCCCACGCCGTCCACCCACTGCTGGATGTTGTGCCGGCGTTCGACGAGCTCGCGGCCGGCGCGTCCCATCTGGAAGCACAAGACCGGATCGGACCACAGTCGCTCGATCGCCTGGCGGAGCGCCAGAGGATCCTCGGGTGGGACGCGAAGGCAATTCACGCCATGCTCCAGCACGCCCACCTGGCCGGGCGTGTCGGTACAGATCACCGGCCTACCCATCGCAAACGCCTCGAGAGCTGTGGTGATCCCGTTGTCAGTGTCCGACGAAAGGAGCGGGATCACTACGAATCGGGAGTGCCGGTAGAGCTCTCGGAGCTGGTCTGGTGACTTCGTGCCGAGGGAGAGCCCAGCTGGGAGGTCGCGTCCATCTGTCCGGAGCCACGGGTTCGACGCTTTTGTGGTGACCGCCCCAGCGGCTATGTGGCAAGGAATGCCCAGCGGGCGGATGGCTTCGATGAAGGTCGAATAGTCACGCATCTCCCGGCCGACACAGCAGATCATCGCACCCGTGTTGTCGGTGGGCCGCCAGAACTTCGTGTCCACCCACCAGCGCAAACCACCCGGAGCCTGCTCGGGCGAGAGACCAAGGCGTTCGATGGCGAAGCGGTGCTGCAGTGGAGGATGGACGACGAAGCGGTCGATGCCATCCTTCAGCAGCCACAGCGGCCAGGCCTTCTTGGGCGAGGACAACCAAGAGAAGATCCCGACATGCGCGGGCCGTCGAGGCAGCAGAAGCATGAGGAGGGCCATCGGTACGGCGACGGCTTCGCTCCACGAGATGACAACATCGACGTCGGAGCGGGCCCGGACTACTTCGACCGCCTGGGCCACGACCAGCGGCAGGCGCCGGACGAGCCGCCCCCGAAGACCCGGAATCGATGCGAAGTACTGTTCGTCGATGCAGGTGAGTCCGAGGGCGTCATTGAGGGAGTACACGTCGGGTCGCTCGTCCGACGCGATGAGTTGTCGCAGGATCGCTTCCGGTGGACGGTCGAGACCGGCGCGGACCAACTCCAGTCCCCGCCGGCGCGCCCCGGAGTGACCCGCGGTGTGCACCTCGGGTGTACGCCTCCGGCCCCTTGGTCTACGACGGGGCATTCGCCGACCTCTTCACGGGCCCGTTATTTCGCGATCTTCATCCGGGCTTCCTCGCCGGGAAGCAGGGCCCAGGTGGTCTCGGGATTCCCGCCGACCAGGTAATCGGCCACTTCAACTCCCATCATGACCGAGTGGTCGGTGTTACCGATCTCGTAGCGCCAGGCGCCGAAGCGGCCCCGCGAGTAGACATCGTGCGCCATCAGCCAGGGCTGGATCACCGCCAGCGCGTCATCTCGCTCGAGCGTCGGCACCGGATACGAATACGGGACCCGTAGGAGTTGCCGACTCACGATCTTGGTCTCGGCCTGTTCCGGCGTCAACAACCTGCTGGCCACCATGCCCTGGAGGGTCCGCTCCACGATGTCGCTGGCACACTCCGGCTTATACGCCGAAGATGACACCTCGGCAAGGAGCGAGAAGTGGCCGGGTCCCGGTGTGACCCGAGACGAGTAGTTGGAGAGATAAGTGACCCTATAGAACGGCGAATTGGATTCGGGGAAGTACATCCAGCACTTGGTGCTCGGGCACTCGTCGGCGACACCAATTCCGACGAACAGCCCTTCAGTGTGGCACAGGGCGGCGACAGCATCCGAGACGTCGGCCGGGCAGTCCTCGATGCATCGGATGAGTTCCTTCAGTGGCATGGTCGTCACCAGGTGGTCGTAGGAGGTCCGGCTGGCGTCGGCGAACGTCACGACCTTGTCGGCGAGATCGATCCGGACCGCGTCGCTGCCTAGATGCACGGGCTTGGACAGGGCCGCGGCCATGCGGTCGTAGAGCATGCCGGTCCCCAGCAGCGGAAACTTGAATCTGTTGTTCGGACCCCAACTCACGTCGTCACGATCCTCGAGCAGGTTCTGCACGATCCGGCGGACGTCTACATTCGGGACCCGATCCCCTTGCCAATGGGTTCCGAGCATCTCGAGAGGGTGCGCCCACACCTTTAGGTTGTACGGGACCATAAACTCTGCGGCAATGCCTTGACCAAATATTGCGGTGATCCATTCGCTGAAGTCCCGCCGGGGTTGCGAGCTTTGTTGGGCGGCCACGATGCCCATCAGGCAGTCGAGGAACACGTCCTTAGGTAAGCGATGAATATTGTTTTGGAAGGGGTAGGGGATGAACCGATCGTGCATCCATATCCACGCCTCCCGTACGTGCTCGTCGTAGTCGCCGCGAAGCATCTCTTCGACCAGGGTGTCGAAGTAGTCATAATGGCTGAACATGACGTGACCACCGTGGTCCCAGATGAAGCCGTGTTCGTCGGTGAAGCTGGACGCCAGTCCACCGACGTGGTCGGCCCGCTCGAAGAGGTCCCAACTGTCGTACCCAAGTTGCCCAAGCCGATACGCGGTGCCGAGGCCGGTGGGGCCGGCACCCAGGATCACGATCCGATCACTCACGAATCTCCCTCTGGTTCGCCTTCTCAGGGAGAGGCATAGCGCTTTTGGCGCCGATCGACGCTGAATTTGAAGCCGTCTTTGATGCCCACGAAGAAGCCAGCGAGATATTCTTGTCGTGGTTCGCGTCCGAGAGCAGTCTTGGCCACGATCCGGATGCCGTGACGCCAAACCTGTCGGACGAGCAAGAAGAAGGCGTACGCATCCCCGCAACGGGCGTGCTTGGAATAGAAGGCACCGTCGCCGATCCCGTAGTTGCGCATCAGGGCAGGCCAGTCCTCCGCTTCCCGGCGCCCGTCGTGCAGGAGGGTGACCTCGGGCCGCAAGAGGATGACCGAGCCGGCCCGATACGTCCGGTAGGCAAGATCGAAGTCCTGTGACGACCGGAGTGGCCCGCCGCCGCCAAGCACTTCGTCGAACCCACCAACGGTAGTGAACAGCCGGCGTCTGGCCGCAAAGTTCGCTCCCATCCCGGTGACCCTGAACCCCTCATGCCGGCTGAGGCGTTCGGTCTTCTCCAGGCAGAACTCAGGGGTGAAAGCCCGATCGTCAGGGATCTTCGACTTCGCCACGACCTGACCGTAGAGGAGGTCTCCGGTCGGCTCTTCATCGAACGCATGCTCGATCAGGCGCAACCAGTCCACGGGCACGATGCAGTCATCGTCGGTGAACGCAATGATGGGACCGGTTGACCGGCTGATCCCGGTGTTGTAGGCGCGCGACAGCCCTGGCTCCTCGACGTGGAGGTAGCTGAGCCGAGGATCCTCCTCCGCCACCGCCAGCAGAATCGATCGGGTTTCGTCCGTGGTGCTCTGGTCGACGACGATCAGATCGAAGGTGGGGTGATCATTGCTCAACACGGATGCGACGGCGGCGCCGATCTTGTCCGAGCGGTTGCGTGTGCACATCACGACCGAGATCCGCGGGGTCGCCATGCTCTTTAGAGGGATCATCATGACTCCATACCAGTAGAGAGGGATGCCAGGCGGCCCCGTTCCCGGATGGACCTGAGGATTTGTGATACGCCGTCGCGGGACTCTCGCACCGAGGCCAGGCGCAGGCCGAGGGTAGCGATGACGAACGCGGCCACACCAATGGCTACTTTGACGGCGAGCGGGGCTCGGTCGGCCAGCATAACGGGAGGAATCATGACGGCACTCGCGACGGCGCACCGAACCAGGAACGACTGAGTCGCCCGGTCAAGGACGCCGCTCGGCCGCAGATAGATTGCTCCAATCATCATCACCACTTCTGTAGCGACAGTAACGATAGACGCCCCAATGGCGCCATCACCGAACCGAGTCTTGGTCAAAGGTATGGCGATAAAATTTGCCGCCGGATTGAATACTACCGCAATGCAACCCACGAGGAGCCACGCCTTCTGCCGGTCCTTAGCCGTAAGGGCAATCGCCAAGATCATGTCCATACCCACGATGGGGATGTGAAAGGCGAGGATACGGATAAGAGGAACAGCCTGCTCGTAACCGGCCGAATAATGGAGCAACCGGATGATATTCCCAGCGGTCAGTGCTATCCCGGTTGCCATCGGGGTCCCCACGAAGACGGCCACCTGGAGAGCTCGGTTGACAGTCCGACTGAATTCCGAAGAACTTGCCAAAGCTTTGGTGGACAGAGAAGGGAAGATGACAGTCATGAGTACCGATGGAAGGAGGGTTGGAATTCCAACAAAGCTGTACGCCAGGGTGTACCAACCGACGGTCTTGCTGCCCGCCATCTCCTGCAGCATGAGGATGTCGATGCTGCCGTAGACCAGGAGGATCGCACTCCACAAGAGGAAAGGGAGGCCGCCGACCGCGATGACCCTCCAGAGGCGAAGGTCGATGCTCATCCGACCGCGGATCTCTGGCCACAAGTGGTAACCGTTGGCCACAATCGGGATGATGGAACCGCTGGAGACCACCAGGGCGTAGACGACGACCCCCTTGTGGTCCAGCAAGAGCCCGATCGCGATGGCCCCACTGATGTACTGCTGGACCGCTGACCACAGGGCCAGCTTGCCGATCCGTTCCGTGCCCTGGAGGGCCGCCGCCAGGATGTCGGCGAGGGCGCCGAGCACCATGCCGATGCAGGCGACGTCGACGATGAGGACGGTTTGCGACGGATAGTCGAGAAGGTGTGCTCCGGCGATCGCGGCCCCGGCGAGGAGGCCTCCGAGGACGAACTTCATGACGAACGCATTGACGACGTAGCGGGCGAGCTGCTCCGGGTCGCGGGCGATCGTTTTGATCAGGAAGGGTCCGGATCCGAGGGATGAGACGAGACCGAAGAAACCGACGAATGCCATCGCGAAGGCAAGCACTCCGAAGGTCTCGGGGCCGAGACGCTTCGGCAGGATCACCAGAGTGACGAGTGAAACCACGAAGGTGGCGACCTGGGACAACAGGAGAGACGCCAGGTTGCGGCGGATCCTGCTCATGCACGGGGCGAGATCGCAAGCACACCTTCCAGAGCAGGCTGAAACTCCTATTGATACGTCCCCCCGCGATGGGAGCACCTGGGTCTACTCGTGGGCCAAGCCGGGGGCACTGAGGTGCCAGGCGATGGCCGCCCTCAGGGCCGCGATGGGATCGCTATCACCGTTGAAGCCCAGGTCTCGGCGCGCCGCCGTCGAATCTACGATCAGATCGGGTTGGGCGCGTCGACGTGAGCGAGCCTCCAGGCCGGCGATCGCCGCGCGGTGGGCCCTCGTCAGTGGCCGCCCGCCTGGACGATCACCCCTGGACCGAACCAAGCGACAGGCTCCCCGCATGGCCACCATGGTCGCTTGTTCGAAAGGTCGATGGCGCGCCAGGCTGATACCGGCGGCGCTGAGCTCGAAAGAGATCTCGGCCTTGGTAACGAGCCGGTTCGACGCCATGTTGTACACCCGTCCGACCGCGCCTGAACACTCCAGGGCTGCCACTAGGCCGGACACCAGGTCGGGGACGGCAACGAGCGGAAAGTGGTTGCCATCGTCACCCGCCAGGGCTCCAAGCGGCGATCGCCCGATGGCCTGGAGCAGTGGCACGAGGCCGCGATCGCCTGGGCCGATGATCGTTGGTGGTCGCACGATCGTGAGGTCGACGTCGACCGCCCGCTCACGGATGAGCGTCTCCGTCTGGAGTTTCTGGCGCAGGTAGTGGTTCCACGGCTCGACGCGACGCTCGAGTGGGCTTTCCTCGGTCACCGCAGATCCGGCCGGGGGTTCTTCGTAGACCACACACGAACTCATGTGCAGGACGCGCTGCACTCGGGCGCGTTGCGCCGCTTCCATCACGTTCACTGTGCCCGTCAGAGCAGTGGGTACGTAACTATCCCAGTCCTTGGGGTATGCGGCCACCATGGCAGCCAGATGGACCACCGCGTCCTGCCCGGCGCTGGCCTTCTCCATCGACGCCAGGTCCGAGATGTCGCCTCGGGCCACCGCCATACCTGCATCCAGCAGCCCAGGTATGACTTCTGGGCGACGCACGAACGCGGTCACGTCGTGACCATGTCGCCGAAGTTCGGGCAGAAGGTGGCTGCCGACGAATCCGGAGGCGCCCGTGACCAAAACCCTCATCGTCCCAAGGCCCGCCCGAGATGATCAGCGAGGCGGAAGGCCAAGGCCAGAATGGTCAAGGTGGGATTCACATAGCCACCTGTGGGGAAGATCGAACCTCCGGCAACGTAGAGGCCGTCTACGCCGTGAACCTTGCCATCCGCGTCGACGACGCCACGCTTGGGATCAGCGTGCATACGGGTACCGCCGAGGTTGTGGTGGAGGCCGCCTGCCTGGTGAAAGTCTGGGAACGGAGCACCGGGGGGTCGAACGACCCGTCCCGCACCACAGTGCTCCAGTTCAGCGGCGAGCAGTTCCTGGGACAGGCGCGCACTCTCCAGGTCCAATTCTGCGAGGCGGCAACGAACGTGCGCGATGGGCATCCCGTACTCGTCACTACGCCGAGCGAGCGTGACCCGGTTCTCGGGATCGGGCGATTGTTCGATCTGTTGGACCAGCTCGAACGTTCGAAACCACCGGCCCCCGTCGGGCAACCGCGACCAGCCCCCCCGCGTCACATTCGGGCTGGGGGTCCGCTGCATGAGCGCCAGAGGGACGCCGGTCCTGACCAGATAACGACCGGCCTGGGCCACCTCCTGGAGGCGCGCCCGCGGGTTTGAGGGCAAGCGGCCCTGCCTCCCCGAGCGGATGAACCCCTGCAGGGCGTCAACGCCGCGATCCTCGAGTTCGCTCACTCGTGGCCACATGAGCGTGCTCGAGTTGAGCCAGCCGTTCGTCCGCAGCACCGCGGGCGAGACCTTGATCTTGCCCATCCAGAATTGGTCGCCGTGGTCCCGCAGGTCGTAGAGCGCGGTGCGATCAAACAACCCGGGATCGTTTGGTACCAGGTGTCCTGCGTTCAGCCGGTGGTGCTCCATAAAAAATCGGCCGACATTGTCGTGGTTGTTCGCCAACCCAGCGGGACGCTCGGTCGTAGAGGCGAGCAAGAGCCGAACATTATCGATGGTGCTCGCCGCCAGGACCAATATTCGGCAACTAAGCGTGGCTCGCCTGGCGCCACCGACGCTAACCATCACGCCGAGAGCTCGCCCGCTTGCTGGGTTGAGAAGAACCTCAGTCGCGGTCGCCCCGGTGATAATTCGCGAGCGCGGATCGTCGCGCAGTTGGCGGGGAAGGTGTTTGGTGAAGAGGGCGGCGAGACCAAAACCCTCGGCCACCGACACGGCTCGGGCCGGGTCCAGGCCGAGCGTGGAAGACGCCTCTAACGCCCGTTGTCGGGCGATACTAAATGAAGGCATGACGAGCGCCTCTGCCTCGTCGTAGTGAGTCTCCAGCGCGGCCAACGAGAACGGCCAGCCACTTTCCGGCACACCGGGCCGCGTCTCGAAGTCGATCGCGTCCAACCGAACGAATCGGGCCGCGGGCCGGTTGCGGAGATAGGTGTTCCAGAGGTGCGCACTGCCGCCCAGGCCCCGGGCCCGGCCGTCACAGGTGGGCTCAGCTGGATCACCGGACGACTCGATCGCGAGTGCGTCCAGGGCTGGAATCGCCAGCGGCTCCGCCGTCCCGCTCTCGAGGAGCACCACGTCGAGGTGCCGGCCGGCGAGGGCGCGGGCGAGCACCAGGCCCGCAACGCCAGCTCCGACGATGCCAACGTCGGCTTCGAGAACGGCCCCGTCCTGCAATGCCGCTCCGTCAATCAGCAAGCAACCCCCATGTCCGGTCCGCTCCGCTCAGAATGACCCATCCCGGTCATTGGTTGGCGGTCGGCGGCGAGACCGCGTAGCAAGTCCACGGTCCGAGCCGCGCTTCTTTTCATATCAAACCGCGCTTCCGCCAGTTGGCGTGATCGCGCTCCCATCAAACGACGCCGGACTGAGTCGGAGAGCACCGCCTCCATAACCAGGGCGAAGTCCTCGATGTCGCCAGCTCTCGTGATGAACCCATTCTCACCATGTTCAACGATGTCAGCTGTTCCGCCGGCGTCGGACACGATGACGGGGAGCCCGGCTGCCATGGCCTCGATAGTCGCGATGCCGAAGCATTCCCCCAGGCTCGGAAGCACGAAGACGTCTGACTCTTGATAGAGCCGAATCAGTTCTGGGCTGTTGGGGAGAACGCCCGGATGGACGGTTACGCCTGGGCGCCTACCAACTGACTCCCGTGTAACGAGATGCAATTCCAGGTCACCCCAGGTCTGATGGTCGAACCAATCCAGCAGGAGGTCGCCGCCCTTCCTTTGAAAGTCGGCTCCCACGAAGAGGATGCGGCACCCCACGGATTTCTCGGAATGAAGGGGGCCGGATGGGGTCAGAAAGTCGAGGTCGACCCCGGGTAGGTTGACGATGACCTTGTCCTCCGGAATTCCATACTCCTCCACCACACTCTGCTTCGCCCAGTTCGAGCGGGCGTGGAGCAGGCGAGCCGAGCGGTACGCACGCTGATGCAGTCGATACTTCAAGGCGGCTAATGGGGCAACATCAGCTGGGCTGCCATAGGCGGGCATACGGTCAATTTGGCGCGGCGTCGAGTCGAAGTCGATAACGGTAGGGACCTTGGCCAGCTGCCGTATAGAGAATATTCCTGCCCAGGAGTTGGTGAAGATCGC
Source organism: Acidimicrobiaceae bacterium (assembly GCA_003156595.1). Classification (GTDB taxonomy): domain Bacteria; phylum Actinomycetota; class Acidimicrobiia; order Acidimicrobiales; family Palsa-688; genus PALSA-693. The sequence continues at coordinate 30,320 of PMHH01000057.1, forward strand.
GTCATACGGAGCCTCGCTTATGGCTCGACGAAATTCTAGAACCATTCGGGTGTTTCCGGTCACATAGGTAGGAACAAACGGTAGGTAGTGGTCCCGTAGTTGCTCGATCCGGCCTTCTTGCCGATGGTAAGTCAATTCATGCCATGTCGGCCTGATGTCACCGTAACCGGGCCCGTCAATTACTTTTCGCAGGTTGTGATAGTTCGTCAAATGGCCGGCGTTCTGTTCCATGAGGAAGGCGATATCGCGAGTCATGCGCCACCCTTTGCGACATCGGGCCTACCCAGACTGGAACACCGGCGATGGGAGCACGGGCGGATCATCGGCAAGCCTCGGTGCGCACACCTAGGAGAGGACGCCGGCTGACGTACTGATACAGGAGGTCCTACGGTGCGGGCTAGATACATCGAACGGCGGGTATGTATCTAATCGATCCGGGCGGGCTCACTACTGGTGGTGAGTGGACGCTTGGCGCCTGTAGCGGTGGTGATCCCCACTTACAACGCTCCGGTCTTTCTCGAGGACGCCTTACGATCCGTCATGCGTCAGACCTATGGGGACTTCACCTGCGTGGTCGTCGACGACGGTTCCACGGATGACACCCCCGAACGAGTGCGTGAACTCATCGCCCACGACGAACGCTTCGAGTGCATCGAGCAGCCGAACTCTGGGCCTGGCGTGGCGCGCAACAGGGGAGTGGCCAGCTCTCAATCGGACATCCTGGCCTTCTTCGACTGTGATGACGTGTGGGACGACCGCTTCCTAGAGGTTCTGGTGCCGGCCCTCGGTGAGGCGCCGGCTGCCCACTGCGTCACCGAGGGCATCTCCGCCGATGGGTCACCGCACGGCTCCTTCGCAGAGTGGTCACGAACCAGGTGGCAGGCGGAGGGCTCGAGACTCGTTCGGTCGCCACCCGGGCCGACGACCTTCGAAGCCTTGGTGACGGCCCAATGCATAGCCTCGCCGGGCGCCGGAATTGTCCGACGGTCCTGCTTTGAGAAGGTCGGCGGGTACGACCCGAGGATCGTGCTCATGGAGGATTGGGACTTGTGGATCAAGTTGGCTCGATTGGGACCGTTGACGTTCGTGGATGAGCCGCTGTTCTTCTACCGGCATCACACCTCTAACCGGTATGTCAGCGGGCGGACGACCCGGCGCGACGCCTACCGAGTGCGTCGAAACGCCATCGCTCATCCCGACAACGGGGCGGAGCAGAGGCGCTATGCACGAGAAGCGTCGAAATGTTTCTATCTGGACTTGGGCCGATCCAGCCTGGCGGCGCGAACCGCGAAGCAGGAAGCGCTGGGCCTGGCTCGGCTCCTGTACGCCTACACGTTCTGAGCTGAAAACGGATGAGTCGTCTGCGTGCCTCAGGACGGTTATCAGGGTGCGACGATGCCTCCGGCGCCTTGGAGGATG
>PMHH01000008.1 GCA_003156595.1 Acidimicrobiaceae bacterium
TCGCCTCGGCCGTTCGGTGACGCCCCCGGCAACGGTGAGCACACCGAGTCCTTCGCGTGGGCGGAACCGACGCGCCCGAAGGCCGAACCCGAAGACGGCCGTAGCTGGCAGCTTCCGCTGGCCGGACTGCGCGTCGTGGACTGCACAGCGTGGTGGGCTGGCCCGGCGGCCACCAGCGTACTGGCCAACCTCGGTGCCGACGTGATCAAGGTCGAGTCGGTGACACGGCCCGATCAAATGCGGTTCGCCAGCACCCGACCCCCTACAGAGGAGCGGTGGTGGGAGTGGGGCCCGGTCTTCCACACCGCCAACGTCGGCAAGCGGGCGGTTACCCTCGACCTCACCCGGGCCGAGGGCAAGCGCGCCTTCGAACGCCTAGTTGACACGGCTGATGTCCTGGTGGAGAACTACACGCCGCGCGTAATCGAACAATTCGGGTTGGGTTGGGAACAACTCCACTCGCTCAATCCCGAGCTGATCATGGTGCGCATGCCTGCCTTTGGACTCAGTGGTCCTTGGCGGGACCGCACCGGGTTCGCCCAGACCATGGAGTGCCTCACTGGAATGGCCTGGTTGACCGGTGCCGCCGACGGCCCGCCGGTCCTGCTCCGGGGAGCATGCGATCCACTGGCCGGCATGCACGCGGTAATCGGCACACTCCTCGCCGTCCTCGAACGGGACCGATCGGGCGGAGGACGTCATGTAGAGACAGTGATGGTGGAGGCCGCCCTTAACGCCGCCGCGGAACAGGTTGTTGAGTACGGGGCGTCCGGTTCGATCCTCCGGCGGGACGGGAATCGGGGACCGGTCTCTGCCCCCCAGGGGATCTACCGGTGCGCGGGCGAGGACCAGTGGGTGGCCATCGCTGTGGCCACTGACGACCAGTGGAACCGGCTGTGCAGCATCCTGGGCGAACCGGATTGGAGNNGTGGAGCGACGACCCTGACCTCGCCACAGCGAAGGGGCGGCGGCGCGCCCAGGATCTGATCGACGAAGAATTGGCCAGGTGGACCTCTGCGACCGCAGCTGAGGAGATCGCCCAACTACTGAGTGGACACGGCGTCCCGGCCGAGGTGGTCATTTCTTCCCGCGATATTGTTGCAAATCCCCAGCTTCGGGCAAGGGGCCTCTTCGAGGTCGAAAACCACAAGATCACCGGGGAGCACGAACTGCCCACACTGCCCTTCCGGTACAGCCGGGTATCTAGCTGGATGCACNNGTTGCACTCCCCATCCCCAACTCTGGGCGAGCACAACGAGGAGGTCCTCTCCGAAGTCGGACTCACCTCCGATGAAATTGCCAGCCTGCGAGACTCCGGGATACTCGGAGAGCGCGTCGCCGGCGCGGAATGAGCAGGCCGGATCACCTTCAGGTGGTGGGCGACGAAAGATCCACTGTCTCGGTTTGTGTCCAGTCCCAAAGGCCAGGTCTGCGTACGAAAAGAGAGGATACGACCCGAACGGCATAACGCTGTTGAAAGCAACGCCAAGCTCCGCTCCTCCGTGTCGTTACCGGGGCTTCTTCCGGAACGGGCTCATCAGGTTCTCGACGTGTGCAGACACCACGGCAGTGGATGTGTCTGGCGTCGATCCTGGTTAGCCGGGCTCCTTGCCGCCCGTTGGTGGCGGGCAGATATCTTCGTATATCGGCTCCGCTCCGCTTCGGCTCGCTGCTAGGGCGACCTTCGAGTCAGGGTGATCCATCATTCGGGCTGTCAGCCCCTGTTCGAGTTCGTAGCCTCGGCGAGCGTCGACGAATTCGATGTCGTTTAGTCCCTGCTTCCCGAGTCGAACGGCAACCGGGCTGTAGGCGGCGATCCGACGAGCCTGCTCTCGAGCCGCATCGAGGAGCTCGTCACGAGGTACGACGTCGATGATGGCACCAAGCGCATGCATCCGTTCTGCGGAAAGCCGTTCCCCGGTGAAGAACATCCATCGCGCCATTGGTTGACCGACCAAACGCCCGAGGTGACGCGCTCCACCATGCACTCCGACGCTCAGCTCGGGTAGGCCGAACACTGCGTCAGGGCTGGCGAGCACGAAGTCGCACGCCGCCGCGAGGCACAGGCCGGTGCCGAGCGCGGCGCCAGCGACAGCTCCGACAACAGGCACGGCGCAATCCTGGAGCGCGAAGAATGCTTCACGGACGTGGTACATCCGTTCTCGAACGTTGTCGCTGTCCATGCTGGCAAAGTCATCGAGGTCGTTGCCAGCACAGAAGTGCTTGCCGGCACCGGTGAGGACTACGGCGCGTACGCCTTTTCCGATCTGGTCGATGTCGGCGAAGAGAGTCCAAATCTCCCTATACATTGCGAGATCGACGGCGTTCACCGGGGGACGCGTCATCGTGACGGTGGCGACACCATCGTCGGCGAGGTCAATCTCAAAACGGGTAAAGTCTCTTCCCATGGCGGTGCGCCCTTCCGTTGATATCAGGTCGTGATTACCGCTGATGCCCAGGTTCGTTAGATCCTCGTTCAGACTCGTGCGCCCGTGCGCTCATGCGGCGATCCTCAGCAGATTCTCGGCTCTGTTGCTACAAACAGGCTCTCCGCGACCGGTTCTCGACTGATTCGGCAAACCGGACCCAGAACGCTGCGCGGCGGCGGGCCTCATCCGCTACCTCGTAGACGCGGCTGAGCGGGATCGCCCGCGCGTGCTGCTCCGCGGCAACTCCTGAAGTGTCGGTCCGGGCAAAGAAGTCGGCGACCTCCGCCGCGTCGTCGCGAGACATGAACGCTTGGTCCGCCTCCCAGGTCGGCTCTCGCATGCAGACAAGGACCGACCGCAGCGCGTCAGAGTCACTGACCTGTTCCTGATCAAATGCTCCCTGGTCAATGACGGCGGCGCGTACTCGGCGCACCGTCTCAGGTGAGGCTCCAATAGGACCGGCGATGCCCCGAAGTGATGCCCCCGGGTGAGCTTTGATCGCCTCAGCGATCCGGATCCGTTGCGCTTGTGGATGGAGCGGCCGCACTCGCCCGTCTCTCCCGACCCGAGCTTCGGACCTGTTCAGACCCGGACTTTCCGCCAACCGCTCGAGGACTGAGCGGACCTGAGCCACGTTCTTCGGTGAGATTTTACACGTCTCGCCGATGCGGCGATCCGACCAGTCGGGGTGCGCCCGAAGTATCCGCTTTGCTGCCTCTTGACGCTCGGCGCGGCTCAGCCCGCTGTCTTCTCGGGTGTTCAACCGGACGAACTCAGCTACCGCGTCGGTCTCATCCCCGATGAACCATCGAACTCCAAGTTCCGTTGCGCCGACTGCAAGAGCCGCGCGGACACGCCGATGACCATCGACGACCTCGCACCCGGAGTAGGACACGACGATGGGCTCCCAGGTCCCAGGATCAGTAGCGGGGAGCGGGTCAAGGTCGCCCGACGAATCCTCCTCACGGATCGATCGGCCGATGTGCAGCGATGCCAGTTCGACGG
>PMHH01000053.1 GCA_003156595.1 Acidimicrobiaceae bacterium
CCTGACCAACGGCACGGCGTACACCTTCACCGTCACGGCCACCTCGGCCGGGGGCACCTCGGTTCCCTCGTCCGCCACCCCCCCCGTCACTCCGACCGACCCGCCGCTGGCCCCCAGCAATGTGGCGGCCGCGGTTGGCAACGACATGGTGACGGTGTCGTGGGCGGCAGAGACGTCGCCGCCATCGGCCTACCCGGTCTCCGGTTACACGGTCACGGCCAGCACCACCAGTACGGGCACCGGCGCCGGCTCGTGGACGACATCGTCAACCAGCTACCCGGTGACCGGGCTGACCAACGGTGACAGCTACACCTTCAGTGTCGTCGCCATCTCGTCCGGCGGCACCTCGCCGGCGTCAGCGGTCACCGCCACCCCGACCGATCCGCCGGCCGCCCCGATCAATCTGACGGCTACGCCCGGTAACACCACCGTAGCGGTGTCGTGGACGGCAGTTTCGTCGCCGCCGTCGGCCTACCCGATCTCCGGTTACACGGTCACGGCCACGGCCGCCAGCGGCAGCGGCGGATCGTGCACGAGCACCACCCCGACCCCTCCTGCGGCCACCTGCACGGTGACCGGGCTGACCAACGGTGTCAGCTACTCGTTTACCGTCACCGCCACCTCCTCTGGTGGTCTCTCGCCGTCGTCCACCCCGGCGGTCAACGCCACCCCCTTGCCCCCCCCGGGCGCCCCGACGGGTCTGACCGCGCCATCCACCACCAGCAACTCGGTGACGCTGTCATGGACGGCACCCACCGTGCCGTCGCCGGCCCTTCCGGTCACCGGTTACACGGTCACGGCCACCGCGGCCGGTCACAACGCCGGCTCGTGCACCGTATCGGCGCCCTTGCTCACCTGCACCGTGTCCGGGCTGAGCAACCTTGTCACTTACACCTTCGGCGTGGTCACCACCTACGCCGGCGGCACCTCGCCCTCCTCCCCGACCGTGAACGCCAAGCCATGACCGCCTCACCGCGCCGGACGGCGCGCCCTGTGTCCGGTTTCACCTTGGTCGAGCTCATGGTGGCCATGACCGTCATGGTCATCATTATGAGCATCGTCGTCGACGCGGTTAGCGACTGGGTGGTCAACTCTGAGCGGAGGGTCACCAATGGGGGCCAGGCGTCGGCTGCGGTCGAGGCGGCCTTCATGACCCTCGATGGGGAGGTTCGCTACGCCGCCGACATCAGCACCCCGGCGGAGTCGATGGCCTCCCCTTACGCCGGCTCCTACTGGGTGGAGTTCCAGTCGGACTGGACCATCCCGTCCCAAGGCGCCGCCCGGTGCACCCAACTCGAGTACAACACCACGGCGGGCACATTGCAGCAGCGGACCTGGCTCTCTGGTGCTACTCCTCCGACCGGATGGCTGGTGCTCGCCTCAGGTCTGTCGACCACGTTGACCACGCCGGCCCATAATCCTTTCAGTTTGTCCCAAACGGCGGCGAGCCTCCTGAACCCCAGCACACCTCCGACCACCGCGTCGGCCACTCCCCCGCCTGTCACGGTAGCGGCAACCCCTCCGTGGCAACTGAGCGTCACCCTTTCCTCCACCCAGGGTAAAGGGGTGCAGGCGGATACCGCCGCGTCGTCCTTCGCCATCACCGCCCTCGACATCACCAGCACCTCGGTCTCGGTCCCAGCCCAGGTCTGCGGAGGAAACCCATTATGACTGGCGCCCCGCCGCGATGGAGAGCCGACCGGTCCGGTTCGGACGAGCAGGGCTCGATCATCCTCGTCATGCTGATGATCGTGTTCATGACGATCGTCCTGATCACCGCGATGACAGGGGCGATCGGGGGGCTCAACCTGAGCAGTTCGTCCGCGTCGCGCAACAACACTCTTCAGGCCGCCACGGCCGGAGTCCAGGCGGCCGTGACCGACATAAGGTCGGCCAGCACCGCCGGATTAGTGGCTCCGACGGAGCTGCCCTGCACCACCTTCAGCGGCGTCACCAACAACACCGGAACCCCTACTTACAGCGTCAGCATGCAGTACTACGCCGAGAACGTGTCCGGCGGTTACGTGCCGATCACCTGCAGCCCGGGTTCAGGCCCGCAGGTCACGGTCGCCGGCGACTACCTGTCGCGGGTGGTCATCACGGCGTGCGCCCCGGCTGGCGACTGCCCGTCATCGGGAACCCCGGCGGGCACGCCCATCTGGCGTCGAGTGGTGGGCACCTACACCTTCGAGACCACGAACGTCAACATCGCGGGTGGCGTGATATACAGCTATCAGGATCAGGAGTGTCTAGTGGCGGTCCCGCAGACCCCGATCACGGCAGGGGTGAGCCTCGACGTAACCAACTCCTGTGCAAACGGGAACTCCATGGCCAGCAGGGAGCAGTTCCAGTACACCTCGACCTGGAACCTGGAGATCGAGCTCAGCAACACCTTGTATTGCATCCAGGACCCAGAAGATAACTCGTTGCCGGAGAGCGTGTCCGTGGCCCTGGTGGCATGCAGCGGGATCCCGACCAATCCGGCGGTCGACCAATGGGGCATCAATGACACTGCCGGCATCGAGGGAGTGTCCCCAACCAGCACTCCATCGGGGGGGCCCAACGGCTGGTGTCTAAACAACCCGATGGGTGGCGGCACCGCCGCCGCGGGGACCGTGGAGGCGGCGACGATGACCTACACACCAAACTGTGGTGGCGCTTTCTCCCCCGACTGGAGTTGGCAGCTGTCCCCGTCGGTTGGTTCCGGAGGAGCCTCGCCGACCGGGCCGAGCCTCCTCGGCTTGACCGCCCAGATGGTCAACTACCAGCAGTTCGGCCTGTGCATGGATGTCACCAACGAGCAGGTCGATTCCACTTACCTCATCGACTACGACTGCAAGCAGTTCCCCGACACGGCCGACTACCCGGCCTGGAATCAGCGCTGGTGTTTCCTAAAGGTCAACACCGTCGCCGGCAACCAGCAGGGGCTTCTCTACACGGACGAAGGCGAGACGACCTGCACTCCGGGCAGTGATGGCGCGTTTTGCGCGACGTCGCCTCAGACCCTGGCATCCGCGTCCGGGGGTAGCACCGCCTACGTGACGGTCACGTCGTGCTCACTCACTGCCACTCCGCCGGTGAACGAGCTGTGGACCGCGTGGAGCTCGAATGGCGGCCTCGACAATGACTACACCTGGACCGACAACTGGGGCTCCTGCATGGAGGCCAACCCGAACAACACCCAGAACCCGGGCGGAGATACATACTGGTCGACGATCCAGGTCGACACGTGCAACGGGTCCTACGCCCAGAAGTGGGATGCTCCTGCCACGCTCGGCACGTCGCAGTTATCCAACACCCACGAGGGAACGGGCGACAACTGGGTCACTGGACCGTAGCCAAGGTTCACTGCTCAGCCAGGCGTCTGATCTCGGATCACGGGCAGCGGCTGGCGCAACACCGACATACTCGGGTAGCCGAGAGGGCTTCCAGCCGTAAGATGCCGATGTCGCCACCGCACCGCTCGCAGGACTGGTAGGTGCCGGCCCTGACCCGTTCGACGGCGGCCTCGAGATCGGCGACCCGACGCTGGCTCTGGGCCAGCAGGGCGGCCACCCGGGCCCGCTCGAACCCGATCGTCGAGCCCTCGGCGTCGTGCTCGTCGTCGGGTACCAGGACAGTCGACTCGGCGATCGCCGCCAACTCCCGACGCAAGTCGGCGACGCTGACACGCGCGTGGACCAGGTCGGCGTTGACTCGCGCTACCGCCGCATACGTCATCCTCCCAAGGTACAAGGAGGCTCTCCCGACTGCGGCCATCGCACGATCAGTCCACGGTGCTACCTTCTCGCAGGTCGTCGACAAGACCCGGGCGCTTAGCTCAGCTGGTTAGAGCGCAGCCTTCACACGGCTGAGGTCGGAGGTTCGAGTCCTCTAGCGCCCACCACATCGTCGTATTCGAACTTCGGCACAGCGAAGAGGAGATCGAACAGCTCATTGTAGGCGACTTCGGCTACGTGGCCGTCGCGCACGTGGACGTGTTCGAGGACGGCGGTGTTGAAGAGCCTCCTGGTCCGGTCGCTTCCGCGTCGGTAGGGGGTGGCGCAGCGGGTGGAGAAGCGGATGGCGAGGTCCATGACTTCTTGCCAGTCGTCGAGGTTGGCGTCCAGGGTGCCTTGGCGGGACTCGACGGCCCGTAGCTCGGCACCGATGCGCTCCTGTTCCCGGCGGAGCATGGTGACGTCGATGGCGTTGGCGTAGTAGGCCTCCATGAGCTTGTAGCGCTCGGCCTCGGCGTGCTCGCGGCGGCGGGCGAGCAGGTCGCGTTCGGCGGTGGTGTCCTCGTGGTGGGTGGCCACCTCGGCGGCGATGGCCTGGCGCAGGCCGTCGGCCCAGTCGTTGGGCACCTCGATGCGGCTGTAGAGGTCCTCGACTTCGGCTTCGAGCTGCTCGGCGACGACGTAGCGCTCCTGGCAGCCGGTGCCGTTGCGGCGGTCCTTCTGGCCCAAGCAGTAGAAATAGGTGTAGGTGCCTTTCGAGTATTGGATCGACATGCGTCTGCCGCATACCCCGCAGACGAGCAGGCTCTTCAGGTAGTGGTGGTGGCGGCGCTCTCGGGTGCCGCGCATGGCCCGGGCGGCGAGCAGCTCTTGGACCTTGTCGAAGGTGGACCGATCGACCAGCGGCTCGTGGCTGGCGGGATACTCGACGCCGTCCCATCCGACGACGCCGACGTAGGCCCGGTGGGCGAGGAGGTGGGCGAGACCCGAGACGGTCACGGGCTTGGACGTGTAGTGGCCGTCGCGTCCTCGGTTGCGAAGCCCGCGGTCGGCCATCTCATGCGCCAGCCGTTCGACGGTCCACTCGCCGGTGGCGTACAGCTCGAAGGCAGCTCGCACCAGCGGGGCGCGTTCGGGGTCGGGGACGATATGAGCTACCTGGCGGCCGCCGATCGGTTCGCGGATGTTGAGGTAGCCAAGGGGCGCCTTGTGGGGGTAGCCGCCGAGCTTGGCCTTTTGGCCCATGCCCTTTCGAACTTCGCTGGCCAGGTTGGCCGAGTAGAACTCGGCCATCAGGGCGTGGATGCCTTCGACCAGTCGACCCGAGGCGGTCTCGTCGAGGTTCTCGGTCACCGAGACGAGCGTCACGCCCCGACGGCGTAACAGCGCCCTGATGGCGATGTGGTCCTCCATGTTGCGGGCCAGGCGGTCGACCTTGTGGACGACGACGGCCTTGACGTCGCTTTCCTCGCCGATCCGGGCCAGCATGGCCCGCAGCTGGGGCCGGTCGGCCGTGCGCGCCGACTCGCCCCGGTCTACGTACTCGTCGACGAGCTCCCAGCCCTCGTCGCGGATGCGCCGCACGCACGCTTCGCGTTGGGCGGCGATGGAGAATCCTTCCTCGGTGAGGTCCTTCTCGGCCTGCTCCTTGGTCGAGACCCGCAGGTAGATCAAGCAGCGCATCGGCCACCTCCTTTGCCAACCGACCCATGAGACCTCGATTCGGCACCGACCTCAAGTCCCTCGGCCCGGACCTCGATGGCGAGGGCCACCAGGGCTCGGGCCAGTGGCCGCAGCGATACGGGGGACGGCCGGGCGTGCCGGTCGTGGGCGGGCAGTCCCCCGTCCTTGCCGTCCCCCGAGGGGCCGGACCCCCGGTCAGGGTGCGCCCCTCGCGGATGGTGGAGGTGATCTGTAGGTCGCGGTGGTACCGCCATTTCGACGGAACCCCTGGGGGACTTTGTTCGCGGATGGCGGGGGACTGGCGACGTGGCCTGTTCCGTCGCGCGCGGTTGCGGCGGGTGGTCCCCCGCGGCTCCTCGCGGATGGCGGGGGACGGGCGCTGGGGAGCCATTCTCAGGTGGTCCCCCGCGGCTGTCATGGTTGACCGTTCTGGCCTGGGTCATCGGCAGCCGCCCGTCTGGGCGAGACGAGCCTGGATGCAGGCGATCGACTCGGCGAGCGACGGCAGGACATCCGGTTGCTGCACGGCCGGCACCAGCGAGCCTCCGCAGGCCGGGCAGCTGTCGTGCTGGTAGCCGTAGGGGTCGTCGCGTTCGTGCCGCAGTCGGTGCAGACGACCAGGTGCCGGGCGTCGTAGTCGCCGGCCAGCGCCGCCTCAGAGGCGACGAGGCGCCGGTGTAGGGGAAGCTGGCGCAGGTGATCGGCCAAGGCGGCCTGACGCCGTGTCTCGTAGTCGGCCGTCGCCTCGGCTTCTACGACGCCGCGGTCCGTCACCCCTTCCTTGGTGAGGGTCCACTCCCGCACCGGTTCACCAGCCGCGACACATGCCGCGGGCCGACACAGGCGCGGGTCGTCGACCGCGATGGCCTCGACGTTGGCGAGCAAGGTGCGGGCCTGACTGGTCCAAAGTTCCCGGTAGAGGGTCTGCCAGCCATGAACCACCGGCGCGGGTGTTGGTGGCCACCCCGAGCGGCCGTCAGCGTCCACCCACCAGCGGTAGGTGGCGGTGACGAGTTCCAGGTGGTCCTCGGCCCACACTCGGCGGGAGTAGGCGTTCACCCAGTCCTCGAACACGTAGCGAACCGCCGCCCCTGCCTGCTGGTCGCCCAGAGCGGAGGCGAGCGCCTCGGGGTCCTCGGCCAGGACGTTCACGCGCTCGGCCTGCTGGTAGCGCTCGCGCAGGGCGCGCCGAGCCCGGACGTTGGCGACGAGGCGCCGGTACATTCGCACCTCGCCCGCCAACAGCGCCGACAGCGTGAACCGGTGCGTCAGCTGGCGACGTGCGCCACACGGGCGCCGACAGCGCCGCCTCGGGCGAACCGACCGCCGCGGCCGCCGCCACCAGCTCCTCCCAGTCGAACTCGTGATCGTCACCGTCGTAGCGGTTCTGGCGCGAACGGCCCTTTTCCACGTGGGCCAGGAAGCGGGTGACCCGCGCTTCCGAAGTGGTGAGCAGCAGCAGGGCCGGACAGCCGGGATGACGGTCCCACCAGGTCCGGTCGGACGCGTAGTCGCGGTAGCGGGCCACCTTGGCGCGCAGCCTCGGTTGGTCCATGGTGGCGAAGTCGACCTCCACGAACGCGCCGGCCCGGCCGACCTCGTCGTCCACCTCAAGTGACACCTCCACGTACGCGTCGGGGCGTAGGTGCTTGGCTCGACCGAGGGTCGGCGACCACTCCTCCCACGCCAGCTCGTCGCGCAGCCACGACTCGCAGTGCATCCCGATGCTCGGCCCGACGTCGACGAGCGCCACGTAGAGCCCGGCGATGGACGCCGTGTGGCGGAGGAACAACGAGTTGGGGGTCGCCTTGCCCGGCGCCGGCGAGGTCCCCTCGACCAGCCGGGCGCCGCTGCGGGTGAGCCACCAGAAGAATGGCGCCGAGCCCGACTCCGCGTACGAGCGGGTGCGATCCACCAACCCAGCGGACCGAAGCCGGGACAGCCGGTAGTCGACGGTCCGCTCCGGACGCCCGGTAAGCGCGATCAGATGAGGCGTGGTCAGCACCCGGTGCGTGTTCAGCAGGACGAGCAGCTGGTGGTCGATGGGCGACAGACGAGCGGCTACGCGACGACGTCCGCCTCCTCCGCCGCCCGAGGCGGGATGAGGAAAAGCAACAGCAAGATCATCCCTACAGTCGCCGACACCTACAGGCGCCGGATCTGCGGCCCGACCGGCGCCTTCGCGACGGGGGACCTCGCGGTTCGGGTCACGACCGATCCGCGAGGAGCGGGGGATAGCTGAGGTCGTGTCCAGGCGCGACGGGACTTCCGGGGACCGACCGGAACGGGGTTCGGGGGTTGGATAACTGGACATGGGGATGTGCCCACGACCGGGAGGCGCGCCACTCTGGACCGCGGATGAGACCTCGATCCCGCCCAGAAGTCAAGGGGTTCTCGAAGAAAATCTCGGAATTCTCTCGCCGGGCGCCCCGTCGGGGACGCTGAGCAGGGAGATTGGCCGTCCGTTGGGCTACGGTAACGCCGGATGCCGTCGGGGATCTGAGGAGCAGCAGGGAGGCGCATACGGTGTTCGCGGGCAGGCGACCTGGTGGATGGGCAGCAGTCTTCCTGACCGCGGTAGCGGGGTCGACTTTCGTCGCCCCGGCACTGGCCGGAGCCAATTCGACCGCTTCTCCGGGACGACAGCAGTTGGTCGCCACTACCCAAGTGCCCTCTTCTGGTCTTAGCTCGACCATGGTCGAGCTGTTCGCCAAGGCCCATGGCTTGCCGGTCTCCTGGGTGGCCGGTGTCGGATCTGGCTCCTTCCACGAGGACACCGTCGACGGGGTGACGTGGGCCGAGGCACGGTTCGATCCGACCGGGACCGCCGATCAGGTCGACTTCCAGGATGGAGGCGGCATCGGGGTTTTCGTCGAGAGGGCGGGTGACTGGAGCTACGCCAAGGCGGCGGTATCGAACGGTTGTGCGGTGGGGCTGCCCGAGACGGTGAACCAGGCCTGGGGGCTCGACAACCCGTCTTCGTGCGGCATAGAGGAGCCACAGGCCCGCGCCTCCTCCGAAGCCGTCTCGGGCGTGGGAGCAATCGCCGCGTCCCAGGTCGGGGTCCTGGACAACCCGGCGGCCACCTCGTCGACCTACTCGGCGAGCAACGACTGCAACCCCTACACCGCGATCGAGAGCCCGAGCGAACCTGCCTGCGATGCGGATAGCACGATCACCGACGCGGACGGCTCCACCACGACCGTTCAGAACCACACCGAGTTCTGGTGCTCCGACTTCGCCAAGTGGGTCTGGTCCCAGGCGGGACAGCCCGACACCGATGTGCTGAACGGGGACGCCAGCAGCTTCTACACCTGGGGCCAGGACAACGGCGACACCCTCACTGTCGACGGCACGAACGTCCAGGTGGGTGACGCCGTCGTTCTCTATTCCCCGAGTGTCACGCCCGGACCCGGTGTCTATGCAGCCCACGTCGGCATCATCGTCGGCGTCTCGGGCTCGTCGGTCACCACCGTCAACGGGGACTTCTTCATCAACTCCGGCCAAACGATCGGGGTCTACGAGCAAACCAACTCAAGTCTCGCTCAATACGCATCGGCCGCGGAGGACACCTCCGGCGAGCAATGGGTGCTGGTGGCGCCGTCAACGAACAGCCCACCGCCACCGCCCGCACTTCTGGGTATTACCGCCGTCCTCCAGTCCGACGGGA
>PMHH01000088.1 GCA_003156595.1 Acidimicrobiaceae bacterium
CCTCGTCGCCGAACAGGAACTCGGCCAGGGTCTTCGCGGTCTCGGTCTTGCCCACCCCGGAAGGGCCGAGGAAGATAAACGAGCCGCTCGGTCGCTTCGGATCCTTGAGCCCGGCCCGAGTACGGCGGATGGCTTGCGAGACCGCCCGGATGGCGTCCTGCTGGCCGATGACCCGCTTGTGCAGCTCGTCCTCCATGCGGAGCAGTTTGGCGGTCTCCTCCTCGGTCAGCTTGTAGACCGGGATGCCCGTCCAGTTGGCCAGAACCTCGGCGATGACCTCCTCGTCGACGACATCGAACAGGTCGACACCCTCGGCGCGCCACTCCTGTTCCTTGGCCGCCTTGCGCTGAAGGAGCTCCTCTTCCCTCTCGCGAAACTTCTTGGCCTGCTCGAAGTTCTGCTTCTCGATGGCCAACTCTTTGTCCTTGCGGACCCTAGTGATCTCGTCCTCGATGGCCTTGTAGTCCGGCGGGGTCGCCATCCGGCGGATGCGCAGCCGGCTGCCGGCCTCGTCGATGAGGTCGATGGCCTTGTCCGGCAGGTACCGGTCGGCGATGTAACGGTCGGCCAGGTTGGCGGCGGCCACCACGGCCTGGTCGGTGATGGTGACGCCGTGGTGGGACTCGTAGCGGTCCCGTAGGCCCTTGAGGATCTCGATGGTGTGGCTGAGCGAAGGCTCCTCGACCTTGATGGGTTGGAACCGCCGTTCGAGCGCGGCGTCCTTCTCGAGATGCTTGCGATACTCGTCGAGGGTGGTCGCCCCGATCGTCTGCAGCTCCCCTCGGGCCAGCATGGGCTTGAGGATCGATGCGGCGTCGATGGCGCCTTCAGCTGCGCCCGCCCCGACGAGCGTATGAAGTTCGTCTATGAAAAGAATGATGTCGCCGCGGGTCCGGATCTCTTTGAGCACCTTCTTGAGGCGCTCCTCGAAATCACCCCGGTAACGGGAACCGGCCACCAATGCACCCAGGTCGAGGGTGTAGAGCTGCTTGCCCTTGATGGTCTCCGGCACGTCGCCGGAGACAATCTTCTGGGAGAGCCCTTCCACGATGGCGGTCTTGCCGACGCCGGGCTCACCGATGAGAACAGGATTATTTTTGGTACGACGAGAAAGGACCTGCATAACCCGTTCTATCTCGCGCTCGCGGCCGATGACCGGGTCGAGTTTGCGTTCCCGGGCCAGCTGAGTCAGGTTGCGCCCGAACTGGTCGAGTACCGGTGACCCGCTGGGGGCCTCCTGGCCACTCGACGGGCCGGCGCCGGCCGGGGCACCTTCCTTGCCGCCTGGCGACTGGTAGCCCGACAGCAGCTGGATAACCTGCTGCCGCACGCGGGGCAGGTCGGCGCCCAGGCTGACGAGCACTTGGGCGGCCACGCCCTCGCCCTCGCGGACCAGGCCCAAGAGCATGTGCTCCGTGCCGATGTAATTGTGCCCGAGCTGGAGAGCTTCTCGGAGCGACAGCTCCAGCACCTTCTTGGCCCTGGGCGTGAAAGGCGGGGAGCCGGTGGTCGAGGAACCGGCCGGGCCGATGGTCTCCTCTACCTTCTCGCGCACGGCCTCGAGACTCACTCCAAGGGATTCGAGCGCCTTGGCCGCCACGCCTTCACCCTCGTGGATGAGGCCCAGCAGGATGTGCTCGGTACCGANNTCCTGGGCCAAGACCAGGACTCTTCGGGCTCGGTCTGTGAAACGTTCGAACATGCTCGGCCTCCGTGCAGCAAGTGTACCCGCCGCTCCACTATTCCGTAGGAGCGCCCTGCCGATTTTGGCTACGAAGTCCTCGCTGTGACAACAGACACACCGGCTCGCGGCTGTTCGGTTTCGTGCTGCAGCCAGGGGTCGCGTACTCTCGCCAGGAGTGAACGTCGTGGAGGAGCTGCATTTTCCTGGGCTGGAAGAGGCCATCGGCCTGGTCGAGCAGGCCCTGTCGGACACCATCGCCGCGGCGGACCCCTTTCTTGCCGAAGTTACCGGCCACCTCGTCCATGCCGGCGGAAAGCGGCTGCGACCGGCCCTGGTCGTGGCGGCCGCGTCGGTCAGTGGCGATGTCGGCAGCAACGTGCGCGCCGAGGTGATCCAGGGTGGTTTGGCGGTCGAGCTGGTACACCTCGGTTCGCTGTACCACGACGACGTGATCGACGACGCCGAGCACCGGCGCGGGGTCGAGAGCGTCAACGCCCGCTGGGGCAATCTGGTGGCCATCCTGGCTGGCGACTTCTTGCTGGCCCGGGCCTCGGAGATCGCGGCGATGCTCGGCAGCGAAGTGGCCGCCCTGCTGGCCCGCACCATCGGCCACCTGTGCGAGGGTGAGGTTTCCGAATTCCGGTACTCCTTCGACCCGTCGCGATCCGAGGCGGCCTACCTTTCGTCCATTTCCGGCAAGACCGCCTCGCTCATGGCGACCTCGGCCCGTGTCGGTGGCATCGTCAGCGATGCGCCGCGGCCATGGGTGGACGCCCTGACGGAGTATGGACACGCCCTCGGGATGACCTTTCAGATCTGGGACGACGTCCGCGACCTGGTCTGCAGCGAAGAGCATCTCGGCAAGCCAGCCGGCCATGACATGGTCGAGGGGACCTACACCCTGCCGGTGTTGCGCGCCCTGGCNNGTCCCCGGCGTCGGCGACGACCTGCGCGCCTTGCTCGGCGGCCCTCTCGATCCCCCGGCCCGCAACAAGGCCCGCGACCTCGTCCTGTCGACCGACGCGGTGGCCTCGTGCATCGGAGAGGGGCGCCGCTGGGCCGAACAGGCCAACTCATCGCTGAACGTGCTACGTCAGGGGGGCGTTTGCCGTGAGCGGCTGGACGTGCTCGGCCAGGTCGGACACCGGCTGATCGACGAGCTCGACTTGTCATAGGGCGGGGTCGATGTGGGCCAGTCACGATGTGGGCCAGTCACATTGAGTGGCTGGTCCGGGGTAAACCCAACGGA
>PMHH01000138.1 GCA_003156595.1 Acidimicrobiaceae bacterium
ACATCATCACCATCGAGGACCCCATCGAGATCCTCCACCCCGACAAGCGCTCCATCGTCTGCCAGCGCGAGATTGGGACCGACACCCGTGACTACGCCCAGGCCATGCGCCGGGTGCTTCGTCAGGACCCCGACGTCATCCTCNNGTGCTGTCCACCCTGCACACCACCAACGCCACCGAGACGGTGAACCGGATCGTCGACTTCTTCCCGCCGTTCCAGCACAACCAGGTCCGCCTCACCCTGGCCGGCGTGCTCAAGGGGGTCGTCAGCCAGCGCCTGGTCGCCCACGCCTCCGGCGAGGGCCGGGTGCCGGCCATCGAGGCCATGGTGGTAACCGGGCGGATCGCGGACCGGATCATCGACCCCACCGGAAGCGGGGGGGAAAGCATCGAGGAGCTCATCGCCGACGGGGAGTACCACGGTATGCAGACGTTCGACCAGAGTCTGTTTTCCCTGTTCAAGAGCGGCGAGATCTCCCTGCGCGCCGCCGTCGCCGCAGCCACCAACCCGCACGACTTCCGCGTCGCCCTCCAGGCGGCCGGCTTGCTCCAGACGGCGTAGACGGCCCGGTCGGGCCGCTCGTCAGGCTCGCCGCACTCGATCAGGTCCCGAGAAACCGATTTTGGTATTTTTTACGTCATATAGGTGTCTTAGATACCACAACGGCAGCACCAAGCCGCGGGGACTCGTTCGCACCCGGCGCAGTAGTAGGCGGCCAGCAGGCGAGAGCGTGGGAGTGGGGGCGGGCACATCGAGAGGCTNNCCGTTGATGTAATCCGGGGCAGCCTCTCGACGTGCCCGGCCCCGCCACCGCCCCACCAACCGCAGGCCCCGCCGGAAACCCGCAGGAGCCGCCCGGGCTGGCCCCGGTACGCTGGGCGGTCGTGATCCCGGACCGACTGCGACCCCTCGTCGAGGAGACGGCCGAGCTGTCGACGCGCTTCGCCGAGGCGGACTTCCGCCTGTACCTGGTCGGGGGCGTGGTGCGCGACGCCGTGCTGGGCCGGTTGCGGGCCGACGCCGATCTCGACTTCACCACTGACGCCCGTCCGGACGACATCGAATCGCTGGTCGCCGGCTGGGCCGACGCGGTGTGGGATCAAGGCCGGCGATTCGGGACCATCGGCGTGCTCGTGGGCGGGCGGCGGATGGAGATCACCACCCACCGGGCGGAGGCCTACCACCCTGACAGCCGCAAGCCCGACGTGGTGTTCGCCGACGCGGTCGAAGCCGATCTGTCGCGTCGGGACTTCACCGTCAATGCCATGGCCCTCTCCCTGCCCGACCTCACCCTGATCGACCCCTTCGACGGGGTCGGGGATCTGGGCATCCACCGCTTGCGGACCCCGTTGGCCCCGGAGGAGTCCTTCACTGACGACCCGCTGCGGATGCTGAGAGCAGCCCGATTCATCGCCGGCTACCAGCTCGTCCCTGACCCGACGCTGACCGGCGCCGTCATGACCCTGCGCGGCCGGTTGGACATCGTCTCCGACGAGCGCATCCGCGACGAGCTGGACAAGTTGATGGTCGTCGACAAGCCAGGTGAGGGCCTGTGGTTCCTGGTCCGCACGGGCCTCGCCGAGGAGTTCCTCCCGGAGCTGCCGGCGCTGGCCCTCGAACAGGACCCGATCCACCGGCACAAGGACGTGCTGGCACACACCATTGCCGTGGTCGAGAACACCAGCCCGGTCCGGCTGCTGCGGTTGGCCGCCCTGTTCCACGATGTGGGCAAGCCCAAGACCCGGTCGTTCGGGCCGCGGGGGACCGTCATGTTCCACCACCACGAGGTGGTTGGAGCCCGCATGACCCGCGACCGCATGAAGGCGCTTCGCTACTCGAGCGAGGACATCGAGACGGTCAGCCGGCTGGTTGACCTGCACCTGCGATTCCACACCTACCGGATGGGCTGGACCGACAGTGCGGTGCGGCGGTATGTCCGCGACGCGGGGCCCCTGCTGGACCTGCTCAACGAGCTGACCCGATGCGACTGCACCACACGCAATGCGGTCAAGGCCCGGGCGTTGGCCCGCCGGATGGATGAGCTCGATGCCCGTATCGCCGAGCTGCGCTCCCAGGAAGAGCTCGCCGCCATCCGGCCCGACCTCGACGGCAACGCCGTCATGGATCGGCTGGGACTCCAGCCGGGACGAGACGTGGGAGAGGCCCTGTCGTTCTTGCTCGAGCTGCGCCTCGAAGAAGGGCCCCTTGGCCCCGAGGAGGCTGGCCGGCGCCTCGAGGCCTGGTGGGCGGGGCGTTCCGGTGCCGCGGGCCGCTAGGCGCCGAACGCCTCGTTGACGGGCCGGTCGACAGGGTGAACCACCGACAGGTGACCACGGCGCCGTTGGTGGATCCACACGTCGAACATGGCGGCAGTCATGGGCCGAGCCAGGAAGTAGCCCTGCACCTGGTCGCAACCGAGGGCGGACAGCTGATCCCACGTGACCTGGTCCTCCACCCCTTCAGCCACCACCGTGTGGCCCAGGTTCCGGGCCAGCTCGATGGTGGAACGCACGATGGCCGAGTCGCCAGCGTCGGTGCTCATCGCCATCACGAAGGACTTGTCGATCTTGACGACATGGATGGGAAGTTGCTTCAGCCGGGAGAGCGAGGAGTAGCCGGTGCCGAAATCGTCGATGGCGATCTGTATCCCGAGCTGGGCAATGGCAGCAAGCATGCGCTCGGAGCGAGCGGGATCCGCCATGATTGACGACTCGGTCAGCTCGAGCGTCAGCCATCGAGATTCGAGGCCTTCGGTCGTCAACATCCGAGCCAGTCGATCCAGCAGGTCGGACTCGAGCAGGGTGCGGGCCGAGACGTTGACCGACACGCCCAGCGCCAAACCCTGGTCGTGCCACGATTTGGCCTGGCCGATGGCTGTCTCGAGAACCCGCCACGTCAATTCGCCGATAATCCCGGACCGCTCCGCAACCGGAATGAACTCATCCGGGGAGATGGAACCGTGGAGCGGGTGGGTCCAGCGCAATAGCGCCTCACATCCCACCACCACACCGGTCATCAGATCCGCCTGGGGCTGGTACCACACCTCGATGTCGTCGCTCTGAGGAGCAGCCCGCAGGTCAGCGGCCAGCACCAGGCGGCGGGTGCTGTGGCGGTCGTCGCCGGCGTCATAGACCTCGATGCCGCCGCCCGCGCTCTTCGCTCCGTACATGGCCACGTCCGCCCGACGCAGCAGGTTAGAGCGATCCTCGCCGTGTTCCGGCGCGATGCTCACACCCAGACTGGCCCGTAGTTCGAGGGCCACACCGTCCACGAACACTGGTTCCGCCAGGGCTGAAAGCACCGTATGGGCCAGCTCACCGACCTTCTTGGCGTCGGCCAGATCGGGAAGGACGAAGCCAAACTCGTCACCGCCCAGGCGGGCCACGATCCCCTGCTCGCCGATTCTTGTTGTCAGGCGAACGGCCAACTCTCGCAGGACCGAGTCGCCGACATGATGGCCCATGGAGTCGTTGATCTCCTTGAAGCCGTCGAGGTCCATGAGCAGCACGGCAACCAGCCGTCCAATGGACCGCTCGAGGAGGGCTTCCTGCAGGAACGTGTCGAAGAAGGACCGGTTGGCCAGACCGGTGAGGCTGTCGTGCAGCGCCTCGTGCTCCCGGGCGGTCACCTCCCGTCGAAGCCGGTCGAGGAGCCGGCCACCACGGATCGCGACCCCGCTGTGAGAGGCGAGGACCTCGAAGAGGCGCAAGTCCTCCTCATCGAAGGTGACCGTCCCGTGGCGGTCCCCGACGATGAGCACGCCGCGGAGATCGTCGCCGAAGGTGAGCAGGGCGGCGAGGGCGTTCCGGAGATTCCGCTCATCCAGGGCGGCGCCCACCTCAGCCCGCTGATCGTCGTAGGAAGCGAGCAGGCCGGCGCCGGTTGCGTGTACCAAACGTTCCAAGCCCCCCTCCTCGGTCCGGCTGGTGCGGACCACACGGTCGTCGGCGTCGAGGCAATAGCAGGCGTAGCCCTCGAGATCAGGGAGCACCACCTCGGCCGACCCCGCCCCCATGACCTCACGGGCGTGGCCCAGGACGGAGGCAACCACTTCGCCGACCTCGGAGACCCCACTCGTTCGTTCCGCGAACCGGTACAGCCGCTCCAGGTTGGCGTACCGCCGGCGCAGCTTGGCGCTGGAGCGCTGGCCGATCAGGGCCATGACCCCCACCACGACGAACAGCAGACCCGCCACCCGGCTGGCCCAGATGGCGTTTACAGCGAGCAGCACCAGTACCACTCCAACGGGCGCCGTCGCCACCTCGGCCCGCAAGGTCGTCATGGCTTCTTCTCGCGCCCAGCGCCGGGCGCTCACGGTGATGGCGACCTGAACGGCCACGGTCGTCACCAGTGACGCCACCACCGTCGCCAGTGCACAAGCGCCCCAACCCCGCAACGACACCGGGGATCGCCCGCCCAAGATCCCGTAGTACACAGCCAAGGCCGCGGCCGCCGCACACGCCAAGCTCAACACGTTGAACACGGTCTTCGAGGGGGGGCGACGCTTGACAACCCCGACAATCACCTGCGCCACGACCGTCGCCAACAGCACGCCGCGAGGGCTGAGATAGACGGCGCCCACGACCAGCGGCACCTGGGACAACCCGATCGCGATGAGGTCCCCCCGCACCAGGAACGTGACGGTCAGCAGTAAGGCGCCCACCAAGGCGGCTGACACTGCCACCCAGGACAGGCTGTGGTGGATGATCTCGGCAGGGAGTTGGCCCAGGAGGGCGACCCACGCCAGGACAGTGACGGCACCCAGAGCGGCGATGAGCACCCACACCCGCGACGGGGCACGGGGCAGCCCGCTCCGGCGCCAAGGTAAGAGGCGACGCCCAGGACCGAACCTGACCCCGCCAGCTGTGGCGTGCGGCGCGCTACTTCCCATTGGCCCCTAGATCATACGCCTTGCCCTATTCGCCTGGTTGAAGGCTGGCCATAAAGGATGATTAAGGAAAGGGTGGCACCGCGGTCTTCTCGACCCGGCCGATGCGCCGCACCACGGCCGGGGCCGCCAGCACCACCACGAGCAGCTGGACCGCACCGGCGATGCGAAAGGCGCCGCGTATTCCGATCTCGGCGGTGACGAGCCCGCTCGCCAGCGCCCCGACCGGGACCAGGCCGTACAGCAGGAGACGAAAGGCACTACCGACCCGCCCGAGCAACTCCGGCGGGATGACCCGCTGGCGCAGGGAGAGCGTGGTGACGTTGCCGACCGCGACTCCCACCGCCTCGACGAACAGGACCGACGTCGCCGCGGCCACGTCGGATGTCACCGATAGGACAAGGTAGGCGAAACCGGCCAAGATGGCCGCGCCGATCAGGCAGCGGGCCGGGCCCAGCCGAGCGTGAATGCGACCGGCGGCGAGCGACCCGAGCACGTTGCCGGCAGAGGCGCCGGCGAAGAACAACCCATAACCGACCTGGCCCAGATGCAGTTGGTGGGAGCCATAGAGGACCATCTCGGCGAAGACCATGGCCTGACAGAACGCCAACGACGCCACCACCAGGGCCAGTAAGCGCAGCAATGCGTGATGCGCGAACCAGCGCAGCCCCTCTTGGATCTCGGCCAGGAACCGGGTGTGACCGGTCCGGGGAGGAGTGACCGGGATCGCTTTGCGGACCAGCAACGCGGACGCCACGAACGTTACCGCGTCGCCGATGAACGGCAGCGATGGCGCCACCGCGAAGACCAATCCGCCGATGGCGGGTCCGACGAACTGCTCGCCGCTGGCGTCGGCCATAGAGAGATACCCGTTGGCCCGGGGGAGGGCCGCCGGCAAAACGATGGCGGGCAAACTGGCCTGGGTGGCGACACTGAAGGCCATGTCCCCGGCACCTAGGACAAAGACAGTGGCATAGAGGAACGGAAGGTCATCGTGACCCCCCAGCACCGCGGCCGCGAAGATGGCCAACGCCGCCACCCGTATCACATTGACTACTACCACCATGCGACGACGGCTGACCCGATCGGCCAGGGCCCCGGCCGGCACCGAACACAACAACGCCGGCAGCCGCCCGGCGATGGCCACTCCGGCGATGAGCAGCGGACTCGAGGTCAGGGTCAAGGCCAAGAGCGGAAACCCCACCATCACCAGCCCGTCCCCGAGGGAGGAGATGGCATCGGCTCCGAAGAGCCGCCAGAAGGGTCCGCCGAGGCCCGACGATCTTGGAAGAGGGGACACCGGCGGCGGAACCGTTGGCTGTGGGGACGGTGGCTCCGCCGGAGCGTCAGAACTCAAGGGGTAATCAGAAGTCAAGCAGCATCCAGTTGCTTCGGATGGGCGCGGACCATCCGGGCTTCACACCTGTCGCAAATTCTGCCCCAGTTGGCCCGCGCTCAGCGAGCCAACCCTACATCAAGCCCAATCCTGGCTGCGAAAAGTCATTGTGTCATCACCTCCTCTGAGGGACAGTGACTTCAGTACCGTCACCACCCCGCACTCGACATAGTAGTAGTTGCTACCGTATTTGCCAAGAAGGCCTCAAACTACCGCTCAGCGTGGCCTCCCACTCACTTAAAGCGAGCAAAGGCGAGCGCGAACCAACACAGCATGTACCTACCCCGAGCGATCACGAGTCGAACCCGGCCTACCGACGACGGCGGCCCGAAGCCAGCCCTGCCCTCAGTTACCTTCCTTCCGGGCCCGCACGATCAGGGTCCGGGGGAGATAGTGGTAGGTCTCTCGCCAGGCGTGGCTACGGGGACCGCCAGCGAGCGGCTCCGGCTCCACGATCAGGTCCACCTTGTAGCTGGCTCGGGCCAGCCCCATGTACAACTCGGCGAACGTGTGGTGATAGGCGGTGAAGGGGATCCCGCCCCACTCAAAATCGATCGGCGCCCGGTCGAAGTACGAGCGGCGCACCAGGAGAGCCGGCTCGGCGTCGTCGTCGACCATGTCGTAGGCCGGGTGGGTCAGGCTGAACACCAGAGGGGCGCCGACTTTGAGGACCCGGTGGACCTGACGGAAGACCCGGTTGAGGTCCTCCACGTAACCGAAGGCATACGCCGAGAAGACCAGGTCGATGGAGTCGGCCCTCAGGAACGCCAGGTCGGCGAGATCTCCCTGGCGCAACTCGACTCTGACCTCGTCTCGCTCACACAGCCGGCGGGCGTGAGCGAGCTGCGTGCTAGAGAAGTCCACTCCGATAGCCGTGGCCCCCTGCTTGGCGAAGGCGATCGAGCACTGCGCGCCGCCACAGCCCAGCTCCAGGACCTTTTTGCCCTTGAGGTCGCCGAGCAGTCGAAGATCAGCTTCGGTCCCAATATCGGGGCCGTAGTGGGCCACGCTCGTCGACAACTTGGCGGCGTCCTGATAGGCGGCCGAGTGGCGATCCCAGGCAGTGACGATATCGTTCGGCATGCTCCCATCCTGCCCCAGCCGATGGGTACCCGCACCGGACTATGGCCCCCCGATGGGTTTCGGCTTCGGCGCACCGCTTGGGTGAGTGCCGTCGTGGCTACCTCGGTCGACATCGACGGCAGGAATTGCAGAGTCCTTCTCGTATAGTCCCTTGGAGTGTCTAATATTCAGTCTCGGGCGGTCGGGTGCCCTTGAGGGCTTTCAAGCAGACTGTCCGCGGCGCCGCCACTCGGCGGCTGCTGTTGGATTCCACGACCCAATGCTTGGTTGAGCGGGGCTTCGGCGGTGCCAGCACCACCGCCATCTGCGGTCAAGCCGGCCTGACCGCAGGCGCGCTCTTCGGCCAGTTCCCCAGCAAGTCCGCCCTGCTGGTCGAGGTGGCAGCCGATCTGGTTTGGCAGGCGGCCGCCCAGGTCGAGGCGGCCTTTCACGACCTCCCGCCCGCACTCAGCGACGCCCTCGTTCGCGTGTTCGAGAACCTGACGCAGGTCTGGCAGACTCCGATCCTCAAGGCGCTCACCGAGCTATGGACGGCGGCTCGCACCGACCCCGACCTGGCCCGCGCTCTCCTCACCGCCAACGCCTCGGACCGGGCCATGCTGGCTGAGCTCAACCGCGGGCTCCTCGCCACGGGCGCGCCGGGCGCGGCCACGCCGGCGCTCGCTCAACTGATCATGTACGCCGTGTCAGGAAGGACCGTCCTCGACAACGCCTCTCGGGCGGCAGGGGTCGACCTACAGGTCGACGACGTGCTGGCCTTGCAGGAGACCCTGGCCACGATGGGCGCCGCCCTCGACCGGGGGTTCGACTAGCACCGCCTCGATGCGATGACTGGGCTCCGGGGCCGTGGCTCGTGTCAGCCCTGGAACACCTCTCGAAAGAAGCGGGTCATCTGGACCCCCTCGCGGTAGCGAAGCCGTTGCTTGTCCACCGGAAGACCACGGATGCCGCGGAGGTACTGGCCCACCAGGTCGGCGCCGGCGGCCAGTGACAACGCCAGGCCCCCCGAGAACCGCGGGTTGAGATCGGTGAAGCCGAGCCGGCCGTCCGGGTCGAGGAAACCCTGGATGTTGAAGGGTCCCTCCAGACCGAGCACCCTGGACACCCGGGCAACCTCCTCCACCAGCCGGGTGTTGACGAACGTCCTCCCCTTCGTCGATATCCCGGCCTTGGTCTGCAGCCGCCAGCGGGGGACCGCTCCCAGAATGGAGTAGTCCCGACCGGCCAGGACGTCGACAGTAAATTCCTGGCCGGGCAGCAGTGACTGGACGATGGCACCGGGAACCTGCTCGATAGCCCACGCCAGCCGCTCCTCGTCGTGGACGATGTGGACGTCCCGGGAACCCCGCCCGAGGCGCGGTTTGACGACCCACGGACCGGGGACGCCGGTAGCGGATCCGAGGTTGGTGGGGGGAAAGGACAGCCCTTCCCGCACGGCGATCAGCGCCATTTCCCACTTGTCGATGCAACGGGCGACGACTTGGGGTCGGGGGATCCACACGTCGAGGTTCCCATCGCGCTTGAGGTAATACGGGGCCGCCGCCAGCACCACGATCTCCTCGGCGACGGTGGAGACCAAGATCTCAGCCCCGGTCCGGCGGCCGAGATCGCACACGGCTCGGATGAAGTCGCGGTGTGATGCCATCGGCAACACGCCCGACTGCTCGGTGAGCGCCAGCCCAGCCGACTGGGGGTCAGCGTCGGCGGCCACCACCCGGTGGCCCGCCCCCAGGAGCGCCTGGATGACACCCACACCGGCGGGTCCGCCTGCCCCGGTGACGAGCACGTTGAGCACCTCGCCCCCTGCTGCGCCGGGCAGGCCGCGGATTGCGGGTGGCGCGGCAAGCGCCAACCTGGACCGAGCCGGATCTGCATCAGCCAAGGCCTGGTCTGTGGTGAGGTCCACCACGAGCAGGTGTCCCCGGTCCCGCGGATCGGCCGGAGCCTCCACAGGTGTCGCCACTCCTGCTGTGGGCGTGGCCACCTCCCCCCCGCCGGACGCCCGAGCATCCCCCCCGCCGGACGCAACTGGTCTGGTGACGTTGGTGGCAACCTCATCTGCCGGCGCCGAGACGGCAACGGTCACCTTGGCCTGATTGTCGACCTCCCGGCCCGCGGCCCACAAGCGGAGCATGACGAGCGACGGATGGGTCGCCGGTAGCCACTGATTGCAGCGGACCGCCTGGACCAGCGCTTCGATCACGTCGGGGTCGGTCTCCACCGCGACCAACCCGGCCATGGGTTCCACGTAGGGGGCCAATCCCTCGTGGCTCGCCATCAGCACGCCGGCCTGGCGCCGGCGCGGGTCAGGGCTGGTCAGGGCCTCGACCACGACCCGGCGGGCCCGCCAACGCCAATGGGTCCGCCACATAACCGCGACCGCCACCAGCACCACCGCGGCCACCAGGACTTCGACAGCAAGGACTGACATGCTCCGAAACCCGTCCCGCCTCGCCCGGTCGCGTCCGGTTAGGGCCGCGACGCCGAGGTGCCGGCCGACGCAGCCGACATCAGCGCTCTTCCGTGCCGGAAATACCAGACGTCGGAGACAAACGCTCTACCACAGACGAGTCCAAAGCGGGCCCAAGGGTCCGCTCCACCCAAGCTGACGCATCGTCAATTGACTGGCGGAGGCGGCGGTGCTCGACATCGATCCGTTTGATCGCGTCCCGTATCTGACCGACAACCTGCTCACCATGACGCTGCACCTCCGCGTCGGCCTCTTCTCGCCGACGGCGCTCTTCCTCCTCGGCTTCCACCCGGGCCCGAGCGAACTCCTGCTCGAGCTCCCGATACCGGCGGTCCTCGTCNNTCTCGTCGACCCGGGCCTGCATCCGCAGGCGAAGGACCTCGTCGTCTGCCTGGGCCCGAAGCCGGTTGGCCTCGGCCTCCGCTTCGAGCAGGATGCGCCGGGCCTCCTCGTCGGCCCTCCGGGTCATGTCCAGCGCGGCGTCGTGAGCGGCCCGTAGTACCGCGGCCACCTCGGACCCGGTGGAAACGTACAACTCGTCGGAGGACATCCCGGCACCCGACATCGCGTGGTTCTCCGTTCGTAGATCCACCGTTCGGTCCTCGCCCTCGGTTGGTGCCGGCCAGCGGTTAGGCGTCACAGGCCGGCGACCAACTCGGCCGCCGGGATCACGGGGCAATAGCCGCGCAAATCGGGTTCGTCGAGGTGCAGGAGTCCCTGAACCTCCGGTTCCTCCAGGATGCTTGCTACTCGTTCGGAGGTGTTGCCGTCGCCGTACGGGCACGGGAGCGCGGCGATCAAGCGCTGCATCTCGGGCTCAGCCAGGCGCTCGGCTTCCTCGAGCGCCATCACCCGATCGAGTCCGACCAAGGTGGCGGCCCCGATGGCCACTCCCTCCCACCTAGGCGTCGAACGGCGCAGGACCACCACCGGAACCCCGTACCAGGACGCCTCCTCCTGCAGTCCTCCCGAGTCGGTGACCACCAAACGTGAGCCCACGATGAGCTCGAGCATCGCCCGGTAGGGCAGAGGAGCGACGACGCGTACACCCGCCGATTCCAAGCGGGGCCGCAGCCCGGTCTCCTCCAAGCGGGCCCCCGTGCGGGGATGAAGAGGAAAAGTCACCGGGCCCAAGCGCTCGGCGAGGTCGCACACAATGGTGACCAGGGCGTCTAACCGGGCCGGTATGTCCACATTGGTTGGTCGGTGCGCCGTCACCACCACGCCCTGGCGCTCGTGGATCGGCCGGCGCTCGATGCCGAGCCCCTTGAGCACGTCGATCACCGGGTTGCCGACGACCCGCACCCGGTCGCGGTCGATGCCCTCCTCGAGGAGGAACTGCGCCGCCACCTCGGTCGGGGCTAGGTGGAGGGAGGAACAGGCCGCGGCGACACGGCGGTTGACCTCCTCCATCGAGGTCGGGTTCAACGACCGCAACCCGGCTTCCAGGTGAATGACCGGCACTCCGTAACGACGGGCGGCCAGGCAAAACACCGGCACCGTGTCGGTATCGCCAAGAATGAGGAGGGCGTCAGGGCGAGGGGTGCGCTTGGCGATCTCGTCCTCGGCTCGGGTGAGCATCGTCCCAAGGCGACTGTTGCGATCTCCGGCGGGTGGCCAGCGCTCGTCGGGGACGAGCCCCAAGCCGTCAAAGAACACGTCGCTCAGCTCGGTGTCGTAGTGCTGGCCCGTGGCCAGTACCCGCACATCGAAACCCCGGTGCCGCAGGGCGTTGACAACTGGGGTTAATTTGATGATTTCTGGCCGAGTCCCCAGCGGTACCAACACCCTCATAGCATTTTCTCCCGTTCCGCACCCCGAGGAATTTCGGGGCGCGTCTGCACAGCTCCCGGGCCGCGCCCGGCTGCTGTTTGTCAAAAAACTACCGACCCCAGCGGCAACCACTCAGAGTGTATGCGATCCTGAGGGTCATATGCAAGCCAATCGCCCAGAAGCGCGGAATCGCCACCGGGAGGACGCGAAAACCCTAGGAAACACGATGATCTGGCCACCGGTTGGGCTGGGGGGAGGTACCACCAAGGGTCAAGGATGTCGCCACTTTCTGTGGTTATCGGTCCGGCTGGCACCGGAATCGACGTAGTCTCGCCCCCGCTTTGTGTTCTAAGTAGCAACTACTACTATGCTCCGGTCCGGAGTGTCAAGTAGTTCGGCCAATACCCCGCGAACCGGCGGGACTCGCGTCTTCGCTACCCGAGGAGCCGTTGCTCGTGCCCACCCCCAGGAAGGCCGCATCCACCAGAGCGGCCCTCATCGCAGCCACGATTGCCTGCCTGACCGAGGGGGGATATCGACGCACCACCACATTGGCGGTATGTGAACGCGCCGGCGTGACCTCTGGCGCCCTGTTCGGGCAGTTCCACAACAAGGCGGCGTTGTTGGCGGCAGCCGAAGACGAGCTGATCGCTCGCAACCTCGACGAGATCGCCACCGCGCTACGGTCGATCCGACACCCGCCCCGCCAACCCCGCCCTGGAGACACAGAGCGCCCTGTCGCGCTGCGATCAGTCCCTGACAGCCAGACCGTCCCCCCGGCTGATGACCCCGAACCCGGTTTGCGTGCCGTCTTCGATCAACTCGTCATCGCCTACGCCCGCCCCCTGCCCGCCACGGTCGCCGAACTGTGGATTTCAGCTCGCCACGATCCTCGACTGGCTCGGGCCCTCACGGCCGCCAACGCCACCACGATCGCGTTGATCGAGGAAGCCCTTCGAGCCGCGATCGCCCAGATTGCGTCCGCACCTTCTATTCGGGCCGTGGCGCTACTCATCCACGCCGCCGCATTGTCGCAGGTGGCGTGGACATTGTCGTCTGGCCCCTCCGGGCGCGGCGCGGCCACGGGTCAACACCAAGCCGACCGCGACTTCCACCACGCCATCGCCATCCTGGCTCGTCGCTCCCAAGAAACTGCCTCGAGGCCAGCGCAGCCCGAGCCCCCAGCCGCTCGGATGCTGGTCAAGGCCCTGCTCGCCCGGGTGGACGGCGACCGCCCATCCGCCTCTGGTTTCGCCTCGCCCTAGCCGACCGGGACCAATCCGGACCGGGTCAGCCGGCCGCGAACTCCTCGACCATACGGTGGGCGTCATCGTCATGGAACTGAACCGGCGGCGATTTCATGAAGTAGGCCGAAGGGCCGAGAAGCGGTCCGCCGACGCCGCGGTCCTGGGCCAGCTTGACGCAGCGCAGGGCGTCGATGATGACCCCGGCCGAGTTCGGCGAGTCCCAGACCTCCAGCTTGAGCTCGATGTTGAGCGGGACGTCACCAAAGTTGCGACCCTCCAGGCGGATGTACGCCCACTTGCGGTCGTCGAGCCAGGGAACGTGATCCGAGGGCCCGATGTGCACATCGTCAGCCTCGATGCCGTTGTCGATTTGACTGGTGACCGACTGGGTCTTGGAGATCTTCTTGGATTCCAGCCGCTCCCGCTCCAGCATATTTTTGAAGTCCATGTTGCCGCCCACGTTGAGCTGGTAGGTGCGGTCCAGCACGAGACCCCGGTCCTCGAAAAGACGGGCCAGCAGGCGATGCACGATGGTGGCGCCCACCTGGCTCTTGATGTCGTCGCCGATGATCGCCACCCCCGCGTCCGTGAACTTCTGGGCCCACACCGGGTCGCTGGCGATGAAGACAGGAATGGCGTTGACGAACCCCACCTTGGCGTCCAGGCAGGCCTGGGCGTAATGCTTCTGCGCCTCCTCGCTGCCGACCGGAAGATACGACACCAGCACATCTGCGCCCGTGGCCCGCAGGACGGCCGCCACGTCCACCACTTCCAACGGGGACTCCTCGATGGTCTGGCGGTAGTACTTACCGAGCCCGTCGAAGGTGGGGCCTCGCTGCACCGTCACCCCCAATTCGCCAACCGGAGCAAACCGGATGGTGTTGTTCTGGCTGGCGAAGATGGCCTTGCCGAGGTCGAGGCCCACCTTGGCGGCGTCGACGTCGAAGGCCGCTACGAACTCGACGTCGCCCACGTGGTAGCCGCCCAGCGTGACGTGCATCAGACCGGGCACGACGTCGTCGGGGTCGGCACCGCGGTAGTACTCGACTCCCTGTATCAGCGCACTGGCGCAGTTGCCGACGCCGGCGATGGCTACCCGGATCTTGTTGCTCATAGGGTTCTGTCCTCCTGGGATGTGACGGGGCGCAGCCCCGAGATACTGGGGCCGGTGGCCCTGGTGTCGACAGCCGGGTCAGCCGGCTGAGAAATGTCGGGCCCACCCGCCCGCTCCGTGGCGATGAGCCGCTCGATCCATGACAAATCGTGCTCGGCGGCCTCGCGATCGTGCTCCATGAGGCTGTGGGCATAGCCGTCCGCCCGATCGCGGCCCGCTTTGACCCGGGCGCGCAGGCGTATCAGCCGCTCCAACAGCTGGGCCCGACGCCGCTCCAGCATCCCCAAACGGGCGTCGGGCGGCAGATGGCGGGCGAACGCCAGGCGCAAGTTGAAGACCCGATCGTCCTCGCTGGAGTTGTGCTCGGTCGCCAAGAGCTCCTCGAAGAGGGTCTCGCCCCTCTCGGTAATGCCGTAGACCTTCTTGCCCCGATTGCCGCGGGTCGCCCCTTTACGGGCTCGGAAGGTGGCCAGCTCCCCACCGAGCGAACCGGTCAGGGGGACGGCCACGCCCATGGCTTCGACCGCCTTGACCGCGCCGGCGCGCTCCAGGCGAGCCAACGCCGGATACAACGACCCGAACGACACGCCGCTGGCGAAGCCGATCCGATCCGATAGACGCTTCTTGAGCTCGTACCCATGGAGCTCCTGCTCCTTGAGGAGTCCCAGGATGGCCAGCTCGAGCATGATCCGGGCAGTATACACGCCGATGTATCGGGACGATATATCGGTGCGTAAAAAAATGTCCCCGCTGCCCCGACCGATCCTCGGGAGGTAGGGTGCGGGCGTGATGAGCTTCCGACCCGAAGCGCAGCGCGGTGTGGGGGCGGGACGGGAGGCTGCCGGCCACGTCGACTACCGGTTGGCCCGCAACCTGGTGATCAGCGAGTTCCACAAGGGACGGCTGTCCCGCCCGGATGTGTGCGACGCCCACCCGGAACTTCTGCGGGCGGCCACCAACGTCGGCCAGGAGACCCGAGAAGACTGCCCCATCTGTGAGTCCGTGAAGCTCCGCCTCGTCTCTTATGCCTTTGGGAGCCGTCTCCCGCCCTCGGGCAAGTGCGTGACCTCGAATCGGGAGCTGGCCAAACTGACCCAGGGGCGGCGCAGCCTGACCTGCTACGTGGTCGAGGTGTGTCCCAACTGCTCGTGGAACCACTTGACCCGCAGTTTCGCTGTCGCGCCGCGCGGACGATAGGCCTGTCAAGCGGGGACCGCCGCGGTCTGCTTCTCCTTTTATTGGCAGGCAAGTGGGGGGAAGGGTGAGGTCGGACCGGCATCCCCAACGGTCGGTCTGTTCCTGAAAGGCAGACGGACCGTTGGCGGGTGCCGGGCCGGCTCTCCCTTTTAGACCGTTGGCGGGGTGCCAGCCCGACTCCAACCATCTTTTCTCGTTTCCCTCGTACTCCCCGTAGCCCGGCTGAGTCCCGCCGGCGCCGACCGGTAGTGTGCAAGCGAGTGAGGGATCTGGAGGCGGCGGAACCAATGATGCCCCGATGAGCGACCCGCGGTTGCAGAACGTCGCCCTGTCGGACCTTCGCGTGGATGCCCAGCAACCCCGGCAGGGTCCAGGAGATCGAGCGGCACTCGACTCACTGAAGGATTCGATGGCCCACCTCGGTCAAACGGTCCAGCACGTCACCGTGTCCCAGACCGTCGACGGGACCTACCGGATCGTGTCCGGTCACAGACGGGTGCGAGCTGCGGCGGAACTCGGCTGGGAGTGGCTGCCTGCGGTGGTCGTCGAAGATTCCGGCGACGACGTCGACCGGCTCCTCCGACAGATCGCCGAGAATTGCGCTCGAGCTGGGCTGCTCCCCATCGAACTCTGTGACGCCATCGACCAGCTCAGAGGCCGCGTTGAGCCAGCCGACATCGCCCGGGCGACGGGCGTCTCGCTGCGAACGGTCTACAACTACCTGGCGATCCTCGAGTTTCCCGATCTGGTCGAGGCGTTACGACGCGGACGATCCCTTCGAGCCGTGCTGGTCGAGGTCGCGACTCGCGGCCGCGCCGACGGTCGCCGGCCGCTGTCCATCTCGGTGCGCCGCGTCCGACGTTCGGTCGACCAGCTGACGGCGGCCTGGAGCGGCCTCGATGCGGCCGAGCGGTCCCGTCTGGCGGCCCGGCTCCGACCCTTGCTGGACGCCGTCGACCAGGAGACGACCGCGGCGTCCGAGTCCTAATTGCTACTAATTGCAACGTTGCACTCCGCCAGTTGAGCCGGTAGCCTGGTGTTGTCCTGGTCTCCCCGGCATGCCAATGGCCGATCGAGCGGGGGTGATTTGAGCGACGACACGAGGTCGAAGGGAGGATCCACCGGATC
The DNA here is from genome assembly GCA_003156595.1 of Acidimicrobiaceae bacterium. Classification (GTDB taxonomy): domain Bacteria; phylum Actinomycetota; class Acidimicrobiia; order Acidimicrobiales; family Palsa-688; genus PALSA-693. The sequence goes on from PMHH01000138.1 coordinate 16,298, forward strand.
CGCCACCGCGAGTACCGGAGTTCGGCGCGCCATCGATGACCTCCAGCTCAAGATTGACGAGGCTCGCACCGAGACCACACCCACCCCCTCCTCGGAGCCCAGCAGGCCACCCGGTCAGTTGCGAAGGTTCGGACTAATCTTGGTCGCGGCGGGCATCTTTCTGGCCCTGGTAGTGGTAGTCGTGGCGGTCGCGGTCAACAGTGGGGGTCATTCGTCGCACCCGACCGCAACCGCATCTCTCGATGCATACCTGGCTGCCCACGCACCACCGGACAGTTACGTCGGGTTGGTGACCGGGGCGCCGGACCTGGTGCCGAGTTCGTATCAGACGGTCGCGGTAGCCAGTCCCGCCGACCTCACCTCCTTGCAATTGAAGTGGGTGCTGGTCAGTAATCCACCCGCCAAGGACCTCACCACGGCGGCGGTGTTGCGCGGTGGGGTGCTGGTCGCGACGGTGCCCAAATCGGTACTCCTCTACGAACTGGGTTCCCCGGCCAAGGCGACGACCGGGACGACAACCCCACGCGCCACCGCGCCGGCGGTCACCACTCCCGCCGTCACCANNCCCCGCCGTCACCACGCCGGCGGTCACCACGCCATCCGTCACCACGCCGGCGGTGACGGCCCCACCCCCCACGACGCCGACAACGACGCCGGTGCGGGGCCCACCCACCGAGGGCCCGGCCCCGCCACCCAACCTGGTGCCGACAGCGATCTCCGTGGCAACCGGGGACAGCTTCTGGTCGATCGCGACCCGGGTGGCCACCACCCGGTTCGGCGCTTCGCCGTCCACGGCCGAGATCACTTCGGTCTGGCACGCCCTCATCACGGCCAACGCCAACCGGCTCATTCAACCCGGGAATCCAAACCTCATCTATCCTGGGCAGGTCTTTGTGGTCCCAACACCGCCGTAACCTCATGCCTACGAGACCCAAGATCGAATAGGAAGCGCCGTCCCACCTCTTCGCCCACGGAAGGCCGCCGAACGAGAAGTTCCGGCTGCCCAGACGCCCACCAAGGAGCAGCAAAAGCACCTGGCGCGCGCCCAAGCCCTCCTCAGGCAGGCCAGGGAGACGCTCGCACGCGCCGAGAAGGAAGCAGCAGGGGTACTCGAGGAGGCTCGCACCCAAGCGGCGGCCGTTGAAAGCCGCTCGCAACAACTCGATCGGGACGCGAAGACGAAAAGCGCGGAGCTGCTCCGTTCCGGCGAAGCCGAAGTCGAGCAGACCGTTCGCGCGGCTAAGGACGAAGCCGCACAGATCGCTCGCGCCGCCAAAGAGGAAGCCGAACAGATCGCTCGCGCCGCCAAAGAGGAAGCCGAACAGGCGCTGGCGGCCGCCAAGGAGGAAGTCCAACGGATCGCTCACGCGGCCACGGACGAAGCCGAACAGATCGTTCGCGCCGCCACGGACGAGGCCGAACGGGCCCTCCACTGGGCGTCGGCTGAAGCCGAGGAGTTCTTGCGCTGCGCCAAGGACGAGGTGCAACAGATCCATCAGGCTGCCAATGACCAGGCCGCCCAGCTCATCGCCGACGCCAAGCTGCAGGCCGCGGCCATCGTCGATCGGGCCGCCGAGGTGATAACCGCGCTGCAGAACCTGGAGGAAGTGCTGGTCACCAGCGGGCAGACCCCCTCTCCAGCGGGTGATACTGAAGCAGAGCGGGTACCGGTACCACACCGCGACGATCCGGCGCCCTGAGCACACGTTCCGACCTCGGCTGCGCCAGGCCTGGCAGTGACCACGCCGCGAGCTCCTGAGCAGGTTCGACTTCTGCCAGTCACCGTAGGCGGGTAGCCTCTCCGGCACTCAGATGGCGCCCCCCGCGACCACCCGGCCGCGCCGAGGCTCGACCCGGCCAGCCCCGGCGAAGACCCGTACCCGGACGGGGGGGCGCGGCCGGCGCCGGTCCGCACCGGTCACAGGAGGGAGGGCCGGCGGCCGGTTGTGGCGATGGCGGAGGTGGCTGTTCGCGGTCGGGCTGCTCGGTTTTGCGGTGGTGGCCGCCGGCCTGTACTACCTCTCCCAGATCCCGTTACCCACCCCGAGACCTCTGCAGCAGACCACCTTCGTCTACGACGACTCCGGCAATGTCCTGGCGACGTTTTCCGAGCAGAACCGCGTCAACGTTCCGCTCTCCGAGGTGCCCCCGGTCGTGATCGACGCGGTGATCTCGACCGAGGACCGTCACTTCTTCACCGAGGGAGCGCTGAATCCGGTCAGCATCGTCCGGGCTTTCCTCTCCGACGTCCGGGGCTCGGGCAACCTGCAGGGGGCATCCACCATCACTCAGCAGTACGTCAAACAGACGTACCTGTCGCCACAGCGCACGCTCACCCGCAAGATCAAAGAGGCCGCCCTGGCCATCCGGCTGGCTCGCGCTGACTCCAAGCAGGAGATACTGCAGAACTACCTCAACACCATCTATTGGGGGCGGGGCGCGTACGGGGTGCAAGCGGCCGCCCAGGCCTACTTCGGCCAGAACGTCAGCCAATTAGGCCTCCCAGAGGCGTCGCTGCTGGCCGGTCTGATCCGGGATCCCGACGGCGCCGACCCGGCCCATGACCCGGTGCAGGCCCGGATCAACCAGACGGACACCTTGAAGGCCATGGTCCGCGACCGGCAGATCACCGCCGAGCAGGCGACGGACGTCGAGGCCCTCCCTTTTTCCAAGTACGTGATTTCGCCCTTGGCGTCGAGCGGAGCCGCATCGGACACGGCCGGTGAGGCCTATTTCATCGCCGCGGTGCGCCAGGAGCTGTACGCCAAGTACGGGCAGCAGGTGACCGACGGCGGCGGGCTGCGGGTCACGACCACCCTCGATCCGACCCTGCAGTCCGAGGCCTACAACACCATGTACGGGCAGAACGCCGACTCTCTCGACCCCGCCGCCGGTGAACCGTCCGGGGCGCTGGTGTCGATCGACGACAACGGCGCGGTCAAGGCCCTGGTCGGGGGCCAGGATTACTCGACGTCGACCGTGGACCTGGCTCTCGGCGCGGCCGGCGGGGGTAGCGGGCGCCAGGCTGGCTCGACATTCAAGGCATTTATGCTCGCCGAGGTGATCAAAGAGGGGTATTCCGTCGATTCGGTCTTCCCGGCCCCACCTGAGGTCGTCGTGCCGGGCGGCAACTCCGACGGCAGCCCGTGGACCGTCACCAACTACGAGGATGAGACCGTGCCGCCGCACCTGAGCCTGGTCGACGCCACGGCCCTATCGGTCAACACCGTCTACGCCCAGGTCGTCGAGCGCATCGGGGCCGCCAATCTGGACACCATGGCGGAGGCCCTCGGGATCAACCCGTCCGAGCTCGCCGGCGCCTATCTCTCCCAAGTGCTCGGGACGGCTGACGTGTCACCGTTGGAGATGGCCGCCGCCTACGCCACCTTCGCTGACGGCGGCGTGTACCACACGCCCCTGCTGATCACCAAGGTGACGACGGCCAACGGGACCCCGCTGCCGCTACCGGTCACGCCCCAGAGCCGGGTCGTGCTAACCGCGGCCCAGGCGGCTCAGGAAACCTACGTGCTCCAGCAGGTGGTGTTGCGGGGGACTGGGGTGGCCGCCGGCGGCGTTGGTGGGGAGGTGGCGGGCAAGACCGGAACGACGCAGTTCGCCAGCGACGCCTGGTTCATCGGCTTCACCCCTAACCTGACCACCGCGGTGTGGATGGGGTACGCCAACAGCACCCAGTCGATGGACGGCTTCCGAGGGGAGGCCGACGTCCAGGGCGGCACCATCCCCGCCGAGCTGTGGCACAATTACATGGCCGCAGCCCTGGCCTCCGAGCCGCAGTACGTCGGGACGTTTCCGCCGGTCTATTACTTCGGAGGGGTGCCCTTGAGCCCGCCGCTGGTAGGCAGCAGCGTGCTGTTCCCGTTGGGGTTGGGGACCACGACCACCACCTCTACGTCCTCGACGACCTCGACCACCTCGACCACGGTCGGGACCAGCTCCACCACGGCCCGGACGTCGACCACGCTTGGCGGCAGTACCACCACGAGGCCGGCGGCCCCGACCACCACCCGCCCGACGACTCCCACCTCCCGACCGCCACCACCTACGACGGTGCCTGGCGCGACGCCTACGACCTCGCGTGCCAACCCGTAGCGAGTTGGTCCGCCGGTGCCGGGGACTTGCGGCGGACGGGCGCCCCGGTTCTTGCGGTTCTTGGTAACACTTCCGCTTCTTTGTCGCGTAGCCGACCAGGATTGGCACGACCAGGATTGGCCGTCTGGGTTAGCAAATTCGCGGAACTGTACCAAGAACTACGGCTAAAAACCATCTAAAAGCGTTTATATAATAAAAGATATCCCCCGACTCTGGTAGTCCCCACATGCGACCAGGTGCGCCGGCGGCTAGCATTACGGGTACCGCCGGCAGCCGTGGGGCGCTGGACGGAACAAAAGGAGGTGCCGTGATGCCTACCCATCTAACCGCGCCAATGGTGCGCGCTCGCAAAGGGTCAGATCACCCGCTGGTCATGGTGACTGCCTACGACGCACCCACCGCCAGGGTCGCGGACGGTGCGGAGGTCGACCTGATCCTGGTCGGCGACTCGGTGGCCATGGTCGTGCTCGGCTACGACGACACGTTGCACGTGACGGTGGACGACCTCGTGCACCACACCGCCGCCGTAGCGCGCGCTCGTCCCCGCCCGATGATCGTCGCCGACCTTCCGTGGATGAGCTACCACACCGGCCGGGCCGACGCGGTACGCAACGCCGCCCGTCTGATTCGGGCCGGAGCCCAAGCCGTCAAGCTCGAGGGAGGCCGCAAACGGGTGCCGGTCGTCGAGGCCATCGCCGACGCCGAGATCCCAGTAATGGGCCATCTGGGCCTCACGCCCCAGTCCTTCCACACCATGGGCGGGTTCAAGGTGCAAGGCAAGGACCTCGACGCGGCCAAGGCGCTGGTCGACGATGCCCACGCCCTCGCCGAGGCCGGATGCTTCGCCATCGTCCTCGAGGGCATCCCCGACGTGGTCGCCCACCTGATCACCGAGTCCATCCCGGTGCCGACCATCGGGATAGGCGCCGGCCCGCATTGCGACGGCCAGGTATTGGTCTTCCACGACGTCCTGGGCTTCGACGATCGCACCCAACCCAAGTTCGTCCGCCAATACGCCAACCTCAAAGTCGACGCCATCTCTGCCCTCCGGGCGTGGGCAGCCGACGTGCGCAGCGGCGCCTTCCCCTCCGACGCCGAGACCTACCACCTCACCGGCGACCTGGCCGGGGCCCTGGCGACGGCCTGACAAACCGCCTCGGGGCCGCGAGGCCGAGCCGGCGCCTGTGGGCACCGGATGGTGCGGCGGCCCCCGGAATGGGAGCATGGCGCCGTGCTGAGTACCTTCCGCGACCCGCCTGACTGGCTCTTCGCCCGGACTCGGCTGGCGGCGTGGATCGTACTGGCACTCGGCATCTTTGCCTTTCTGATCGTCGGCGCCAACAGGCCGGCCAACCCGCACCTGTTACCCCCAAAGGGACTGGTCACCAATCCGGGCCTGACCGAATTCGGGGCCACCTCCTTCACCGTGTCGGCTGGCCCGGGCCTGAGCACGCCCGCCCGCCCCCTCTGCGCCCTGCTCGCTTACACGGCAGCCCTTCGGGGTCGAGGCCTGATCGACCAAAGGTCCCTCCATCGCTTCGCCGGCATGATCTTCGCTTACCCGGGGCCGAGCACGACCCCTATCTCTGACAAAGGGGTGCTTCTCGCGTTGTCCATCGCCTGGTTCGACGGGCGAGGGAGGTTCGTCGGCTCGCTCAACTTGGCGCCGTGCCCGCCGAGCAGTCAGTTCTGTCCGACTTATGATGCTGGCCGGTCCTTCCAGTTGGCCATCGAGGTACCTCGTAGCAAGCTGTCGTCGCTTGGGATCGGACCTGGTTCGACGCTGCAGTTGGCCGGGCCGTGCTCCGGCTGACCGTCGTTTCCCCCTTGACGTCAGTCCCCCTGCACGTCATTGTCACACCCTGGTGCCAGGATCTGACCTCGCAACCTGATCGCCCCGTGGCCGTACGACCGGGGCCCGCTAGGACCATCATCGCCGAGGTCGAGTACGATGCTATGTCTTTCAACCGACACCCTGCTCCGGACCGTCCGGGGCCCCGCGCCGGAAGGCCGGGTCCATAGGGAGGTGAGCCGCCGATGCGGCACTACGAAGTCATGGTGATTCTCGACGCCGGCCTGGAAGAGGACGCCATCCGGACCACTGTCGATCGGGCCACGCAGCTCGTCGCCAATGGTGGCGGCACCGTGGGCAAGGTCGACCGCTGGGGCAAGCGGCGCTTCGCCTACGAAGTGCACCACCGCACCGAGGGGTACTACGTGCTGATCGAGGCCACGGCCGAACCAGCCGTGCTCGCAGAAGTGGACCGGATGCTCGGACTCGCAGATGACGTCATTCGCCACAAGGTGATCCGCCTGCCGGACAAGCCGCTCGTGCGAGCAACACGGCTCCCTGTTACGGACAGCGCACCGGTGAATGCCAACGCGAACGGAGAACACTGACATGTCCAACGGTAACCATGTAAGCATCGTCGGCAACCTGACCCGCGACCCGGAGTTGCGGTTTACCCCGACCGGTCAGGCGACGGCCAGTTTCGGCGTCGCCGTCAACCGGCGCTGGCAAAATAGGCAGACGCAGGAGTGGGAGGAAGCCACCTCTTTCTTCGACGTGGTCTGCTGGGGCCAGCTCGCCGAGAACACCGCTCAGACCCTCTCCAAGGGAGCACGGGTGCTGGTGAGCGGACGTCTGGATCAACGTAGCTGGGAGAGCGCCGAGCGCGAGCGACGTTCCAAGATCGAGATCACCGCCGATGAGGTGGCCCCCAGCCTCCGATGGGCGACCGCGCTGATCACCAAGAACGAGCGCCGCGCCCCCGACGGAGCCAGCGGNNCATGGCCAATTCCAACGCCGCCCCCAGCCGTCCGGTCGCCAACGAGTCGGCGGACGGGTACCACTACGAAGAGGAGCCGTTCTAAGCCATGGCCCGCAACAACGATCGCGATCGGGGGACGAAGCGGACCATCAAGGACACCCGTCCCCGCGGCAAGAAGAAGGTCTGCATCTTTTGTAAGGACCGCGCCAACTGGGTGGACTACAAGGATGTCAATCTGCTCCGGCGGTTCATGAGCGACCGGGGCAAGATCCGGGCCCGCCGCGTCACGGGCAATTGTTCACAGCACCAACGCGACGTGCAGGTCGCCATCAAGACCGCCCGAGAGCTGGCGCTCCTTCCGTACACCCAACGGACCGTCAATGAGCGCGGGCCGGGCCGTGGATCCGGCCGCGGGGCGCCTCGACGTGAGGACGCCCCGGCTGCCGAGCTCCCCATCGACGTCGACCTCGAGCTCGGCATTGTCGACCTCGACAACGATGGCGACGATGAGGAGTCCGAAGCCGTGCTCGTCGGGCTCGCCGCGGTTGACGAGGTGGAGGCCTAGATGCGCGTCGTGTTGCGCTCTGATATCGACAAGGTGGGCAAGCGCGGCGACATCATCGACGTCGCCGACGGGTACGCCCGCAACTACCTGCTGCCCAAGGGCTTCGCCATCGTCGCCAGCAACGGGGTGACGGCTCAGGCCGGTGCTATGCGCCGGGCCCGCGACCTCAAGGATGCCAAGGATCGCGAATCGGCGGAGGTCGTGGCCCGGACGCTGGTGCCGGTAGTGATCCGCATACCGGCCCGGTCCGGAGCGGGTGGCAAGTTGTTCGGCTCGGTGACCACAACCGATGTCGCCGAGGCGGTGGCGGCCCAGACCAAAGTGACCCTCGACCGCCGGCGGCTCCACCTGGACGAGCCCATCAAGACCCTCGGCACCCACGAGGTCCCCGTCAAGTTGCACGCCGACGTGGAGTTTCGGGTGACCGTGGAGGTCGTTGCCAGCTAGGGCCGTGGCGGGACGGGTCACATCGAGACGCTGCCCCGCGTTTACATGAACGGGGCCGCCTCTCGATGTGCCCGCCCCACCCACTCGCTCCCGCCTGCTGGCCGTCGATTGATGGGTCGCGCTCGTGACGAACGCAGCGCGGGCGGAATAGCACCGCTGCCCGACGCAGGGACGGAGTCGGCGAATACTGTTCACTAGTGGACCGTATGTGACCCATTACTGAACAGTATTCGGATCGGATCTCAGCGGCTGGGCGGACCACCGAGGTCTCCCACACATCCCGCCCCTTCCCACTCAGGGAGAGAGACATAAGTGACGAAGTGGGCAGCGGCGGGCGTGAGTGGGAAGCGGGGCCGGCACGGCAGGGAGGCTGCTCCGTTCATGTAAATGCGGAGCAGGCTCCTGACGTGCCGGGCTCGCTACCGTCCGAGGCTGTCTCACCCGGAACGTATGTTTGTCCCGTGAGGACACCGCCGACTTTCTCCCCAGTCACAGGCGGCCTGTCCACACGTAATCCAGAACCTAACGGGTCTGGTTCCCCACAGGCGCCAGCGACTTAGGTAGATCCCGCATGGTGCAAGTGATTGAGGACGCTCGGCGACGAGCGCAGACGGGATCTGGGTCCGCTCGGATCCCGCCCCACAACCTGGATGCCGAGCAATCTTTGCTCGGCGCCATGCTGCTCGCCCGTGACGCCATCGCCGCGGCCGTCGAGACGTGTGGCGTGGACGACTTCTACAAGCCGGCTCACAGCCACATCTTCGACGCCATCACCACCCTCTACACCCGGGGAGAGCCCTCCGACCCGGTCACCGTCGCCGACGAGCTGTCCCGGGCCGGACTTCTGGAGGCGGTCGGTGGCCTCGCCGCCCTGATCTCCCTGCAGGCCGACACCCCGGCGACGACCAACGCCTCGCGCTATGCCCGCATCGTCGAGGAGCACGCCCTCTTGCGCCGGATGATCGCGGTAGCGGGTGAGATCGCCGAAATGGGCTACAGCCTCCCTGACGATGTGGCGGCCGCCGTCGACCGGGCCGAAACCCTGGTGTTCGAGGTGGCCGAACGGCGGGTCACCGACAGCCTCAAGCCGCTGCAGAGCTTGCTCGTCGAGACCCTGGATCGCCTGGAGCGGCTCTTCGACCGCGGGGAGGCGATCACCGGCGTGCCGACCGGCTACATCGATCTCGACGAGCGACTGTATGGGCTCCAAAAGTCGTCGCTCGTGATCGTGGGCGCCCGGCCGGCGATGGGTAAGACCGCGTTCGCCCTGGGCATGGCCGCCCATGCCGCCATGGAAGCCCGAGTGCCGACGCTGGTGTTCTCGCTGGAGATGTCCCACGACGAGCTGACCCAGCGCCTGCTGGTGTCGGAAGCCAGGGTGGACGCCGGCCGGATCCGCAACGGACGCCTGGCCGAGTCGGACTGGCCCAAGATCAGCCAGGCCATCGCCCGCCTCGGCGACGCCCCGCTCTTCATCGACGACAACCCCAACCTGACCGTGATGGAGATGCGGGCCAAGGCCCGCCGGCTCAAGGCCCACGCTGGTGGGCTGGGCCTGATCATCGTCGACTACCTGCAGCTCATGTCCAGTCGTACCACCTCCGAGAACCGCCAGATCGAGGTGTCCAGCATCAGCCGGGGCCTCAAGATCCTGGCCCGCGAGCTCGAGGTCCCAGTCGTGGCCCTGTCGCAGCTGTCCCGCAACCTGGAAATGCGAGCCGACAAGCGACCCCAGCTGTCCGACCTGAGGGAGAGTGGATCACTCGAGCAGGATGCCGACGTGGTGTTGTTTCTGTATCGAGATGAGATGTACAACGCCGAGTCGGCCGACCGGGGCAGCGCGGAGGTCATCGTGGCCAAGCACCGCAACGGACCGACCGGTAAATGCCAGCTCGCCTTCATCGACCACTACGCCCGCTTCGCCAACATGGCGCGGGTCTAACGGCACCGGACGGCGGGGTTAGGGTGCCGGCGGTGCCTTCGGAGATCGTGCGTCTGCCCGCGCAGACCCAGCAGTTCCCGGAGTTGCTCGAGTGGATCGACGCCGCTCATCCGGGCCACATCTCGGTGCTCGACGTCGGCGGCGGCGGCGGCTTCTATGACTTCCCCGCGGCTATCCGGACCCGAGCCCGGCGCATGGTGGGCGTCGATCCCGACCCGGGCGTCCTCGAGCGCCCGTGGCTGGACGAAGGCCATCAGGCACTGGTGGAGGAGTATGCGCCCGGCGCCGGCGAGCGCTTCGACGTGGCTTTGTGCGTGTACGTCGTCGAGCACGTGGAGGCGCCCGCCCCCTTCCTCGAAGCGATCCGATCCCTATTGGAGCCGGGCGGCTCCTGCTTCGGGGTCACCCCCAATCTGTGGCACTACTTCGGTCTGGCTAGTGCCACCGCGGCCCGCGTCGGTATCGAGGACTGGCTGCTCCACCAACTCCGGCCGGCGGAGCTGATCGAGGCCTACCACTCGCCGGTCCGGTATCGGCTCAACACCGTCCGGCGTCTGCGCTCGACGGCCCTCGCCGCCGGTTTCCGGGGTGTCGAGTTGCGGGTCTTGGAGCAGGCGGGGATGTTCGAGACCTACTTTCCGCCCCGCTTGCGGTGGGCACCACGCGGCTACTCTCGTATCATCAACGGCTGGGGCCGCCCGCAGTTGTTCGGAACGTTGCTCTTTCGGCTGACGACCTGAGGGGGTAGCAAGGTAAATGGGCGTCGTGACGGGTGGTAGCGTCTGCGAACTGCGCCGCGTCACCGCTCGGCGCCGGGAGATCGGCCGCTTTCCCGGTGACATTCTCCCCGGTTACGGGGCGTTGTCGCATCGGTCAAGTTCTCCACAACATGTGGATCACCTTGTGGATGACAGTCGGGTGGAAGGCGTAAATACCAAATGACCAGGGTCGACGAGTTGTGGACAAGCTGCTCTGATTTGCTGCGGAGCGAGGTGTCGGAGTCCATTTGGCGTACGTGGCTCGATTCGGTCGAACCGGTGGACACCGATGAGCAGGTGTTCGTCCTGTCCGCGCCGAGCTCGCTGGTACGGGACCGGCTGGAGGAGCGTTACATCCCCCTTTTGAAAAAAGTGGTGACCCAAGTGAACGGGTCCGAGCTTCCGGTGCGGATCATCGTTCGCCCGACGCCCGACGGCGTCGAGCAGTTGGTCGTCATACCCCCGGAACCGAACGAGGAACCAGCCCGAACACCGACCCAGCCGGATCGGGTCGCCTCCAACGGCCCCACCCTGTCCGGGGGCGGATCCGGGCGGATGGAACCACCGTCGCTCAACCCCCGGTACACCTTCGACGCCTTCGTGATCGGATCATCGAACCGCTTCGCCCACGCCGCCGCACAGCGGGTGGCCGAGACCCCAGCGGCCAGTTACAACCCCCTGTTTATCTACGGCGACTCCGGGTTGGGAAAAACCCACCTGTTGCACGCCATCGGCCATTACGGCATGGAGAACTTCCCGGGACTGCGGATCCGCTACGTCGGGACGGAAACGTTCATGAACGACNNTCCAGGAGGAGTTCTTCCATACGTTCAATTGGCTCTACGAGGGATCCAAGCAGATAGTGCTGTCCTCGGACCGTCATCCCCGCTCGATCGCCACCCTGGAGGACCGCCTCCGCAGCCGTTTCGAGTGGGGGCTCACGACCGACGTGCAACCCCCTGAGCTCGAGACCCGCCTGGCCATCCTGCGCAAGAAGGCCGAGGGTGAGCGTATCCCGATCCCGGGTGACGTCCTCGAGCTCATCGCCACCCACGTTCGCGACAACATCCGGGAGTTGGAAGGCGCCCTCATCCGGGTGTCGGCGTTCGCCAGCCTCAATCGGGAGCCACCCACTCGGGAGATGGCCGAACGCGTGCTTTCCGACATCCTCGATGCCGATCGGCCCCGTCAGATCACTCCCAAGGTGATCATGGACGCCACTTGTGCGGCGTTCGGATTCAGCGCCGATGAGATTTGCGGGACCAGCCGGCGCCGGCCCCTCGTCATCGCCCGCCAGATCGGCATGTACGTCTTCCGTGAGCTGACGGACTTCAGCTACCCGGCGATCGCCCGCGAGTTCGGCGGGCGGGACCACACCACGGTCATCCACGCCGTGGAGAAGGTGTCCGGGCTCATGAAAGAACGCCGCCAGGTGTACGACCAGGTGACCGAGCTCATCTACAACATCAAGGGCGGCGGCTGAGATGGCGCCTGGGGACCACACTGTGACGGTGCTGTGTCGGGGCGATGTGATTCCAGGGGATAGGCGGGTGGGTACCCACAGGGCATCGCCAACGGTGTCACACCCCTGTGCGATCCTGGGGATGGACCGAGGCGATCGACGACCCGCTGACCTGCATCATCGTGGGGTTGTCCACAATTCACAGGACCTATTGCTACTGACACCAAGAATTCAAATTCAACAAGAAGAAGTAGGGAAGGCACTGCCGTGAAGTTTCGATGCGAGCGTGATGTCCTCGTTGAGGCTCTCGGCACGGCCGGGCGGGCGGTAGCCGGCCGAAGCGGGGCCTTGCCGGTCCTGGGAGGGGTACGTCTCTCGGTCAGCGGCGACGCCCTCCAGGTCACGGGCACCGACCTGGACCTGACCATCACCGTGGAGACGGCGGTGAGCGGCGGCAGTGACGGGATCGTGGTCGCTCCCGGCCGGTTGATCACCGACATCGTGCGGGCCCTCGAGCCCGGTGCGGTGGCGCTGGAAGCCGACGAGGAGGAGCTGCGGATCGCGTCGGGCCGGTCGCATTTCACCGTGAGGACCCATCCCGCTGGTGATTTTCCCCGCCTCCCGGTGCCGACGGGCGACACCGTCACGCTGCCCGCAGCCGGGCTCACCGACGCCCTGCGCCAGGTGACCCGGGCCGCGTCCAACGAGGATTCCCGGCCGATCCTGACCGGGGTGCTTATGGCAGCCGAGGAGGGCGGCTTGCGCCTGGTGGCCACCGACTCCTACCGGCTGGCCGTGCGGGACCTGCGCGGGGTCGGGGTACTGGCCGAAGGGCAACGGGTGCTGGTGCCCTCGCGGGCGCTCAACGAGCTGCAGCGGCTGCTCGGCGCGTCGAGCGCCGATGTGGCGCTGCGCCTGGGTCCGCACGACGCCACCTTCAGCACCGGCCTGGTGGCCTTGACGACGCGGCTGATCGAGGGCGAGTTTCCCAACTACCGGCAGCTGATCCCCCCCTCGTACCCGAACCGGCTGATCGTCGGGCGGGAGGCGCTCCTCGACGCCGTCCGGCGGGTCAAGCTGCTGGCCCGGGACGCCACCACCCCTGTTCGCATCGCCTTGCGCCCCAATGGCATCGAGCTCACTGTCATCACCACCGACTGGGGCACGGCTACCGAGGACGTCGATGCCAAGTACGAAGGGGCCGAGATGACCGTGGCCTTCAACCCGAACTACCTGATCGAAGGGGTGGAAGCCATCACCGGTGACGAGGTGGCCCTCGACACCCTGGACGCCCTCAAGCCCGCCACCCTGCGGCCAACCGAGGGTCACGACTACCTGTACTTGCTCATGCCGGTACGGGTTTCGTAAGTGAGTTTGTCGGAGGGCGGGCGGCGGGCTCGGGGGCGGGTCCGGTCTACGACAACGGACCCGCCCCTCNNCTCTCGCCGCCGCCCGCCCTCCTCATCAATCACGCTTTTAGTTGCACAAGGGTGGTTGAACGCCTTTTGCCGACTTCGCCACATGAGGCTGAGTCCCGAAAGGCGAGTAACCACTACCCGCCTTTTCTCGTTCTCGGCGGGGGTGATCGGATAAAGGGGGGCCGGCGCAGTGAGGGGGTGGTCCGTT
>PMHH01000060.1 GCA_003156595.1 Acidimicrobiaceae bacterium
CGCAGAGTCTCGTGGACGACGGCCTGGCCGTGAAGGCTCCCGACGGCACGCTTCTCCTGCCGTGATCGCCGGTGCCAGAGTGTCATTGGTCACACCGATGGTGACGAGAGTGCGGGCATGGGTAGGCTCAGAGCGGAATCGGGGGGTGAGCGAGTGCAAGTGAGGTTTTACGGGGTGAGGGGATCCTGTCCCTGCCCTTCGGAGGACAACCGGCGCTATGGCGGCAACACCGCCTGTGTAGCTCTCACCGTCGCTGGCGAGCCGCCGATCATCTTCGACCTCGGCACCGGGCTGCGACCGTTCGGCGATACACAACCAGTCGACGGAAGCTTCACCGGCACCGCCCTGGTGACCCACATCCATTGGGATCACGTGCAGGGACTCCCCTTCTTCCCGCCCGCCGACCGGGTGGGAGCCCGCTTCGACGTGTTCGGACCACAGCAGGAGGAGGGTTCGCTGGCCGACGTATTCGACGGATTCATGCGACCTCCGTACTTTCCTGTCACCTGTTCCGACTTGCGCGGCGACATCGTCTTCCACGAGGTGCTCAAGGACGAGTTGACGGTGGGATCGGCGCACATCATGGTCCGGCCGGTGCCTCACTGCGGCCCGACAGTCGGTTACCGGGTCCAATGGGCCGGCGCCACCGTGACCTACATCAGCGACCACCAGGCACCGCTGGGATTGGATTCCGTGGCCGACAGCGTGCTCGAGCTGGCCGAGGGCGCCGATTTGTTGATCCACGACGCCCAGTACACGCCATCCGAGTTTGCCGTCAAGTCCCACTGGGGCCATTGCACCATCGACTACGCGGTGAAGGTGGCCAAGGAATCCGGTGCCAAGCGGCTGGTCCTCTTTCACCATGATCCCTCCCACGGTGACGACATGCTCGACCGTCTCCTTCTCGAGGCCCGGGCCGGAGTGGGTCTCGACGGCCCAGAGGTGCTAGCCGCCTACGAAGGGTTGCAACTCACCCTCTGAGCCGGCGCGGCCGCGCTCTGCGGCTGTTTCGCCAGAGGAGGGGTGCGATGGGCATGCGCCACCGGTGTCGAACGAGAAATACCCGCCGATTGTCCCCAGCGGCCGGTGAGGTCTCTAGCCTGTGGCCACAGGGCGCGTTCGATGCCCCCACCGAAGGCTCCTCGAGGAGGATCGATGGAAGCGTTGACGCTGGCGGGATCGGACGTGCTCCGATCAGGCGACGTGACCCACGCAGCTGAGCGAGCCCGCCAGCGGCGGTTCCACTGGCTGGCGTTGGCGCTGATCGTGGTGGCGGTACCACTCGGCATCCGAACGCTCATTGATGGCCTCCGCTACCGCCACGGATACGGCGCCGCCGCGTCCTTCCGGTGGCCCATCCCGCACCTGCCGCCGGGGTCCGACCGTTACCTACCCTCGGTCATATTGATCCTGCTCCTGGTCTCGGTGTTGGCCGTGCCGCTCCTCGCCATGGGGCGCTCGCCCCACGTGCTCTACCGGCCCGAGGAGATCGGGATCCGGTTGGCGGACGTGGTCGGCGCCGGTGTGGTGGTCGAAGAGGTGGTCAAGACGCTCAACCTCTTCCTTTCTCACCGGGTGTTCAAGGAGCGAATGGGGGGTACGCCGCGGCGGGCCGTCCTTTTTGAAGGACCTCCCGGGACCGGAAAGACCTATATGGCGAAGGCGATGGCCGCCGAGGCCGGTGTGCCCTTCCTCTTCGTGTCGTCCTCCGCGTTCCAGTCGATGTACTACGGGCAGACCAACCGCAAGATCCGGTCCTACTTCAAGGCCCTGCGGGCTTACGCCCGCCGCGAAGGTGGGGCCATCGGGTTCATCGAGGAGATCGATGCCATTGGGGCCGCCCGGTCCGGCGTTGGCGGCACCGGGCGGGAGGGGATCGCGGGGGTGGTCAACGAGTTGCTCATCCAGTTGCAGTCCTTCGATCAGCCCCCGGCAGGGATCCGCTTCAAGGGCTTCATGATCGACGCCGTCAACCGCTGGCTGCCCGCGGCGCGTCGGTTGCGCAAGCCCGTCTGCCCGCCGGCCAACGTACTGATAATCGGGGCGACCAACCGGGCCGGCGACCTCGATCCGGCCCTGCTGCGCCCGGGCCGTTTCGACCGGACGATCACGGTGGATCTGCCCAGTCGAACCGGGCGGAGGGAGATCCTCGACTACTACCTGGCCCGCAAGGCCCACGTCGCTGAACTAGAGAGCCCTGACCTGCGCGACACCCTGGCGGCAACCACGTTCGGTTACTCCCCGGTCATGCTGGAGCACCTGCTCGACGAGGCCCTGGTCTGGGCCCTGCGCCGGGGAGCCGGCCGGCTCAACTGGGAGGACATCCAGAAGGCCAAGATGACCGAGGAGCTGGGTCTGGCCCAGCCGGCTGGTTACGCCGCCAAGGAACGCCAGACGATCGCCACCCACGAGGCCGGTCACGCCACTGTGGCTTGGCTGGTTGCGCCGCAGCGGACCCTCGAGGTGCTCTCGATCATCAAGCGCCGGTCCGCGTTGGGACTGCTGGCCCATTCGGAACCAGAGGAGCGCTGGACCAAGACGCGAAGCGAAATCGAAGCACTCATCCGGATAGCCATGGGCGGGATGGTTGCCGAGGAGTTGTTCTTCGGCGAGACGAGCAGCGGGGTGTCGGGCGACCTGCAGGGCGCGACGGAGGCCGCGGCCCAGATGGTCGGCAGCTTCGGGATGGCCCGTTCGCTCATCTCGCTGGACGCAGCCCAGTTGGCCGGAAGAAGCAACATCGTGGCCAAGGTGCTGTCGGACGACGGCTGCCGGGCCGAGGTCGACGCCATCCTCGACGCGGCACGCGACGACGTCCGGGCTCTGCTGTCACAGCGGTCCTATCTCGTCGAGGGGTTGCGTGACGCCTTGCTGGAGCGAGAGGAGCTCATCGGTGGGGACATTTCCAAGGTCCTCGAGGACGCCGAGGCGGCCCGGAAGGCGTTGATCGTCGACCTGCGCGATGCGGAGCTCAAGCTTCCGGGAGGACGCTGAGCACGAAGGCCTGGATGCGGGCCTCGTCCCGCCAGGCGTCATACCGGCCCGACGAGCCTTGGTGGCCGGCGCCCAGTTCGGTGCGCAACAGCAGCGGTCGGTCCGGTGTCCCGGCGCCCACCGACCGCAACTTCGCCACCCACTTGGCCGGCTCCCAGTATCCGACCCTCGGGTCATTGAGCCCAGCGGTAACGAACATCGCCGGGTAGGACGCCGGGATGACGTTGTCGTAGGGGGAGTACGCCAGCATCCGGGCGTAGGCCTCGGGGTCGTGCACGGGGTCCCCCCACTCCTCCCACTCGGTGACGGTGAGAGGGAGGCTGGTGTCCGACATGGTGGTCACCACATCCACGAACGGGACCTCCGCCACGATGGCCCTCCACAGGTCGGGCCGGAGGTTGGCGACGGCGCCCATCAGCAGCCCGCCGGCGCTCGCACCGCGAGCCACCAGGCGGTCGGGGCTGGTCCGGCCGGCGTCTACCAGATGGGTGGCCGCGGCGATGAAGTCCGTAAACGTGTTGATCTTGTGCTCCATCCGCCCTTGTTCGTACCAGCTCCGCCCGAGTTCGCCGCCCCCGCGTACGTGGGCGATGGCGAACGCCACGCCACGCTCCAGCAGGTTGAGCCGTATCAGGGAAAAGGAGGGGTCGCTGGTGAGCTCATACGCCCCGTATCCGTAGAGCAGGCAGGGCGTCGACCCGTCGACCGGCCGGTCGCGGCGGGCCACCCAGGAAATGGGGATCCGGGCGCCGTCAGACGCGGTAGCCCACAGCCGCTCCGTCTGGTACTCGGATGGCTCGTAGTCGCCGAGAACGGGCTGGGTCCACACCGTGCGCCGTTGGAGCGAGTCGAGGTCGAGGGCGACCGAGGAACGGGGCGTGACGAGCGAGGTGTACCCGAATCGGTAGCTGGTCGTGTCCCAGTCGGGATTCGGTTCGCCGGCCAGGCTGTACACCGGCTCCGGTTGCTCGATCACCGTTTGGCGGTCCGAGGCCGAGGTGGCGCCGGCAGGGCTGGTCTCCCGGCCCAGGATGCGGATGCGTTCCAATCCGTCCGCCTGCGATCGCTCGGTCATGACGACATGGGCGGCGAAGGCCTCGACCGACTCCAGCATGACATCGGGCCGGTGGGGGAGCACCACCTGCAGATCAGCGGGATCGCTGGTGCCTGCCGCGAGCCGGTGCAGGGCGAAGTTCGTGGTCGGAGCACCGTCTCCGCCTGGTCGATTGGTCCGTACCAGCCAATCGGTCCCGTCGTGGTCCACGTCGTACTCGACGCCGGGCTGGCGGGCCAGGATCACTTGCGGCACGTCGGCCGGCGAGCCGGCATCGATCCAGCAGGCCTCGGATGTCGTCTTGCTGGCGGAGTGGATCACCACCCGCCGCTGTGAGCGGGTCAGCCCCACCTCGACGAAGAAGCGCTCGTCGTCCTCCTGGTACACCAAGGTGTCGGCCTCGGGCCCGCCGGCGCCATCAGCATCCTCGGTCACCAGCTGGTGACGCCAGACCTGCCAGGGCCGCATGGCGTCGTCCGGCCGGACATAGAAGAACGTCTGGTTGTCCATGCCCCAGGCCGACCCGTAGTACACGCCCTCGATCACGTCGTCGTAGTCCCGACCGGTGTCGAGGTCGCGAAATCGCAGGGTGTAGGACTCCGAGCCGTCCAGGTCGGTGGCGTACGCCAGAGTCCGGTGGTCCGGACTGATGTCGAAGACCCCGACGGCCAGGTATCCGTTGCCGCCGGCTAAGAGGTTCTCATCGAGCAGGACCTGCTCGCCGGTTTCCTCAGCGGGCCGTCCCGATCTGGCCTCGGCGATCACTTCCTCGGGACCAAGGGATCGGTCCGGATCCGGCCGCCGGCACATGACCCGGTACTGCTGACCCTCCAAGGTCCGGGACCAATACCACCATGGCCCGTGCCGGGTCGGCGGGCCGACGTCGGTCTCGGCCACCCGCCCCTTGATCTCGTCGAAAAGGACGGTCTGCAGGGGCAGGGTGGGGGCCAGGATGGCGTCTGCGTAGTCATTTTCGGCCTGGAGGTAGGCCAGAGCCTCTGGATCCGTCCGGTCGGCCAGCCAGAACCAGTCGTCGACGCGCACGTGGTCGTGGGCGGTAAGGGGGTGCGGCCGCCGAGGCGCAGCGGGAGGCGTCGGGGTCGACATGGGGCAGCAGCCTGGCACGCCCAGGCCGGATCCCGTTGATACCGTGCGCGAATGGTCATCGACGACCCGGCGGAAGTCGCCGGCTGGATGCAGCGGGGCCTCGACGTTGTCCTCCTGGTGGATCCAGGCTCCGGTCATGTGCCCCGGCCCGCGGCCGGCCCGGGTCGGCTGGCCGTGCTGGTCGGGGCGCTGGACGACCCGGAGGTCCGGATGGTTGCGGAGCAGATGGCAGCCGAGCTGTTCAGAACTCGACGTGTATCAGCTGTTTCTTGGCCCGTTCCTCGCGGCGGGCCAGGTTGATCAGCTGCTCCTTGTCCGCGGGGCTGAGATCCTTGCTGGTGAGCGATCGGGGCCAGAGCCGTTTGGCGAGGACCACGTTGGCCTCGATCGCGTAGATGGTCACCCGGGCCGCCAGATACAGCAGCGCCAGGAACCCCAGGACCGAACCGAACGATCCGTAGAGGGCGTTGGTGTGCGCCAGCTTGTGGGTGAGCCCGGTGCCAAGTCCCGTCAGGACCGTCCATGCCACCGCCGCGGACACGGCACCTGGCAGCAGCTCCCGTCGGGATACCTCTCGCGGCGAGAGGATCCGGAACGATGCGACGAAGATGACCACGTTGACAGCGAGCGCGGCCAGTGCGGACAGCCACGGGCCGCCCGACCAATGCAACAGGGATCCCAGCGAGGTGACGAAGGTGGAAGCCACGACGCCGAATCCGAACAGGGCGTACCAAACCAATCCTCGCAGGAGCCGGGGCGCGAATCCCAACCGATCCCGTCTGGGGACGTTCCACGCTTCGTTCATGGTTTGCTGGCAGACCTGCGCCAGGCCCATGGCTCCCCATATCAGGCCGCCGACCCCGACGATCAGGGCGAGCGGTGACCCCTGCAGCCGCTTCCCTTCGAGATCCTGGGCCGCCTGGCCGAGGATCGGCTCATTGCCGAGATGGGTTTCCACGGTATGGATGGCGTGGGGGTCGCCCGTCAGGAGGTAGGCGGCGATGGTGAACGATGCCAACAGCAAAGGGAAGAGCGACAGGAACCCGTAGTACGTGACCAGTGCAGCCAGCTGCCCGCCGTTGTCGTCGCTGTACTTTTTCTGGATGGCGAATAAGAAGGCCGTGACTCGGTGACGCTGTTGGAAGGCGTCGAGCTTGTCCATTTACCTCGTTGTACCCAAGCGGCGGGGGCCGGCGCCGCCACCTAGCATCCGGGCATGAAAATCGCCACGACGCTCAGCTATGCCGGCGGGTTCAAGCAGTCGGCCCGCCAGGTCAATGAGATGGAGCAGGCCGGGCTGGACCTGGTCTGGGTCGCGGAGGCCTACGGCTTCGACAGCCCCAGCCTCATGGGATATCTCGCCGCCCTCACCGAGACGGTGGAGATCGGTTCCGCAATTCTGCCCATCTACACCCGTACCCCGACCCTCCTGGCGATGACCGCGGCGGGCATCGACGCCTTGTCCGGCGGTCGTTTCCACCTCGGCCTCGGGGCCTCCGGTCCGCAGGTGATCGAGGGCTGGCACGGGGTCGCGTACGACGTCCCCCTCGGGCGCACGCGGGAGATCGCCGAGATCTGCCGCCAGGTGTGGGCCCGCGAAGCGCCGCTCGTCCACGATGGCCGTCATTATCACCTGCCGCTCCCGGCCGGACAGGGAACCGGTCTGGGCCGGGCCCTCAAGATCATCGCCCACCCGGTCCGCCCCCGGATCCCCATCTGGGTCGCCTCGCTCGGAGAGAAGAACGTGGCCATGACCGCGGAGGTGGCCGAAGGCTGGTTGCCGATCCTCTTCATCCCGGAGAAGGCCAAGGACGTCTGGGGCGCCCCCCTGGCGGAGGGCACGTCCAAGCGGGACCCTGCCATGGACCCGCTGATGGTGTGCGCCGGCGGGCTCCTCGCCATCGGTGAGGGCGAGGACGTGACCCGGCTACGCGAGCTGGCCCGACCCATGGTGGCGCTGTACGTCGGGGGGATGGGCGCCAAGGGCCGCAACTTCTACAACGACCTGGCCTGCCGGTACGGTTACGAGAAGGAAGCCGCCGAGATCCAGGACCTCTACCTGTCCGGCAAGAAGGATGACGCGGCCGCCCTGGTACCGCAGGAGTTACTGGACCTGACCTCGCTCGCCGGTCCGCGGAGCTGGGTCGGGGAGCGCATCGCCGCCATGCGGGAGGCCGGGGTCACCCACCTGCAGGTTGCGCCGATCCCGACCGGAGACCAGACCGTAGCCAGCCTCGTCAGCGAGGTAAAAGAACTGGCCGAATAGGGCGCCGGCGCACGACGGTTGGACCGCCACCCGGGTGCAGGGAATATGCTGCCCGTATGCGGCCTACCGCGCTCAATGCCCCAGGCGAATGGCTCTTTGCTCTGCTGATGGCCGCCTCGCCGATCATCGGAAGCATCTGGGTGACCCCGAACATCACTAAGTGGGCAGTCTTCGGAGTCGGGGTGGCGATGGTGCTCGGGACCGTGGCCGCCGGCCTGCGCCCCTCCAAGTCCGGTCCTTCCCAGACGACCTAACGCGGCCGTCAGGCCTCGGTCGATATGCGCCGCCCATTGGTGGCGTGCGACCGCAAGTCCACCGTCACGGCGTCTCTGTCTGTGTCGGTGTTGCTGGCTTCGTCGCCGGCGGCCACCAGTTCGACCATGCCGGCGCGGATGCCGTCGGCCAGGACCTCGAGGTCCGGGGTGGTGTCGAAGTCGCCGGTGATGCCGAAGTGCGCCTCACCGTCATACGAGAAGATGGCCACCCCGATGCGCATCTGCATTCCTAGGGGGACGTACGGGTAACTGCGCAGCATCCGTTTGCCCGCCGCGTAGAGGGTCATCTGCGGCCCCGGCACGTTGGTGGTCACGGTGTTGATGCTGCGCTGGGAGACCTTGGTGACGAGGCGTCCCCCGAGGGCTAGGAGCATGGGCGGGGCAAAACCTCCCAGGTTGGTGAGGCTCTCACCGGCGAGGGCTTGCTTGGATTCCTTGATTCCCGACATCTGGTCCGAGATGGTCCGCAGCCGCTCGACCGGGTCGGCCGTCCCGATCGGCAACTCGGCGAACACAGCCGAGACCCGGTTGGCCATGCTGCCGTCCCCGACGGCCCGGCCCCGCTCGTCCCGGGGCCGAACGGACACGGGAACCAGCGTCCGGATCGGGTGCTCCACGGACTCACCCCGCGCCTCGAGCAGGTCGCGGAAACCGCGGGTGATGACGGCCAGGACCACATCGTTGAACGTGCCGCCGACCTCCCGGCGGACGGCTTTGATGTCGGACACCGGAACTGACGTGGCGACCCACCTTCGGTGCGGTCCGATGGGCCCATTGAGGCTGCTTTGGGTCGTCGCCTTCAGTCCTCCGATGACCTCTCGAAGTCCGGCAGCGGTCTCCCACATCTGCTTGGCGGCCCGGCGCGGGACCCGGGTGCGCGCCCGCACCGCCCGGACCATCTCGAAGGGGCTGGATGCC
Organism: Acidimicrobiaceae bacterium; assembly: GCA_003156595.1. Classification (GTDB taxonomy): domain Bacteria; phylum Actinomycetota; class Acidimicrobiia; order Acidimicrobiales; family Palsa-688; genus PALSA-693. Next base: position 8,615 of record PMHH01000060.1, read on the forward strand.
ATGTCCGCGATGGCCTCAGTGGCCAGCTCCCAGCCAGCCGGCGTCGGGCCGGCGTCCCATGGCGCCGGCTCGGTAGCGACCGCGTCGGGGCTGAGGTCCAGGATCAGGGCGAGCAGATCGCTGCCGGAGACCCCGTCGACCATGCAGTGGTGGACCTTTGAGATGACCGCCCACTGGTCGTGGTCGAGACCCTCGACCATCCACATCTCCCAGAGCGGCCGGGCCCGGTCCAGCTGTTGCCCCATCACCCGCCCGACCAGGCGACGCAGCTCGCCCTCCCCTCCGGGCCGCGGCAAGGCCGTACGTCGCAGGTGGTATTCGAGGTTGAAATACGGGTCGTTGGCCCAGACCGGGCGACCGAGGTCGAAGGGCACCCGGCGAACGACCTGGCGGTAGCGGGGCACCAGGCCCAGCTTGCCGGCGACCATGTCGCGGAGCGCCCGGTAAGGCGGCGGCGGACCCTCCATGATCGACACCGAGCCGATGTGCATGTGGGTAACGCCGTCCTCGATATGCAGGAAGCTCGAATCGAGGGGGCTCATCCGGTCCACAGCCATAACGTTTCCCCTTTAGGCCAAATTTGTTTCCAATTGCGATGGCTCCCATCTCTAGCACCGATTATTTGAAAGAACGACGCTAAGCTCCGCAGCCGTGCGTATTGGACTCGTGCTTGGGGCAGGGGGTTCGGTGGGCGTGGCCTACCACGGGGCGGTCCTGGCCGCCATCGAGGAGGTCACCGGTTGGGATCCCCGTAAAGCCGATGTCATCGTCGGGACGTCCGCCGGATCGATCTCCGCCGCCATGTTGCGGGCCGGAGTAGCCGCGGGCGACCTGATGCGGATCAGCGAGGGGCAGCCGCTGTCGCTCGAAGGGGCCCGCCTGGCGGAGGTGGGTAAGCCGCACCGGCCCCGCCCCCAGCCGAGGGACGTGCTCCACATCCGTCCCGTCGCGGATCCCCTGGGGGTCGTGCACGGGTTCGCCCATCCCCGCAGCCACCCCTTGGGCGCCCTGCTCGCGGCGCTGATGCCCTCGGGGGGGATACCCACCAGGGCGATCTCCAACGGTATCGATGCCGTCTACGCCGGAGCGTGGCCGGCTGAGCTGTTGTGGCTGTGCGCCATCGGCCTGCGGGACGGTCGTCGGGTGGTGTTCGGGCAACCCGATTCGCCTGAGGCTCGGGTGGGCCAAGCCGTGGCGGCGTCTTCGGCCGTTCCCGCCTACTTCCAGCCGGTGACGATCGGTGGAAGGCGCTACGTCGACGGAGGCATGCGCTCGCCCACCAACATGGACCTGATGGCCGGCGCCGGCATGGATCTGGTGATCGTCAGCTCGCCGATGTCGCAGGCGGAGGCCCGACCGGCCAACGCCGCCGGCGCCTTGATGCGCCAGCCTTTCCGGGCCTACCTGCGCGCCGAGGTAGCCGCCTTGCGGCGCACCGGCGTCCCGGTGGTAGCCATCGAACCCTCCCGGCAGGTGGCCCAGGCCATGGGGCTCAACCCCATGGACGCCCGGCCTCGTGGTGCCGTATCCCGGGTGACCCGCGCCAACGTCGCCCGCTGGCTGGCCCAGGACATGGAGGGCCGTTGGCTGGTCGCCATGCTGGCCGTGGCCGCGGCGTCGGCCGCTGCTGGCCAGGAGCCTGCCCTGCGGTCGGCCGCTGTCGGCCAGGAGCCTGTCCTGCGGTCGGCGGCTGTCCCAGCTGCTGGCTCGGCTGCTGGCTTTGGCGGCACCCTGCTTCCCTCGGCCTGAGGCGGGCGCTTCCCCCCGCCCATCCTTTTTTGGTATATTCGACAGCTTATAGATGTCTTAGATACCAAAATAGCGGCTCGCGTTCGGCGCTGGCTCGGGTCTTCCAGGTAGGCCGTCTAGGTTGTTACTATCTACGTAGGAGAAATTCCTCACGCACGTCGATAGCAACAGAAGGTGGACGCCGCATGGCAACCGCAGAGCTGGATCTCGGTCGGTACAAGCTGGGTTGGAGTGACGTCGAGGACTACTACGTCTACAAGCCGAAGAAGGGTCTGACCGAGACGAGCCTCCGCGAGATGTCGTGGATGAAGGGCGAGCCGGAATGGATGACCAACAAGCGCATCAAGGCGCTTCGGCATTTCCAGCGCCGGCCCATGCCCAGCTGGGGTGGCGACATGTCCGGCATCGACTTCGACGACATCTACTACTACATCAAGCCCATCGACAAGCAGGTGAGCGCCTGGGATCAGCTGCCCGAGTCGGTCAAGGCCACTTACGACAAGCTGGGTATCCCCGAGGCTGAGCGCAAGTACCTGGCCGGCGTCACCGCCCAGTATGAGTCCGAGGTCGTCTACCACAAGAACCGGGAGGACCTGGAAGCTCAGGGCGTCCTGTTCTGCGACATGGACACGGCGCTCCGTGAGTATCCCGAGTTGGTGAAGCAGTATTTCGGCACCATCATCCCGGCGAATGACAACAAGTTCGCGGCGCTCAACACCGCCACCTGGTCGGGCGGCAGCTTCATCTACGTCCCACCGGGTGTCAAAGTCGACATGCCCCTGCAGGCCTACTTCCGCATCAACGCGGAAAACATGGGGCAGTTCGAGCGCACGTTGATCATCGCCGATGAAGGCGCCCAGGTGCACTACATCGAGGGGTGCTCGGCCCCGGTGTACACCACGGACTCACTGCACTCGGCCGTCGTGGAGATCATCTGCAAGGCCTCCAGCCGGGTCACCTACACGACCATCCAGAACTGGTCGAACAACGTGTACAACCTGGTCACCAAGCGGGCTCGCTGTGACACCGAGGCCCACATGGAATGGATCGACGGCAACATCGGCAGCCGCCTCACCATGAAGTACCCGGCCGTCTATCTCATGGGACCCAAGGCGTCCGGTGAGGTCCTGTCGGTGGCGTACGCCGGCGCCGGCCAGCATCAGGACGCCGGGGCCAAGATGGTGCACGCGGCGCCAGAAACGACCTCGACGATCATCTCCAAGTCGATCTCCAAGGACGCCGGGCGCACTTCGTACCGGGGCCTGGTCCGTTTCGAGGAGGGCGCCCGTAAGTCGAAGAGCTTCGTGCGCTGCGACGCCCTGCTGCTCGACGACACCTCGAGGAGCGACACCTACCCGTACATCGAGTTCGGCGAGCAGGACGCCCAGGTAGGCCACGAGGCCACCGTGTCCAAGGTCGGCGACGATCAGCTCTTCTACCTGATGAGCCGGGGGCTCTCGGAGCAGCAGGCGATGAGCATGATCGTCAACGGTTTTATCGAGCCCGTGACCCGCACCCTGCCGATGGAGTACGCGGTGGAGTGGAGCCGGCTGATCGAGTTGCAGATGGAGGGTTCCGTTGGCTGACGTGCGGTGCCGATTGCCATGACCGGAGCGGTTGCCTTAGCGGTCGTGCTGGTCATCGCCGTCGCCGGCATGAGCATGGCCATGCAGGGCCAGCGGACCGCGCAGGGTCAGCAAACCCCCCGGACCCCGCGCGTCCCGCGGCCGCCCATGGCGCCGCGCCGGCCTCGCGAGCGAAGAGGGCCCACCCCACCGCCACCGCCGCCGCCACCACCGCCACCNNCCGCCGCCGCCACCACCGCCGACCGGGCAGAGCGAACCCGAACTACGCGGCCCGGAACTGTTGCGTTCGGGCGTTCCCGCCCAGGCCAAGGTGGTCTCCGTCGTCGACGAGCGGACGATTGGTCCGGTCACCCGCAGCCGCCTGACCCTGGAAATCGACCCAGGTGACGGATCCCCCTTCGAGGTGACCACTCGGGTGGCATTTCCTACCGCGGCGGCCCGGTCGCGGGTCAAGGTGGGGGGGACCATCCCCGTTCGCTTTGACAAGGATGACCGCACCCGGATCGTGGTCGATCTTCCCCCCGACTGAGCACTGAGGGAGCCGTCCTGTCCAGTTTCACCGTTGAATGTGCTGCCGCGCTTGCCGGCCCGGCCTGGTTGCGGGCCGAGCGGCGCGCCGCGGCCGAGCGGTTCCTCTCCATGGATCTGCCGACCGACGCCTTGGAGGAGTGGCGCTACAGCCGCATCGACGCCCTCGACCTCGATCGCTACCAGCCCGCCGCGGTACCCGCCAAACGCGACAAGTTGGCACCCCTGCCAGACATACAAGGACTGGTAGCCGCCCTCGGCTCTCGGATCACGCTCGTCGAGACCCACGACGGCCATATGGCCGGCCTCCACGCCGGCGACCGGGACATCACGGTGGAGCGCCTGTCGGCGCCCGACGCCCCGGCCGTCGAGCTGGGCGCCGTCGCCGGCGAGCCGGATGCGTTCGCGGTCCTCAACCGGGCGTTCGCCCCCGCTCCGGTGCGCATCCGGGTAGCCAAAGGCTCAGTCGCCAACCCGGTCGTGGTCGTACACCGGGTCGATGCCAGTAACGCCGCCATTTTTCCTCGGATCCTGGTGGAGGTCGACGAGCTCGCCGAGGCCTCCGTGCTCGAACTGGTGGCCGGCCCGGCGGGAGCCTTGGTGGTGCCCGTGACCGAGCTCGACGTGNNCGTGGCGGCCGGCGCCCGCCTGTCCTACCTGCAGGTCCAACTGCTCGGTCCGGAGGCTTGGCAGATCGGGCTGCAGGCCAGCCGAGTGGGCAGGGACGCGTCCCTCGTTTCGGCCGCGGTGGCCATCGGCGGCGACTATGCCCGGCTGCGGACCGATTCGGCCTTGTCAGCACCTGGCGCCGAAAGCCGGTTGCTGGCCCTGTACTTTGCCGCCGATCATCAGATGCACGACTTTCGTACGGTGCAGCACCACCGGGCCCCGAAGACCCAGTCGGACCTGCTCTATAAGGGGGTGGTCGCCAACACGGCCCGCTCCGTGTACAGCGGCCTGATCCGGGTCGAAAAGGGAGCGGGCGGCACCAACGCCATGCAGACCAATCGGAACCTGGTGCTGCACGAGGGCGCCCACGCTGATTCTGTCCCCAACCTGGAGATCGAGGACAACGACGTGCGTTGCAGTCACGCCTCGGCTGTCGGTCCGATCGCCGAGGACGAGCATTTCTACCTGGAGAGTCGGGGAGTGCCACCCGACGTCGCCGACCGGCTGATCGCCGATGCCGATGCGGCGCTATACCGGGCGAAGGCATTGGGTCGCAACCGCGTGCAGGCGGGGACCGGCTAGAAGGTGATGCGGCGTTCCCGGCGCATCAAAATCAAAAAGAGCGGCACTCCAATGAGTGCGGTGAGCGCGCCAACCGGGAGCTGGCGGGGCGGCACC